>NZ_JBEXUX010000074.1:0-48067 GCF_040629175.1 Embleya sp. NPDC005971 | reverse complement strand
GGCTCCCGGCCGCCGGTGACCCCGGGACCGGGTCGATCTCCACCAGCCCACGCCGACCGTTTAGCACAAAGCCACCCGCGCCCGACCCGACCAAGGCGCGACCGCCGGCCGTGAACGCCCGGCCCACTCGGGAAGGCTCCCCGGCGGACCCGACGAAAGCACCCTCCCGCTCCGCCGTTGCCAGCGCCTTTCCCGGCG
Organism: Embleya sp. NPDC005971; assembly: GCF_040629175.1. Classification (NCBI taxonomy): domain Bacteria; kingdom Bacillati; phylum Actinomycetota; class Actinomycetes; order Kitasatosporales; family Streptomycetaceae; genus Embleya; species Embleya sp. NPDC005971. The sequence continues at coordinate 47,869 of NZ_JBEXUX010000074.1, read as the reverse complement.
AGCAACACCCACATCTCGCCGGGGAGTCCAGGGCTCCCGGCCGCCGGTGACCCCGGGACCGGGCCGATCTCCGCCGGTCCACGCCGACCGTTTAGCACAAAGCCACCCGCGCCCGACCCGACCAAGACGCGACCGCCGGCTGCGCACGCCCGGCCCACTCGAAAAGGCTCCCCGGCGGACCTCACCGAGCCGCCCTCCCGCTCCGCCGTTGCCGGCGCCTTTCCCGCCGAGCAACACCCACATCTCGCCGGGGAACCCAGGGCTCCCGGCCGCCGGCGACCCCGGGACCGGGCCCATCTCCACCGGTCCACGCCGACCGTTCAGCACAAAGCCACCCGCGCCCGACCCGACCAAGACGCGACCGCCGGCTGCGCACGCCCGACCCACTCGAAAAGGCTCCCCGGCGGACCCGACGAAAACACCCTGACCTGCTTCCAGGCACTGTTGGACGCCGTTGGGAGCCTCGTTCGAAAGCTCGACGGGCCAGCGCCGAGCCCGTTCCTGCCGGCGGCGCCGACGTGCCTCCAGGACGGCGGCCTCGTTATCCGAGCTGCCGCCGGCGCCGAGGTGCTTGGCGGGGTGACCTGCCTGAACCTGAACAGCATGGGCGGCCCGCCGTGCCCGTTGGCCTCCACATCACGCGGTAGTTCTCGACCATTGGGTGATCACAACGGGTGCGGGCGACCCGGGCGTCGTAGGAGTGGGATGCCATTGCGCACTTGCGGCACTCTTGGGCCGGCTCGGCGACCCCGTCCACGACGTTGGTGAAAAGCATGTCGCGGTTCGTGAGGGCACCTGGGGTGATGGATAGGGATTCCTCGACGGTCACCCGGACATGTGGTGCTTCGGGAGTTGGGCTGTGGCAGGCGTTTGCCGACAACCGGCACCGATGGCTGCGAACACGACCGTGCCCGTGACAGGCCGAACGCGTGGGGTCGTGACACCGGTGAGCTGGAGGCCTCCGAAGACATGGCCGTCGGTGCCCGCGTGTCTGTTGGATTGGCGAGTGCACGAAGAACCGACCGGATGGCCTCGTATTTTGCCGAGGACCCGTCGCTCCGACCCGGGAATGTGCCGGGTGGGCCGTCCGGGCGCCATGGCCACACGGGGGCGGCCTCGGCAACACCCCGGTTGCCGAGGCGCCGGTATGGCACCCGACCTGCGTGGGGGCTTCATCCCGATTCGGTGGTGGCAGCCCGGCGGCCTGGGTCACGCCCCACGCGTAGGAACTTCCTTCGGAGAGGCCCGGGTTCCGACGCTCGGGCCGGGTTTTGGCTCACCTGTGTGTGGACTTCGCCTGCTCGTGTGAGGGCGAGGGGGCTGGGCTCGCCGCGATGTGCGCGGGGGCTTCGGTTGGTGGTTGGTGGGTTTGCCGTCGGCTGGGTTGGGCCGGTTCCCGGGCCGGTGTTCTTGTCGGCTCATTCTCGGGGTGTGAGGTTGGTGACGAAGGTGCGGAAGGCGGTGCGGTAGGTGGTGGGGGTGGTGCCGGTTTGGCGTTGGAAGTGCCGGCGGAGGTTGGCGGGGGTGCCGAGGCCGGTGAGGGTGGCGATGCGTTCCACCGGGTCCTCGGTGCGTTCCAGGAGCCATTGGGCTCGTTGGATTCGGGCGCGCAGGAGGTATTGGAGGGGAGTGAGGCCGGTTTCGGCGTGGAAGCGGCGGGTGAGGTGGCGGGCGCCGAGGCCGGCGTGGGCGGCGATGTCGTCGAGGGTCAGCGGGTGGCGGAGGTTGGCCTCCATCCATGCGGTGGTGGGGGCGAGGCTGCTGCCGGGTGGGGTGTAGGCGGCGCAGGTCGTGGCGGGGGTCGTGGGGTCGTGGAGTTGTAGGAACAGCTGGCGTTCGGTTTCGATGGCCACGGCCATGCCGTGGTCCAGGGTGATCAGGTCGAGGCAGAGGTCGATGCCGCCGAGGACGCCCGCGGCGCTGTGGAAGGGACCGTCCGCGACCACCGAACCCTCGGGGTCGACATCGATCCGCGGGTGGAGCCGGGCCAGTTCCGCGGTGTTGCGGCGGCTGGTCGCGGCGCGCCGGCCGTCGAGCAGGCCGGTGGCCGCGAGGGTGAACGTGCCGGTGCCGACGGCGCCGATCCGGCAGCCACGCGCGGCGGCGGCGCGGAGGGCGGCGGCGACGTCCGGTGGCGGTGGGTCCCGGAAACGCTCGTGTCCCGGCAGCAGCACCGTGTCCGTGTCGTCGAGATCGGCCAATCCGTCCAATCCCCAAGGGGTTTCGACCCGGAAGGAGGCGAGGCCGCCGGTCGCCTCGAAGCCCGGAGCGGTACAGATCCGCACGTCGTAGGCGACCGGAGGATGATGCCGGGCGGCGGTGCCGAACGCGAGGCCGGGTGCGGTGAGCTGGTGCCCGGGGACCCCGTCGAGAACGAGGACGGCGATCACTGGCATGACCGGAATCTAGCCGAGGAAGCCACTGGAACGGCCATTTCCGCGTGTGGCGCGGCGCGGAGGATGGCTGGGACGGGGACGGACACGGGGGCGTCCGGCCCTCGATGCCCGCCCCGAGCGCCCGCGCTCGCCGCCTGCTCGCGAAATCGATCGCTGCGGTCGGCGCGGCGATCGTGCTCGGTACCACTGCGACGGCCGGCAGCGCGGCGCACGGCGCCGACACCGCCGGTCTGCCGATCGTGCCGGACGGGATGGTGCGGATCGGCAGCCCGAACCGCACCGGCCCCGGCGGCACGGTCCGCAGAGTCGACAGGATTGTGATGCACCCGGGCCGCAAGCAGGACGGCCCCACCCGCACCCACACCCGTCCCTGCCCACCCCGGCGCCCCCTTCGCCCGCAACGCCCACGGCTACCGGCTCGGCCCGAGCGGACGTGACGCGAGTGGGCGGCACCGCCCCGCCCCGACCCGGGTGTCCCAGGACCGACCCGACCCGGTGGCCCGGAACCGCTCGGCCTGCGTGTCCCGGGACCGCCCCGCCCGAGAGGCCCGACGCGACTGCGATCCGGCCCAGCGCACCCGGTGGCCCGGTGCAGAGCCCGCACCGGCTCGGCGCAAGCGAGCGCACGGCCGGTACCGGCACCACGCGCCACCGCACACCTCGATGCGGTCCCGGCGGACGCGGCGCGCCGATGCCGGCCGTCACCCAGTAGGGGATTCCGGCAAGGCGGTACTAGATTCCGGATATGTCAGTGATCGCCGTCCTCGCCCTCGACGGAGTCCCGGGGCATCAACTCACCACTCCCGGGCTGGTGTTCGGGGCCGCCTGCCGCGACAACCCGGGCTTGGCCTACGAGATCAGGATCTGCGCGGCTCGCGGTCTGCGGGACACCGGCGCTCCGGCCGTGCTCCGGATCGACACGCCGTTCGATCTCGACGGCCTCGCGGACGCGGACGTCGTCCTGGTTCCCGGCCACGACGGCCATCGCGACGAGCCGCCGCCCGGCGTCTCGGCCGCGCTGCGGGCGGCGGCGGCGCGCGGGAGCCGGATCGCCGCCGTCGGCACCGGGACGTTCACCCTCGCCGCGAGCGGACTTCTCGACGGGTGCCGCGCCACCACCGGATGGCGGTACCTGGAGGAACTGGCGGACCGGTATCCCGAGATCGAGGTGGACCCGCTCGGCACAGTGGTCGAGGACGGGCACTTCCTGACGGCTGCGGGCGTGTTCGGCGGCCTGGACCTCTGCCTGTACCTGCTGCGCAGCGACCACGGCCGCCGGGTGGCCGAGGAGACCGGCCGCGAACTGATCACGCCGCTGCACACGTATGCCGACGACGTCCGGGACACCATCGATCGGGAAGTCACCGAAAGTGTGGGCCTCGAACCCACCCTGCGCTGGGTGGAGGCCAACCTGCAGCACCCGCTGACCCCGGCCGCCATCGCGGACCACGCGCGAACCAGCGTCAGCAGCATCACCCGCCGCTTCCACGCCCACACCGGTCTCAGCCCGCTCCAGTACCTGCTCCGCGCCCGTCTCCACGAGGCCCGCCGCCTGTTGACCGAAACGGACGTCCCCGTCGAGCGCATCGCCGCCCGCACCGGATTCAACTCACCCGCCGCCCTGCGTCGACACTTCCGCGCCTTCACCGACACCACCCCCCGCGCCTACCGCCGAGCGCATCGCGGTTAGCGCCGACATCTCCGGCCTCCGGGCCGATGCCCTCCGGTGGCAATCAGCCGGAGGCATCGGCCCGGTTTCCCGCTCACCCGGCGCACCCGGCCACCCGCGTCGCCGGTCGCCCGCCCGCCCGCCCGGCCGCTGGATCAGGTGGCGATCGTGGCCACAGGTTCGAGGCCGTAGGTTCGGGCGTAGCCGTTTTCGGTGCCGACCAGGAGGTCGACGATCTCGAAGTAGCGGTCCCAGAACGGGGTTTCGCGCAGTGCGTCGATCAGGAGCTGGTAGGAGTGGTGGCCTTCGGCCTCCCACACCCAGACGTCGGTGACGCGCACGGAGTAGAACTCCGTGTCGTAGAAGCGTGACCGGACGCCGGTGGTCTTGGCCTCGATGGCGGGCAGGACCTGGGTGGTGAAGGCGTGCACGCGTTCCTCGACGGTCAGGGCGAGCCACTCGGGCGTGGTCTTGACCAGCATGAACGCGGTGACCGGCGGTTCGGTCGTGGCAGTGGACATCGGGGTGCCTCCAAGGTGGCGGGTGGTTCGGATGCGCCGGGCTCGGTGTTCCGGCGCCGGGTACGGGACTTCAGGACAGGACGGCGGGCTTGAGGTGCTGCGCGCACCACTGCTCGAAGTCGGTGGGGGAGGCGGTCTCCGGGGTGCGGGCGACGCCGGCGTCCAGGCCCTCGTCCTTGGCCCGCTTCATGTCGACGATGCCCTGCACGAATGCCTCGTTGAGGCCGTAGCCGACAAGGGTGGTGTACATCTCGTCGAGCGGCTGACGTTCGTAGCGCACGGGGCGGCCGAACTGTTCGGTCATGATCCGGGCCAGGTCGTTGGGAGACAGGTCCTGCGGCCCGAGGACCGGGACGCTGCCGGTGCCGGTCCACGAGCGGTCCAGCAGTAGGCCGGCCGCGGCGGCCGCGATGTCGGCGACGGCGACGAGGGGGGCCTTGCGGTCGGCGTCGACGGAGTCGGTGAAGAAGCCGTTCTCGCGGATCGAGTCGGCCTCCTCCAGGAAGTTCTCGAAGAAGGACGGGCAGGCCAGGGCCCGGTAGGCGACGCCGCTGTCGGCGATCAGGTCGTCCATGGCGAGGGAGGTGGTGACCACGCCGGCCCGGTCGGCGAGCGGGGTGCCGCGGCCGAGTGCGGAGACGCCGACGACGTGGCCGACGCGGTGGGCGGCGAGCGCCTCGACGGCGGGGCGGCTGAAACCGAGGTAGGCGTCCTGCGGGGTCAGGGCGGCGTCCGGGGGGACGAGCCAGAAGACGGCGTCCGCGCCCTCGAAGGCCCGGTCGAGGACCTCGGCGTTCGAGTGCGAGCCGGTGACCACGTCGACGCGTCCGCGCGCCGCGTCCGGGAGCCGGGCCGGATCGCGCACGATCACGCGCAGTTCCTCGCCCGCGGCGGGGGCGGATTCCAGGAGCCGGGCGAGCAGGTGACGGCCGATGTTCCCGGTGGGAGCAGTGATGACGATCATGAAAACCTCATGGGGTCGTGCCGATTGGGTACGTCCCCGATCCTGCTCGGGGTCCGCGTACTGCCACAATGGGAACTTCGGCACGGAATCATTGACTGAAATGGAATAATGCTGGTGAGCAGCCCGGATCCGGTCATCGACGCCAATCTCGCCATCGCGCTCGAGGCCCTGCTGACCGAGCACAGCGTGACTCGTGCCGCGGCGCGTCTGCACACCTCGCCCGCCGCGATGAGCCGCAATCTCGCCCGCCTGCGCCGCATCCTCCAGGACCCCCTGCTGGTCCGGGCCGGCCAGACCATGGTCCCCACTCCACGCGCCCAGGCCCTGCGCGAGGAGGCCGTCTCCGTGGTCCGCAGCCTCGGCGCCTTGCTGAGCCCCGGTGCCAGCGTCGACCCCGCCGGTCTGCGCAGCACCTTCACCATCCAGGCCGCCGACCTGGTCGGCGCGGCACTGGCCCCCGGACTGTTGCAACTGGCCCGGCGGGAGGCGCCGGGGGTCTCGTTCCGGATCCGGGCCGAGGAGTTCGAGGCCGGACCCGCCCTGCGCGACGGCCGGATCGACCTGGAGATCGGATCCATCGACCACGTCGACCCCGAAACCCGGGTCGACGAACTGGTCGACCTCCGCATGGTGGCCGCCGTCCGGCCCGGCCATCCGCTCACCGAAGGCACGCTGACCCCGGCCCGGCTCGCCGCCGCCGAACACGTCTCGGTCAGCCGTCGCGGCCGGTTCACCGGCCCCCTCGACACCGCCCTGGCCGAGCACAACCTCCAGCGGCGGGTCAGCGTCGTTCTGCCCAGCCATCTGGCCGCGATGACCCTCGCCGCCCGCAGCGACATCGTCTGCCTCGTACCCGCCGCACTCCCCGGCGCCGCCCCCTCGCCCCTCACCCACGATGCCGGGGCCCTCGGACTGCACCTCCTGGAGATCCCCCTGGCACTGCCGCCCGTGACCATCGGGATGGCCTGGCACCCGCGGCACACGGCCGACGGAGCCCACCGTTGGCTCCGCGACACCGTGCGCCGGACCCTGTGCGCACCGACGGAAGCCTCCGGGTGAGGATCTCGCCGGCGTCGGTTCAGGCGTCGGGGACGTCCAGTGCCGTGCCGTACAGGCGGGTGACGGCCAGTCGGATCACCACCCGGCGCTCCGCGACGGCGCCCGCGAGGAACGTCGCCTCGTCGGCCGGCCGGAACTCGGCCGGGACCATGGCCAGCAACTCGCGGCCCGTGGCGTCGCCGGGGATCGTGGTCGGCTCGGTGACCTCGGCGTCCCCCTCGGCCACCGCGAACGACCAGACGTTGCCGCCGGACACGTGCAGCGCGGCGTTGGCGTTGCGCCGGACGTGGTGCGGCTTGGCGCGGTCGGCGGTGGTGGAGAAGCGGATCACCCGGGCGGCCGGATCCCACGCGAAGAGCATGTTGGACAGGTGCGGCCGACCGTCCCGCTTGATCGTCGCGAGCGTGCCGATGCGTTCGCGGGCCAGGATCTCCAGCACCTCGTCCTCGGTGAGCGGTCGGGGCGGGGGACCGGCGGGGGCCTCCTCGGCGGGGCCGGCGGGCTCCGCGGGATCGACCGGAGTCGTTGCGGCATCGGTCGGCGCGGCTTCGTCACGGGGCGTTTCGTCGGTGTTCATGGTGTCTCGTTCTCGCCTTCGTGGGTGCCTCGTTGTTCGCTGGGTCGATTCTTTGTGACCATGGCGGTTCGCGTAAGGAGGCACCTTGACGTTCCGCAGTAACACCGATGTACCCGTCCAGGTCGGCGGCGTTCCGGCCGGCCCGAATGTTGCCGAGGGCGACGGGGAGCGGGAGCCCGACGCCGATTCGGGACGCGTCACGTGGGCGAACGCGTGTCAGGTGGTCGGCACGCTCGACCACGTCGCGGGCAAGTGGAGCATCGGCATCCTGGTGTCGGTCGCCGAGGGCCCGATCCGGTTCACCGAGTTGGAACGCGCGGTACCCGGGATCAGCCGACGCGTGCTCACCCTCAACCTGCGCCGGCTGGAGCGTGACGGGCTGTTGACGCGCACCGTGTATCCGACCGTGCCGCCGAAGGTCGAGTACACGCTCACCGACGTGGCGCGCGAGTTGACCGCGTCGCTCACCGGCCTGGTCCGTTGGGCCGAGCGACACGGCCCGACCATCGAGGCGGCTCGGCAGGTGTACGACCGGGAGCAGGCTGGGCAGGAGTAGCAGGGTCGATGGGCGGGCGTACCGGACATCGAGCGGACGAGCGCAACGAAACGAGGGGTTGTTCGATGAACAGCGCGGAGCTACTGGTCGACGCGTTCGGCCGGGTGCGCGAGGTGGTGCACGAGGCGGTCGAGGGGCTGACCCCCGCACAACTGGCCGAGCGACTCGACGACGACGCGAACTCGATCGCCTGGCTGATCTGGCATCTGGCCCGGGTCCAGGACGACCACGTGTCGGACGTCGCGGCGCTGGAGCAGGTGTGGACGGCGCAGGACTGGCACGGCCGCTTCGAACTGCCCTTCCCGGTCCGGGCGATCGGATACGGGCAGGACGCCGAGGCGGTGGGCGCGGTCCGGGTCGACTCGGCGGCGCTGCTCACCGACTACTACGACGCGGTCCACGAGCAGACCATCGCCTTCGTCCGTGAACTGTCGGCCGCCGACCTGGATCGGGTGGTCGACGAGAACTGGACGCCGGCGGTCACCCTGGGCGCACGGCTGGTCAGTGTGATCGCCGACGACCTGCAACACGCGGGGCAGGCGGCGTTCATCCGGGGCATCCTGCTGCGTCGGTAGCCGCCGCCGGCCCGCTTCCGTTGCCCGTTCCGGGGTCTAGCCGCCTGTTTCGGTTCTCCGCTCCCCGGCCCAAGCCCCGCCCCCGCTCCGTGCTCCATCGTTTCCCGTGCCACCGTTTCGTGTTCCGCCGGTGAAAGGACGCCCTCCTCCATGAGCCCCGAATCCGCCTCGCACTCTCCGCTGGCACACGGCTCGGAGTCCCCGGCCGCCGCCCTGTTCGATGCCGTCGGCGCCGCGTACGAGACCGCGTTCGCGGACTTGCCCGAGCAACTGGCCGCGCTGGACTGGCTGATCGCCGAACTCCGGCCCGGCTCGAAGGTGCTCGACATCGGGTCCGGCACCGGCCGGCCGACCGCCGAAAGGCTGGTCGCGGCCGGTCATCGGGTCACCGGGATCGACGTTTCGGCAACCATGGTCGAGCTGGCTCGGGAACGGGTGGCGGGCGCCACGTTCGAGCAGTTGGACGTACGCGATCTGCTCGACGACGACGGCGCGTGGGACGCGGTGTGCGCGTTCTTCCCGTTCCTTCAGCTGCCCAGGGTCGATCTGGACGCCCAACTGGACCGGCTCGGCGCGCGCCTGGCGCCGGGCGGCCTGCTCGCGTTCGCGACGGTGCCGGCCGAGGCGGACGGCGTGGAGATCGAATGGTTGGGCCACCGGGCCCGGGTGACCAGCCACAGCACCGAGGAACTGCTCGTGCGGCTGCGCGCGGCGGGCCTGGAGATCGTCCACCACGGCGTCAGCGTGTTCCAGCCGAACCACCCGGCTGCGGGCCCCGAGGAGCAACTCTTCGTACACGCACGCAAGTCCGTGACGGGCTGAGCACGCGGGCCGGCCAAGGAGCCCTCCGGGCGACCGGTCCGGGCGGGCCGGCCGCTCGTGTCCGCTGCGGCCTCGGTAACGTGGTCCGCGAAGCGGAATGCCGTACTCGTCCGGCCCCGCGTGCCTTGTCCGTTCCCCTCGTCTCGTTCGGGATCCTGTGATGACCATGACCGAACACGACGATCCCGACGACGGCGAGCGCGCCGACGGTGCCGCCCGATCGGGCCGGCTCGCGCCGCCCGAGTGGCTCACCCTGACGCTGCGGGCCAACCCCGGCCCGGTGCCGAAGGCGGCCGCGGTGCGCGCGGCGATCGGTATCGCGACGCCGCTCGCGGTCGGGGTGGCGATCGGGGACAGCGCCTCCGGCGCGTTGGTGGCCATCGGCGCGCTCGGCGCGGTGTTCGGGGACACCGCCGACGCCTACCGGCTGCGGGTGCTCAACATCGCCGTACCGCAGATCGTCGGCGCGATCGGACTCGCGCTCGGCAGTTGGCAGTTCGGCCACGGTTGGTCGGCCGTCGCGCTGTTGACGGTGGTCGCCCTGGTCGCCGGGATGATCAGCACGATCGGCGCGGTGGCCTCCGCGTCCGGCCTGAACCTGTTGTTGATGGCGGTGATCGGGGCGGGCCTGCCGATGCCCTCGCCGTGGTGGCGGGCGCCGATGCTGACCCTGCTGGGTGCCGGGTTCGTACTGCTGCTCGCGCTGCTCGCGTGGCCCGCGCGTTCGCGCATTCCGGAGCGGGTCGCGGTGGCCGACGCGTACGACGCGACCGCGGACCTGCTGGCCTCGGCCGGTACCGCCGAGTGGGAGACGGCTCGGGCCGAGGTGACGCTGACCCTCAACCACGCGTACGACCTGCTGCTCGGCCGGCGGGCGGTGGCGCCGGGGCGCAGTCGCGGTATGTCCCGCCTGGTGGCGCTGTTGAACTCGGTCGGCCCGCTGGTCGAGGCGGCCACCGCGGTGCAGGCCGAGGACCGGTCGGTGGGCGAGCGCGATGTGGCCGCGGTGCGCGAGATCGCGGCGGCGGTACGCGCCGGCACGGTGCCGGCCGACGTGCCGGCGCCGGCCGCCGCGACCGACCCGGCCGACCGCGCGGTCGTCGCCGCGATCGCGCACGCGCGGGAGACGCTCGCCGGTGCCTATCGCACCCCCGATCGCATCGGCCGGCCCGGCGCGTTGCCCGAGCGGGTGGCCGCCGGCGCGCGCAACCTGCTGGTGTCGGCGGAGTCCTGGCGGTACGGGCTGCGGTTGACGTTGTGCATCGGGGTGGCACAGGCACTGGTGTCCGTAGTGGACGTACCACGCTCGTACTGGGTGCCGTTGACCGTCACCTTCGTGCTCAAGCCCGACTTCGGCTCGGTCTTCTCCCGGGCGTTGTTGCGTGCCTTGGGTACGGCGGCGGGGTTGGTGGTCGCGGGGGTGATCCTGGAGTTCGTGCCGCGTGGGTGGTGGGAGGTGCCGGTCGTGGTCGTGCTCGCGGCGGCGCTGCCGATACTCTCCCGGCGCGGCTACGGCTATCAGACCGCGGTGATCACACCGCTGATCCTGATCCTGTCCGACCTGCTCGGGCACCAGGGCGTCGGGCTGCTCGCGCCGCGCCTGGTGGACAGCCTGATCGGCTGCGCGATCGTGTTGGTCGCGGGATATGTGTTGTGGCCGGAGAGTTGGCACACCCGGGTGGGGGCCCGGTTGGCCACCGCGATCGAGGACACCGCGCAATACATCGAGTGCGCGTTCGACGAGCGGACCGATCAGGCCGCGCGGGCCCGGACCCGGCGGCGGATCTATCGCGATCTGTCCGATGTCCGCACCGAGTTCCAGCGCGCGTTGGGCGAGCCGCCGCCGGCCGGCGCCCGGGCCGCGGCGTGGTGGCCGCTGATCGTCGCGGTCGAGCGGGTGATCGACACCGGCACGGCGGCGGCGGTACGCACCGCGCACGGCGCGCCGCCGCCCTCGCCGGAGGCGGCCGCGCACATGGCCGCCGAACTGCGCGTCCTGGCGGCCTCGATGCGGACCGGCGAGCCGCCCGCCCGGTCGGCGGAGCCGGTCGAGGACCCGGTCGACGCGCTGACCGACGTGCGTCGGGAGGTGCGGTCGGCGCGGACGATGCTGGACGGGCCGGCGGGCGCGGAGGACGCGAGCCGGTCCTGACCCGGCCGATTCGGCGCGACCGACGCGCGGTTGCCGGGCGACGCGGCATCCACGCTCGGTAAAATTCGTCAACTTGTGGTTGACGAACCTTGATCGTCAACCTACGGTTGACGCATGGAGAACCCTGTGCGCATGACGAATCCGGTTCGGCTCGACGACCTCATCGAGACCATCAAGAAGACCCATTCCGACGCCCTCCACCAACTGTCCGACGCGGTGATCGTCTCGGACCACCTCGGCGAACTCGCCGACCACCTGATCGGCCACTTCGTGGACCAGGCGCGCCGGTCGGGGGCGTCCTGGAAGGACATCGGCACCAGCATGGGCGTGACCAAGCAGGCCGCGCAGAAGCGCTTCGTCGCCAAGCCGTTCGGCGAGGCGGACCTCGACCCCGGGCAGGGCTTCGGTCGCTTCACCGACCGGGCCCGCAACGTGGTGATGACGGCGCAGAACGAGGCCCGCGCCGTGGGCAACCCGGAGATCGGGCCGGCGCACCTGGCGCTGGGGTTGCTGGGGGAGCCCGAGGGCCTGGCGGTACGGGCGATCGTCGCCCAGGGGGTGACCCCGGAAGCCGTGCGCGAGGCGGTGCTCGGCGTGCTGCCGCCGCCGATCGACACGGTGCCCGAGCTGATTCCGTACGACCAGTCGGCGCGCAAGGTCCTGGAGCTCACCTTCCGCGAGGCGCTGCGGCTCGGCCACAATTACGTGGGCACCGAGCACATCCTGCTCGCGCTCCTGGAGTCGGAGGACGGCGCGGGTGTGCTCTCCGGCCTGGGAATCGACAAGACCGGCACCGACGAGTACGTCGTCGCCACACTCGCCACCATGTTCGCGGAGCGACACAAGCAACAATCCTGACCCACCCACGCCCGACCGGTCGCCCGGGACGACCGCGGACCACCCACCGCGAGCCCTCGCGGCGGCGCGCGGTGCCCTCGGCCTCGGACGCGTTCGAGCTCAGACGCGTTCGAGCGCGCGGTGTGGTGGTGCGGGGAGTTCGACCCGGATCCGGTCGCCCGGGCGGAGCTGGCCGCCGGTTCGGACGATGCCCATGATGCCCGCTTTGCGTACCACGTTGCCCGCCGCGTCGCGCCCGACGACGGCCTTCAACAGGCCGTCCCGGAAGGCGTTGATCTGCGGGCACGGGTTGCGCAGGCCGGTCACCTCGACCACCGCTTCCGCGCCCAGGTGCAGCAGCGTCCCGGTGGGCAGGCCGAGCAGGTCGATGCCGCGGGTGGTGACGTTCTCGCCCAACTCGCCCGCCGCGACGGTGAAGCCGGCTGCGGCCAACTCCTCGTGCAACTCGGCGTGGATCAGGTGCACCTGGCGCAGGTTGGGTCGGGTGGGATCGACCGCGACGCGCGAGCGGTGTTGCACGGTCACCCCGAGATGGGCGTCACCCTCGACGCCGAGTCCGGCCAGCAGCCGGATGGTGCTCTGGTTCGGTTTCGTGAACAGATGCTCCGAGCTCCGACTCACCGCCGTCACCGTACCGTGCACAACCACTCACACCCCTCGGTATCCATTCGATACTCACTATCCTATGACACGCGCGCGAACCCCCGCCGCTGCTCCTCCTCGTCGACCGATTCGAGGAAGCGGCGCAGGTCCGCGAGCGGCAGTTCACCGTCGCCGAACAGCACGCGGGTCGGCCTTGGTTCCTCGTCGAAGACCTCGGCGATCACCAGCGTGTGCAACGCGGGTCGGATCGCGGCGAGTTCGAGCGACCACGCCCGATGCGGCAGGACGTATCCCGTCTGGAACCCGTAGTGCCGTTCCTCGGTCGGCTCGGTCGCCCACGGTCCGTCCCGCACGCTCTCCTCGCGCTCGACCACGTCCAGGAAGCGGCGCAGCAGTGGCAGCGGCAACTCGCCCCTGCTCAGCAGTACGTGGTTCGCCCGGGTCGGATCCTCGTCGTGCACGAGCACGGTGATCAGGTGTCGGCGGTCCGGGATGCGGCCTGCGTAGAGCTCGACCGACCAGGCGTCGTCGGGAAGCGCGTACATCAGGATGTGCTCGTACACCAGGTCGTCGTGGTCCCACTGCTCGATCGGCATGCGGAAATCCTCGCAGGGGCGGGCAAGCGCGTTCTTGAGGACGGGAGCGCGCGCAGGGATGTGCGCGGGCCCGCGACCGGCTCCCCGCACGGGCGGCTCGGGGTCCGCAGGGGCTCCAGTAGGTTGGGTGGGTCGGGTGAATGGTTTCGGAGCGTGAGGAGGGTGGAGCGGGTGCCCAAGGCCAGGCTGACGTCGGTGCGCGCCAAGCAGCCCGTGACGCGGGCGCGGATCGTGCGGACGGCGACCGCGTTGACCGCCGAGGTGGGGCTGGAGGGCTGGACGATCCGGAGCCTGGCCACCGCGCTCGACTCGTGGCCGCAGGTGCTCTATCACCATGTCGGTGATCGGGACGCGGTCGCGCACGCGGTCGTGCAGGAGGTGGTGGCGCGTTTCCCGGTGCCCGACCCGGAGTTGCCGTGGCGGCCCTGGTTCCGCGAACTGTTGTTGGCCGCCCGGCCGATCCTGCGTGCCCATCCCGGCGTCGCGCGTCGACTCGCGCTGCGTGGGCCCGATGTGCCGGCCGCGTTGCCGATCATCGACCACGGCATCGCGCTGCTGGCCCGGAGCGGGTTGGGCATCGAGGCGATGGCCGCCTATCACGTGTTGTTCGCCGGGGCGATGTCGCCGATCGTGATCGAGGACGACCGGGCCGCCGCCGGTGTCTTCGTGATGGACACGGGCGCTCTCTCCGAGCAACCGGCCGCCGGCGGCGAGGGATTGCGCACCTTCGCCGACACGCTCGCGCACCTGCGCGAGGGCCCCGACCAGCGCGAGGCGTACGCCCTGCACATCTATACATACAGCCTCGATCGCAGCCTCGACGGCATCGCCGCCCGGATCGAGGCGCTGGCCGCCGGCGCCGAACCGGTGGCCCCCTTCGCCGGCTGACGTACGGAACGGACGACGGTGCGCGGGGAGCCGGGGGAAGTGGGCTCCGACGGCCCTTTTGCGCAACGCCGATTCGGCCGAAGGTCGGGTCGCGCGATAGGCATGGGTCCGTCCGCGCTTCGCCGACCGGTTCACGATCGCGGACGGGAATTCCCCGTGGGACCGGGGCCCGACGATGCGTCCGTGGAGGATTGCGATGCGTGTGCACAACTCTCGTGAACTGACCCAACTGCCGTACGCCCACCGGCTCGTGGCTTTCGAGGGCGAACTCGAACGGGACGGCGACCACGAGTTCGCACACTTCGACGGCGACGCGTTCGTGGAGTCGGTGGCCGGCGGGTCCGCCTTCACGTCGTCGGCGTTCTCGTCGGTGACGTTCACCGGGGGCCGGTATCGGCGCGCCCGGTTCGACGACGTATGGCTGCACAGCGTGCGTGTCGTGGGAAGCGACCTGGTGGACACCTCGTGGATGGACGCCGAGTTCGCCGCGAGCGTGCTGGCCGGGATCGAGGCGTTCGGCGCGACGATGCGACGAGTGGTCTTCCACCACTGCAAGTTCGACTCGGTCAACCTGCGCAAGACCAGGCTCCGCGAGGTCTCCTTCGTGGACTGCCTGCTGCGTGACGTGGACCTCGCCGGCGCGACGCTGACCGACGTGACCTTCCCGGGCTCGACCCTGGAGCGGATCCGGCTCGACAACGCGCAACTGAGCAGGGTCGACCTCCGCGACGCGGGCGCCCTGGACATCGCCTCGGGCATCGACGCCCTGCGCGGCGCGACCATCGATTCCGCCCAACTCCTGGACCTGGCCCCGGCCCTGGCCCAGTTGCTCGGCCTGATCGTCAAGGACCGCTGACCCCGACCGCCGACCGCGCACCTCACCACCGCACGCCGGGCGGTCGCCGCCGTGCGGTGATTTCGGCGTACCCCTGGCGTGGATGCTTAGGTGAGGCTAGCCTACTTGATCACTGATCAAATATCGGAGCCGAGCGGAACGTGCCCATGGTCGGCGACTCGCTCGGCAATGACCCGGGCACACCCGATAGCAGGTCGTCCATCCCCGACGCGTGAGGTCGTTCGTCCACATGGCCAAGCCCATATCCCCCCTCCCGTCGCCCGCCGACGCGACGCCGTCGGACCCGGCAGCGCCCGGCTCCGCGCCCGGAGGCCGCTGGCCGACCGTCCTGGTCAGCGGCGCCGGCATCCTGATGACCCTCGACGTGACCATCGTCAACGTCGCGCTGCCCGACATCGCCGACGATCTCGGCGCACGTCTGGGCGGCCTGCAATGGGTGGTCAGCGCCTACACGTTGGCCTTCGCCGCGCTGCTGCTCGCGGCCGGTTCGGTGTCCGACCGGATCGGTCGGCGCCGGGTGTTCGGCGCGGGCGTCGCACTGTTCACCCTCGCCTCGGCGGCGTGTGCGATCGCGCCGAACGTCGGCCTGCTCGTCACCTTCCGCGGTGTGCAGGGCGTCGGCGCGGCGATGGTGATGGCCACCTCGTTGGCGCTGTTGGCGTCCGCCTACGCGGGTGCCGCCCGACAGACCGCGATCGGCGTCTACTCGGGCCTGAGCGGCGCCGCCGCGGCGCTGGGTCCACTGGTCGGCGGCGCGCTGGTGGACGGGCTCGGCTGGCGGTGGATCTTCCTGATCAACCTCCCGGTGGGCGCCCTGGTCGTGCTCGGGGCGCGGTTCCGGTTGCCGGACGACGCCACCGCCTCGGCCGGTCGCGGCCGGATCGACCTGGCCGGTGTACTGCTCGCGATCACCGGCCTGTTCGCGCTCAACTACGCGGTGCTCAGGGCGCCCGAACAGGGTTGGACGGACACGATCGTGCTCGGCACGCTCGTCGGCGGGGCGGTCCTGGTGATCGCGTTCGTCGTGGTGGAGATGCTCCGGCCGCGGATGGCGCTGCTGGATCTGCGGCTGTTTCGCATCCCGTCGTTCAGCGGGGCCATCCTGGCCTCCCTGTTCGCCCGGATCACCTCGTTCGGGCTGTTGCCCTTCCTGATCCTGTGGTTGCAGGGCATGCTCGGCAACTCGCCGTTCCAGACCGGCGTGAAGATGTTGGCGCTCACCGGGCCGATCCTGCTGATCGCGCCGCTGAGCGGACTGGTGCTGCGGGTGCTGATGCCGGGGCAGGCGATCGGTCTGGGCTTCGCGGTGGCCGGCGTCGGCGTGTTGACCATGACCCGGGTGGACGCGGACAGTTCGTGGACGGTCATGTTGCCCGGCTTCGTGCTGCTGGGCATCTCCGGGGGATTGAGCTTCCCGCCGCTGATGGGCGTGGCGGTGGGCGTGGTGCCGGCCGAGCGGGCCGGGATGGCGTCCGGGGCGACCAACATGTTCTTCCCCCTGGGTACGTCGATCGGGATCGCGGCCGGCGGCGCGTTGTTGACCGCGCGGGTCGGCGACGACCTGGGCGGTGACGTGTTGGCGCGCGGCGGGGTGCCGTCGGAGGCCGTCGATCAGGTCCGGGACGGCGTGGTCTCCGGCCGGTTCGCGCCGTTGGCCGAGCATCCGGCCGCGCTGGCCGATGCCCGGGAGGCGTTCACCTCGGGGTTGGCGCAGGTGTGCCTGCTGATGTCCGTACTGGCGTTCGTGGCGGCCGTGTTGTGTACATGGCTGATCCGGGACGGCGACCGGCACGAGGCGGCGGAGGCCACGACGCGCTAGCCGCCGGGAGTTGCTTCACCCACCCGGGCGGCCCTCGGCGCGTTCGTACCCGGGGGCGGCGGGTGTCGACGATGATTGTCGTCGGCGGCCCCGGCCGCCTCGCGGGCGGCGCGACCTGTGAGGATGTGCGCTTGTGGGGGAGTCGACAGTGGGCGAGACGCACGAGCCGGAACGCACGTACGCCGAGGGGGACCCGGCGGCCGACTTCGGCCTGCCGCTGCACCCGCGCGGGCTCGTTGACCTGCGCGGACGCGAGCGCGGGCCCGCCGTGTTGGGCTATCCCAGCGGTGCCGTCGTGGTGGTCTCCGGCCTGCCCGGCAGCGGCAAGAGCACGCTGATCGACCGCTGGTCCCGCTCGGCGACGGTGGTCGACCCGCGCACGGCGCACGTCGAGTATCAGGCGCGGATGCCGCGCTGGTTGCCGTACGCGGTGTATCGCCCGTGGGTGCGGCTGCAACACGTGCGGCGGCTGCGCGCGCACGTGCGCGACGGGGGACCGGTGCTGGTGCACGACTGCGGCAGTCGGCCGTGGATGCGCCGGTGGCTGGCCCGATCCGCCGGTCGGCAGCGGCGCGAACTGCACCTGGTGCTGCTCGCGGTGGATCCGGCCGACGCGCTGGCGGGCCAGGAGAAGCGCGGGCGCTGGGTGCCCGGACGGGTCTTCGACCGACACCGGCGCGGTCTCGCCCAGTTGTTGTTGGCGCTGTCCGTACAGGGCGGCGCGGTGGTGCCGGAGGCGGCCTCGGTCGTCCTGCTCGACCGCACCCTGCGCGAACACGTGGTCGCCCTGGAGTTCGGCCCGGGTCGGTCCCCGCGTCCGCTGCCCCAGCCGCTGCCGGAGCCCACCGAGCCGCCCCCGATCCTGCCCACCGGCACCGCCCGAGTGCTCCCCCGTCGCGATCCGCGCACCCCCGAACCCACGCCCTGACGCCTTCTTTCCCCGCCCCGCCCGTCGACGTCGGGCGGTCCACCCTTTCGGGTCGCCCCGCTTGTGGCTCGCGGTGGGCGCGTCGAGCGTGGAGAGGTACGACATACGGCAACCCATACGGCAACTAAGGGGCGGTTCATGTCGCAGGAGCACGTCGTCGCGCTGAATCCGATCTTCGCCCGTCCCGGCGAGACGGTCGCCGTCGAGCGATATCGGATGCCGATCGGCGAGATGTTGCCGGAGGCCGCCTACCGGATCGTGCACGACGAGATGATGCTCGACGGCAACGCCCGGATGAATCTGGCCACCTTCGTCGGCACCTGGATGGACGACTACGCGGGCCGGCTGTACGCCGAATCGGTCGACAAGAACATGATCGACAAGGACGAGTACCCGCACACCGCGGCCATCGAGGACCGCTGCTGGAAGATCCTGGCCGAACTGTGGAACGCGCCCGACCCGCAGCACACGATCGGCACCTCCGCGATCGGCTCGTCCGAGGCGTGCATGCTCGCCGGGCTCGCCTTCAAGCGCCGCTGGCAGCACGCCCGCCGTGCGGCCGGCAAGCCCACCGATCGGCCGAACCTGGTGATGAGCTCGGCCGTCCAGGTGGTGTGGGAGAAGTTCTGCAACTACTGGGACGTCGAGGCGCGACTGGTGCCGATCAGCGAGGAGCACCGCACGCTGGACGGCCACGACCTGGCCTCCTACGTGGACGAGAACACGATCGGCGTGGTCGCGATCCTGGGCGTCACCTACACCGGGGCCTACGAGCCGGTGGCGCGGATCGCCCGAGCCCTGGACGAGATCCAGCGCGACACCGGGCTGGACGTGCCGATCCACGTCGACGGTGCCTCCGGTGCGATGATCGCGCCGTTCCTGCACTCCGACCTGGAATGGGACTTCCGGCTGGAGCGGGTGCACTCGATCAACACGTCCGGGCACAAGTACGGACTGGTCTACCCCGGTCTGGGCTGGGTGGTGTGGCGCAGCGCGGATCTGCTTCCCGAGGATCTGATCTTCCGGGTCAGCTACCTCGGCGGGGTCACCCCCAGCCTGGCGCTGAACTTCTCCCGCCCCGGCGCCCAGGTCCTGCTCCAGTACTACCAATTCCTGCGACTGGGCCGCAGCGGCTACCGCGCCGTGCAGAAGTCGTCCCAGGACGTGGCCCGCCGGCTCGCCGAGGGCATTGCCGGGATGGACGCGTTCGAACTGTGGAGCGACGGCTCGGACATCCCGGTGTTCGCCTGGCGACTCAAGGCCGGCCACACCGAGAACTGGAACCTGTACGACCTGTCCGACCGGCTGCGGATGAAGGGTTGGCAGGTACCGGCCTACCCGATGCCCGACGACCTCGCCGACCTGACGGTGCAGCGGATCGTGGTCCGCAACGGCCTCGGCATGGACCTGGCCCGCGACCTCCTGGACGACATCCGCGAGGCGACCACCTTCCTGGACCGGCTCGGCGGACCGATGCCGACCGAGGCCCGGGCGCCGGGCTTCCACCACTGAGCCGCCACCCGCTCAGCGCGCCGTCGAGCCCGCTCCCGTCCCCGACCCCGGTGCCAACCCCAACTCCCGCTCGCCCAGCGGCGCGAAGAACGCCTCGACCTCGGCCGCGCCGACCTGTGCCAACGTCGCGGGCGACCAGCGCGGATCGCGATCCTTGTCGACCACCTGTGCCCGGATGCCCTCGACCAGGTCGGCCGTGGCCAACGACGCGCACGAGACCCGGTATTCCTGGTCCAGCACGAGCGCGAGCGAATCCAGCGCCCGAGCCCGACGCAGCGCGGCCAGGGTGACCTTGAGCGAGGTCGGCGACTTCGCCGCGATCAGTTCGGCGGCCTCCTTCGCCGCCGGTTCGCCGCTGCCGAGCAGCCGATCCACGATCTCCTCGACGGTGTCCGCCGCGTAGCACGCGTCGATCCACCCACGCCGCTCGGCGAGTTCGCCCGCAGGCGCGGCCTGGGCGAAGCGTGCGGCGGCGTCGGCCGGGGCCTCGACGGCGAGCGCGTCGAGCAGGGCCGGCAGGCGGTCGGCCGGTACGAAATGGTCGGCGAGCCCGCACAGGATCGAGTCGGCGGCGCCGATCGCCCCGGCGGTCAGGGCCAGGTGGGTGCCCAGTTCGCCGGGGGCGCGGGAGAGCAGGTACGTGCCGCCGACATCGGGTACGAAGCCGATTCCGGTCTCCGGCATCGCGACGGTCGAGCGCTCGGTGACGATGCGGACGTCGCCGTGGGCGGAGATGCCGACCCCGCCGCCCATCACCACGCCGTCCATGATCGCCACGTACGGCTTCGGATAGGCCGCGATCCGCGCGTTGAGCAGATATTCGTCGCGCCAGAACGCGCGCGCCGCCTGCCCGCCCCGGAGCGCGTCCGCGCGAATCGCCCGGATGTCGCCGCCCGCACACAACCCACGCTCGCCCGCGCCGGTCACCAACACCGCCGCGACCTCGTCGTCGTCCGCCCAGTCGACGAGCGCGGCCCGCATCCGGCGCACCATCGGGTGGTCGAGCGCGTTGATCGCGCGTGGGCGGTTGAGCGTGATCCGGCCGAGTCGGCCGCCCGGGCCGACCCGGTCGAGCAGCACGGTGTCCTCGTGCGGTGGCTGCGCCCGCTCCGGTTGCTGCGGCTGCTCGGGCTGCTCCGGTTGCGAGGTCATGGGCCGCTCGTTCCCTTCGCGGTGCGATCGGATTCGGTACGTCCGTGCACCGTACCCGGCCGCCCGGGCTACGCCTTCGACGGCTGCCAGGTCGGCGCCCGGCCGGCCAGGGCCACCACCCGGTCGAGCAGCGGGGCGTCGGCGGGCACAGGCAGCGGGCGGGCGAACAGGGTCTGCTCGTCGGGGGTGTCCTCGGCATCCGGCGCCGGGGTCAGGAACGCCAGCGAGGTCTCCAGATTCGCCGGGTCCACCGTGTAGTCGCGGCCCAGCGCGCGGGCCAGGTCCCAACCGTGCAGCACCAGCTCGTTGTGGGCCACCAGCCCCATGATCTCGGCCGGCAGGGTCACCCCACCGGCCTGGGTGACGCCCGTCCACGCGTCCGGCTCGTGCCAGGTCTCCACCAGCTCGTCCAGTTGTCGGGGCAGGACCGTGCGCCAGTCCGCGCCGAGCGGGGGCATCTCGGCGCCGGGGGCGGTCTCGGTCAGCGCGCCGAGTTCCTTGCGCCCCGCGGCGCGGAAGGCGGCGGTCAGGCCGACCAGGTGGGAGAGCAGATCGCGGATCGTGTAGTGCGTGCACGGAGTCGGATCGTCGAGCCGGGAGTCGTCGAGTCCGACCACGAGCGCGGCGATGGTCGTGGCGGGCGGTTGCAGATCCGGTGTCATGGGGTGATTCCTTTGCGCGTCGTCGTCGCGGTCCATGAGGGGTGGACTGCGGCGGGCCGGAAAACTCATCGGGACTACCCGACCTCGACGGCGCGCATGCGGGACGCGATGTGGACCGGGTGCGCCGGCCGGACCCCCGTACCGGCCGGCGCACCCGGGCCCGTTCAGTCCGAGGCACGCTCCGTGCGGTAGGTGATCAGCCGTACGGCCGGCGCCGAGACGATCTGGACGACACCGGTACCGGGGATGTCCAGGTGCGCGAAGCCGCCCTCGACGGCCACTCGGACGGCCGGCACCGAAGCGGTGGCCGTGCCGTCGGCGTCGATCACCGAATAGCCGTCCACGAGTTCGACGGACGCGTCGTGCCAGGTGCGGTTCATGCGGGGGCTCCGATCGTGGTGGTGCGTTGGGCCGAGGCGGCTTGTTCGCCGTCGGTGGTGGCTCGGGGGCTTTCGGTGGCCGGGTCCGTGCCCGTGGCTCTTCGGCTGCCTTCGGTCGGGCCCGTGCCTTCGGTCACGCCGGTACCTCCGGGAAGTCCAGCTCCGGTCGGGCCAGGTGGTTGTAGTAGTTGGAGAGCGTGTTCAGCGCGATGTGCGCGACGATCTCGGCCTGCTCGGCGTCGGTGACGCCGGCGGTGTGGGCCGCCGCCCGGTCCGCGTCGGTGACCCGGCCGCCGGTGCGCATGATCGCGAGGGCCAGGCGCAGGACCCCGTCCGTGTGCGGGTCCGTGTCGTGGCCCTCGCGGGTGGCCCGGAGCTGCTCCTCGGTCAGCCCGATCAGGCCGCCGCGGAGGGAGTGCGCGCTGACGCAGTAGGTGCACTCGTTCTCCTGTGCGATCAGCAACGCGAGTTGCTCGCGCAGACGCGCGCGCAGCACACCCCGGGTGAGCCGGTCGCGCATCGCGAGGTAGCCCTCCAGGGCGGCCGGGCCGCTCGCGAGCGCCGCGTAGAGGTTGGGCACCCGGCCGAGTTGCCTGGCGACCCGGGCGAGGAGGTCCTCGGTGTCGGGCTGGGCGGGGGCGACCGCCGGAGCGGTGGCCGGGGCGGGTGTGGACGACATGCGGACCCCCGTGGGTGTGGCGCGGAAACAGAAACGGTACCGATCGGTGCCGTTTTCCAGACGGTACTGATCGGTACCGTTTCCGGTCAAGGGGGGTTAGGATTCCGAACGTGCCCGTCAAAGCCCGAGACCGCCTGCTCGCCACCGCCGAGGAACTCTTCTACGCCGAGGGGATCCGCGCCGTCGGCATCGAGCGCATCCTGGCCGAGTCGGGCGTCGGTCGGGCGTCGTTGTATCGGCACTTCCCGAGCAAGGACGACCTCGTGGTCGCCGTGCTGGAGGCGCGCGACCGGCGCTGGCGGAGTTGGCTCGCCGAGCGGGTCGAGGCGCTCGGTGGCCGGCCGCTCGCCGTCTTCGACGCGCTTGCCGAGCGCTTCGTCCGCAACGACTTCCGGGGCTGCGCGTTCATCAACACGATGATCGAGTCCGCCGACCCGGACAGTCCCGCGCATCGGGTCGCGGCGGCGCACAAGGAATCCGTGGTCGGCTACCTCGAACAGCTCCTGACCGCCGCCGAGGTCGCCGAACCGGCCCTACTCGCAAGGCAGTTCGTCCTTCTGATGGACGGCGCCGTGGTCACCGCCCTGCGCGAGCGCACCGCCGCCCCGGCCGAACGAGCCCGCCGGCTGGCCGAAACCCTGCTCGCGGCGGCCGGTTCCACCGCCTGAACCCGCCCGGCCGCGCCGTTGCCGGTCGCCGGCGCCGCATGGGGACGGTCGTCCGGTGCCGGGGACGGGCGTTTGCGATGGTCAGCCGTGTGGCGTAGCTGGACGGAGGGTGGATCGGGAAAGGGGTGGGAGGGCCGATCTGCACGGCCCCTTGCGGGTGAACCAGGGTGGTGGCTTCCCGATGAGCGAGACCCCGGCGGTCGTCGGGGGCGGTGGCCGGCCGATGCGGCGGCTGATCCCGCTGTTGCCGGCGCTGCTGTACATCGTGATCGTGGCGGTCGACTTCGGCACACCCGACGAGTTTCGGACCGACACGATGTTGTGTCTGGTGCCGATGACCGCGTCGAGCCTGACCACGGTGCGCGCGACCACCGTCTACGCGGTGCTGGCGACGTTGACGTTCCTGGTATTGGATCCGTGGCTGGCGCCGAGCGGCTACACGCACGACTGGGCCGGGTTCGTGGTGGTGGTGTTGGGCGGCGCGATCGCGGTGGCCACGGTGTTGTTGCGGACCCGATTGCAGGATCGGGTGTCGCGGCTGGGCAATGTGGTCGAGCACGTGCAGCGCGCGTTGTTGCCGCCGGCGCCGCCGGTGGTGGGCGGGGTCCGGGTCGACCGCAGCTACCTGGCGGCCGAGCGCGACGCCGAGGTGGGCGGGGACGTGTACGACGTGGTGGCCACGCGGTACGGGACGCGCGCGTTCATCGCCGACGTGCAGGGCAAGGGCATGACCGCCGTCGGCGCCGGTGCGGCGTTGGTCGGCACCTTCGACGAGGCCGCGTTCACCGAGCCGGAGTTGCACCGGGTCGGGGATCGTATGGGCGAGGCCCTGGAGCGGTTCGGCCGCAACCAGGTGCTGCTCGGTGGGCCGGACACGGACTGGTTCGCCACGGCGCTGCTCGCCCGGTTCGGCCCGGACGGGCTGGTCGAATTGGTCAACCACGGCCACGAGGCGCCCGCCCTGATCGGCCCGTCCGGGGTGCGCTGGATCGACGTACCGCCCGAGTTGCCGCTCGGGTTGGCCGGGTTGCTCCCCGCCGAGGAGCGGGCGCCGGCCCATCGTTTTCGGATGGCACCGGACGAGTTGTTGCTGCTGTACACGGACGGCACCACCGAGGCCCGGGACGCCGAGGGGCGGTTCTTCCCGCTGCGCGAATGGCTCGCCCGGCATGCCGATCCGAGGATGTCCGGAGCCGAGCTGCTCGGCCTGCTGCAACGGGCGCTGCTGGCGCATGGCGGCGGCCGACTCACCGACGACGCCGCGCTGATGGTGCTGCGCCCGGAGCCGGCGGCCCCGGCCGGCGCCGGGTCGTCGGGATAGGGGTTGCGGAAGGGGTCGAACTCCCTTTCCGCTCCGCTATGTTCGCAGCATGTCGATTCCGGGAGAACCGCCTCGGCCGGTCCCATCGCACGGATATCCGCAGTCGGCCCCGCCGCCCGGTCCGTACGGTCCGGCGTCGGCGCCGCTGGGGCCCTACCAACCCGGCTCGTTCCCCTCGTCGGCCGACGTCGGGCCGGGGTTCGGACCGGCGGGTGGACCCTATGGTCGCCCGCCGGGATCCGTGGATGGGCGCGGCCGAGGGTGGTTGTGGGCCCTGGCCGGAGCGGGGGTCGCGTCGGCGGTGTGGGCGGGCACGCTGTTCGCCACCGGTGGATTCGGGGGTGGGGACGACGGGCCCGGTCAGGCCGGCTACCGCTATACCGCGGACCTGTGCGCGGCGACCGATGCGGAGGTCTTCACCGGTTACGTGGTGACCGACGATCCCAAGCCGAAGGCCACTGGCATACGGGAGCCCAACCTCGAAACCATGGGCTGCAGCCTTCCGTTCGATCCGAAGGACGCGGTCGGCGCCTCCAGCCCGACGGCTTGGATCACCGAGACGGTGACGCTGCACAAGAAGACCGATCCCAAGGCCGAGTTCGGCCCGTCCCTGCGCTCCTTCGAGGCGCAGAAGACGGAACAGACGCACTACACGATCGACCGGGTGCGCAACCTGGGCAGCGAGGCGTACCTGGTGGTCCAGGTCCCCGAACCGGGCAAGGGGGACACCGGGTTGGTGTGGGTGTTGCTGGCGGTGCGCGAGGGCGGCATGACCTACCAGACCACGTGGGTGAGTACCGGCACCGGAGGCGACGGCGCACCGAGAACCACGCCCAAGCAGGCCGGCGACATGCTGGTGGCCAGTGCCAAGGCGACGTTGGCGAAGCTCAGGGTCTGACTCCGGCGGGAATCGGTGTCTGGTTGCCCGCCGCCCGCCCGAGGCCGAGCAGGGGGTGGTGCGCGGCGGGTCGGTGAGCGCCGCGCAAAGGCGCTGCGCAGAGCCGCTGCGCCATGCCGTCGCGCGCAGCCGTTCTGTGAGCCTTCCGCCCGGTTCCGCACCGTTTCGCTCGCGGCGGTAGCCCCGGTCCCGCCGCGACCACTCGAACGAGTTCGCGTTGCGCTCTAGCCTTGATACCGACCGGTCGGTACCGTGACAGGCACAGTAAGAATCCCGCTCCGCCGCTTCCGCCGCAATGCACATACCGACCGGTCGGCACTTCGTCGATCGGACGCGCGGGTCGGCTCCTCGGACGGTGGGGCGCGGTATTCGCCGGCCGACCTCGTGACCAGTGACGACCCGGAGGATCCAGCACCCATGACCGAGACAACCCCCGCGCCCGCGACCACACCGCGAGTGGCCGTGGTGACCGGCGCCGCGCGCGGCATCGGTGCCGCCACCGCGCGCCGGCTCGCCGCCGAGGGCATGGCCGTGGCCGTGCTCGACCTGGACGAGGCCGCCTGCGCCGACACCGTGGCCGCGATCGTCGCGGCCGGCGGCAACGCGCTCGCCGTCGGCGCGGACGTCACCGTCGGCGAGCAGGTGGACGCCGCCGTCGCGCGCGTGGCCGACACGCTCGGCGCGCCGACCGTGCTCGTCAACAACGCGGGCGTGATCCGCGACAACCTGCTGTTCAAGATGTCCGACGGCGACTGGGACACGGTCATCGACGTACACCTGCGCGGCGCGTTCCTGATGAGCCGTGCGGTCCAGGCGCACATGACCGCGGCCGGCTGGGGCCGGATCGTCAACCTCTCCAGTTCGTCCGCGCTGGGCAACCGCGGCCAGGCGAACTACTCGGCGGCCAAGGCCGGACTCCAGGGCTTCACCAAGACGCTGGCCTTCGAGCTGGGCAGGTTCGGCGTGACCGCGAACGCGGTGGCACCCGGGTTCATCGTCACCGACATGACCGCCGCCACCGCGGCCCGGGTCGGTATGGAGTTCGAGGCCTTCCAGCAGGCCGCGGCCGAGCAGATTCCGGTCCGCCGGGTCGGCCGGCCGGAGGACATCGCGCACACCATCGCGTTCCTGACGAGCGAGGGCGCGGGCTTCGTGTCCGGCCAGGTCATCTACGTGGCCGGCGGCCCGCTGTGCTGACGGCGGCCGAACTGGACGCGAGGGTGGGCGAGTTCATCGAAGCTCACCCGGACACCGACGACGCGCTCGGCTATTTGCGGGCGCGCTTCGACGCCGGACTGGCCTGGGTGCACCACCCGGTCGGGCTGGGTGGGCTGGACGCGCCGCGAGCCTTGCAGGCCGCCGTGGACGCGCGGTTCGTCGCCGCCGGTGCGCCGAGCAACGACCCGGGGCGGATCGGCATCGGGCTGGGCATGGCCGCGCCGACCGTGCTCGCGTACGGCACCGAGGAGCAACGCGCGCGCTGGTTGCGGCCGTTGTGGACCGGCGAGGAGGTGTGGTGCCAGCTGTTCAGCGAGCCCGGGGCCGGCTCCGACCTGGCCGCGCTGGGCACCCGCGCGATCCGGGACGGCGACGAGTGGGTGGTGGACGGCCAGAAGGTGTGGACGTCGATGGCGCACGAGGCGCGCTGGGCCATCCTGATCACCCGAACCCACCCCGAACTGCCCAAGCACCAGGGGATGACCTACTTCGTCTGCGACATGAGCGCGCCCGGCGTCGAGGTGCGTCCGCTGCGCCAGGCCACCGGCGAAGCCGAGTTCAACGAGGTCTTCCTGACCGGCGTGCGCATCCCCGACGCGCACCGGCTGGGCGAGGTCGGCGACGGGTGGAGCGTGGCGCGCACCACGCTGATGAACGAACGGGTGGCCATCGGCGGCGCGGCCGGACCGCGCGAGGGCGGCATGATCGGCATCGTCGCCGACACCTGGCGCACCCGCCCGGAACTGCGCGGCGCCGGGCTGCACGACCGGCTGTTGCGGCTGTGGGTGGAGGCCGAGGCGGCCCGACTCACCGGCGAGCGGCTGCGTTTGCAGTCGGCGGCGGGCGAACCCGGCCCCGAGGGCTCGGCGGCCAAGCTCGCCTTCGCCCGGCTCAACCAGGACATCTCCGGCCTGGAACTGGACCTGTTGGCCGAGGAGGGCCTGCGCCACGACGAGTGGACCATGCGCCGCCCCGCGTCGGTGGACTTCACCACCCGCTCGCCCGGCTACCGCTACCTGCGCGCCAAGGGCAACTCGATCGAGGGCGGCACCTCGGAGATCCTGCTCAATGTGATCGCCGAGCGCGTCCTGGGTCTGCCCGCGGAACCTCGGGTGGACAAGGACACCGCGTGGAAGGACCTGCCCCGATGAGCGTCACCGAGCACCTCCTCTACACCGAGGACGAGAACGAACTGCGCTCCGCCGTCCGGGATCTGCTCACCGAGCGGGTGACGCTGACCGCGCTGCTCGCGCGGATCGAGACGAACGAGCCGTACGACCCGAAGTTGTGGCGCGTGTTGACCGAGCAGATCGGCGTCGCCGGGCTCGCGATCGACGAGGCGCACGGCGGCAGCGGCGCCTCCTGGCGGGAAGCCGCGGTGGTCATGGAGGAGTTGGGCCGCTCGGTCGCGCCGACCCCGTTCCTGGGCAGCGCGGTGTTGGCGACCGCGGCGCTGCGGGCGGTGCCTGCCGACGCGTTGCTCGCCGACCTGGCCGGCGGCCGGCGCAGCGCGACCCTGGCGGTCTCCTTCGCCGCCGTGCCCGGTGCGGAACTCCCGTACCCGGTGCGGGCCGACGCGAACGTGCTGACCGGCACCACGACCTCGGTCGTGGACGCCGGCGGCGCCGACGTGCTCGTCGTCCCGGCCGATACCGCGCACGGGCCGGTGCTCTACGCGGTCGAGGCCGAGCAGGCCGGCGTGGAACGACGCCCGGTGGTCTCGCTCGACCTGACCCGGCCGCTGACCGACCTGGTGTTCACCGGCGCGATCGGCACCGTGCTGGCTCGCGGCGAGCGGGCCGCGGCGGCGTACGCGACGGCGCTCACCACCGGCGCCGCGCTGTTGGCGTCCGAGCAGCTCGGCCTCGCCGAACACTGCCTGGAGAGCACCGTCGCCTACCTGAAGACCCGGCAACAGTTCGGCCGCCCGGTCGGCTCGTTCCAGGGGCCCAAGCATCGGCTGGCCGCGCTGTGGGTGTCGATCACCCAGGCCCGCGCGGTGGCCCGGCACGCTGCGGCCTGTGTGGCCGCCGACGACCCGGACAGCGCGATCGCCGTCGCCGTCGCGCAGGCGCACTGCTCGGAGATCGCCGTCCGGGCCGCGGAGGAATGCGTGCAACTGCACGGCGGCATCGGCTTCACCTGGGAACACCACCCGCACCTCTACCTCAAGCGCGCCAAGGCCGACGCGCTCGCGTTCGGCACCCCCGACCGGCACCGCACGATCCTCGCCCGGTTGGTCGACCTGCCCGCCTGACCCGGCCCGGGGGCGGCGCACCCGCCCCCGGATCCCGCCGACGCCACCACGAAGGAGCATCATGCGCGTCTTCGAGACCATCCCCGAGGTGTTCGCCGCCCGGGGCGAACCGCTGGGCACCAGCGCCTGGTTGACCGTCGACCAGGACCGGATCGACACGTTCGCCCAGGCCACCGGGGACCACCAGTGGATCCACGTGGACGTCGAGCGGGCCAAGGCCGGGCCGTTCGGCACCACCATCGCGCACGGCTACCTGACCCTGTCGCTGATCCCGGTGTTGTCCGCCGACCTGTTCACCGTGCGCGGAGTGCGGATGGGCGTCAACTACGGCTCGGACAAGGTGCGTTTCCCCGCGCCGGTCCCGGCCGGCGCCCGCGTGCGCGACCACGCCGTGCTGATCGACGTGGCGGAGACCGCGCAGGGTGTGCGGTTGACGGTGCGGCACACCGTCGAGATCGAGGGCGTCGCCAAGCCCGCGTGCGTCGCGGACACCCTCTCCCTGCTCGTTCCCTGAACACCCGTTTCCCGCTCGTCCCCGGAACGTTGTTTCCTGCTTGTCCCCGGGCCGCCGTTCCCCGACGGCCGGCCACCCCGGCACCTCGACCAGGTAAGGATCACGAGTGAGCTTCAACCTCGCCGTCATGCTGCGCGAGTCCCGCCTCGCGACCCCCGACACGGCATGTCTGATCTACCAGGGCAGGCCGATCACCTACCGCGAACTCGACGACCTCAGCACCCGGTTCGCCCGAGGGTTGCGGGCGAGCGGGCTCGGTCGCGACGACGTGGTGGCGATCTGCCTGCCCAACGTGCCCGAGTTCGTGGTGGCCTACTTCGGCGCGCTCAAGGCCGGCGTCACGGTGATGCCGCTGAGCCCGCTGCTCAAGGCGACCGAGATCGAGTTCCACCTCACCGACTCCGGCGCCCGGACGCTGATCGCCTTCGACGTGTTCGCCGCCGAGGCCCAGGGCGCCGCGGCAGCCGTACCCGGCACCACCGTCCACATCGTCACCCTGGCCGAGGACGGCCCGGTGCCGCAGGACACCCACGCGTTCGGCCTGCTGCTGCCGGACGGCCCGCCGGATCGGGCCGAGTCGATCCGGGGCGACATCGAGCCGACGGCCGGCGACGACACCGCGGTCCTGCTGTACACGAGCGGCACCACCGGCCGTCCCAAGGGCGCCGAACTGACGCACTTCCAGCTCTACTTGAACTGCACCACCTCGGGCGACCTGTTCGACGTGCTGCCCGGCGACGTCTCGCTCGGCGCGCTGCCGTTCTTTCACGTCTACGGCCTGTCCAGTGTGCTGAACGTGTGTGTGCGCTACGGCGGAACGGTCTCCCTGGTGCTGCGCTTCGAGGCGCAGGAGGTGCTGGACCAGATGGTCCGCGACCGGGTGAGCGTGATCGTGGGCGTGCCCACGATGTATGTCGCGCTGCTGGCCGCCGACCGCACCGGGCGGGATCTGTCCAGGCTGCGGGTGGGCAGTTCGGGCGGGGCGTCGATGCCCGGCGAGGTGATCCGCGAGTTCGAGAAGGAGTTCGACATAGTGATCCTGGAGGGCTACGGCCTCTCCGAGAGCGCGAGTACCGCGACGTTCAATCGCAGCGTCGACGACCGGCGGGTGTTGTCGGTGGGCAAGCCGATCTGGGGCGTCGAACTGCGGATCGGGGACCCGGACGACCTGCCGCTGCCGCCCGGCGCCGAGCACGTGGGCGAGATCCTGCTGCGCGGGCACAACATCATCACCCGCTACCGCGACAACCCCGAGGCCACCACCGAGGCGTTCCGCAACGGCTGGTTCCACACCGGCGACCTCGGGTACCTGGACGAGGACGGCTTCCTGTTCGTCGTGGACCGCAAGAAGGATCTGGTGATCCGGGGCGGCTACAACGTGTATCCGCGCGAGGTGGAGGAAGTGCTGTACACGCACCCGGCGATCGCCGAGGCCGCGGTGATCGGCAAGGCGGACGAGCGGCTCGGCGAGGAGGTGGTCGCGGTGGTGGCCCTGCGTCCCGGCCGGGCGGCCGAGCCGGAGGAGATCATCGCGTTCTGCCGCGAACGCATGGCCGCGTACAAGTACCCGCGCGTGGTACGCATCCTGGACGAACTGCCCAAGGGCCTATCCGGCAAGATCATCAAGAAGGAGTTGCGTTCCGAATGACGATGGCCGCCGGCGAGCCGCTGCCCGCCGACCTGAGCAACCGACAGATCCGGCTGGCCGCACGCCCGTTCGGCCTGCCCAAGCCCACCGACTGGGAGCTGGTCACGGAACCGGTGGGCGAACCGGCGGACGGCCGGCTGCTGGTGGAGGTCTCGCACATCTCGCTCGATCCGGCGATGCGCGGATGGATGAACGACGTGCGTTCGTACATCCCGCCGGTGCGGATCGGCGAGGTGATGCGAGCCGGCGCGATCGGCCGGGTGCTCGCCTCCCGGCATCCGGACTTCGCCGTCGGCGAGCATGTGTACGGTCCGTTCGGCGTGCAGGAATACGCCGACTCGGACGGGCAGGGGCTGCGCCGGGTGGATCCGCAGGTGGCGCCGTTGTCGACCTACCTGGGCGCCCTGGGCGTCACCGGACTGACCGCGTACTTCGGGCTGTTCGACATCGGCGA
Source organism: Embleya sp. NPDC005971 (assembly GCF_040629175.1). Taxonomy (NCBI): domain Bacteria; kingdom Bacillati; phylum Actinomycetota; class Actinomycetes; order Kitasatosporales; family Streptomycetaceae; genus Embleya; species Embleya sp. NPDC005971. Next base: position 16,667 of record NZ_JBEXUX010000074.1, on the reverse strand, counting down.
CCCGCAGCCGGGACAGACCGTGCTGGTGTCCGGCGCGGCCGGCGCGGTGGGCAGCGTGGTCGGGCAACTCGCCGCGCTCAAGGGTTGCCGTACCGTCGGCATCGCGGGCGGCCCGGACAAATGCCGGGTCCTGGTCGAGGAGTTCGGCTTCGACGCGGCCATCGACTATCGGAACGAGGACGTCGGGGCGGCGCTGCGCAAGCATTGCCCGGACGGCGTGGACGTCTACTTCGACAACGTCGGCGGCGAGATCCTGGACGCGGCGCTCGCCCGGTTGGCCCGGGGCGCCCGGGTGGTGATCTGCGGCGCCATCTCGCAGTACAACAACACCGAACCCGCTCCGGGGCCGGCCAACTACCTTTCCCTGCTGGTGAATCGGGCGTCGATGACCGGGATGGTGGTGTTCGACTACGCCGATCGCTACGCCGAGGCGAGTGCCGAACTGGCCGGGTGGCTCGCGGACGGTCGGTTGCGCTCGCGCGAGGACGTCGTCGAGGGCGATGTGACCGCGTTTCCCCAGACGTTGTTGCGACTGTTCTCCGGCGCGAACACCGGAAAGCTGGTGTTGCGGATCCGGTGACCGACCGGCCCGCGGCGGCTGCCGAGCCGGTGGCACGGCCCCGTCGCGGTCCACGTCGCCGCCGGGGGATCAGGTGTGGTGCAGGGTGGCGAGTTCGCGGCCGAAGGCGGTCACCAGGCGGTTGCCGGGGGCCACGGTCAGGGCGTCCACGGGCAGCGGGAAGAGCAGGCAGGGGCCGAGCGGGGCGCGGGCGGCCAGGTCCCACACGCGGACCGTGCCGCGCTCGTCGGTGGCGCCGGTGGAGCCGCCGATCGCCGCGACCGGCCGACCGTCGAGCAGTCCGGTGGCCACCGCGGAGGCCCGGCCGGCGAGGGGTTCGCCGATCGGCTCGCGCGTGGCCAGGTCCCACACCCGCGCCGCGTCCCGGCCGCCGGTCACCGCGACCGGGCGGTCCCGCACGACGGCCGTGGCCACCCCCGTGACCGCGCCGGTGTGCCCGGTCAGGGGTGCGCCGAGTTCGGCCCCGGTGGTCAGGTCGAACACCCGTACCGCGTCCGCGCCGGCCACCACGACCGGGCGCCCGTCCAGGACGGCCGTCGCCACCGCCCACACCGCGTCGGTCAGCGGTTCGCCGACCGGCAGGCCGGTGGCCGGATCCCACACCCGGACGCCGGCCGCGTCGCCGGTCACCGCGACCGGGCGGCCCGCCACCACGGCCCGGGCCGCGCCCACCCACGCGGTCCGGCCGACCAGGGGGCGGCACAACTGGTGCCCACCGTCGAGGTCGAACACGCGCACCGTCGCACCCCACCCGGCGGTGCCCGCGACCACGACCGTACGGCCGCCGACCCGCGCCGTGGTCACCGCGCCCACCCGCCCGTCGTGTCCGACCAGCGGCGCGCCGATCGGCTGCTCGGGCACCAGCGCTCGCACCCTCGGCACGGCATCCGGGTCGCCGACAGCGGTCGGGTACGCACCCGCCGACACGATGGGACGGTCGGCCGCCGCCCACGGGCCGGTCACCCAGTCCAACCGCCACCGCGAGGGGAGTTCACGCCCGACGGGGTGGTCCGCCGACGCCGACCCCGTCACGGTGCCGTCGTCGTCGCGGACGTTCCCGACGTCGCCCCTCGCAAGCCTGGACGCGAGCCCGGGCCCGAGCCAGGAAATATCGCCTTGCGCAACATTGGACATATCACCATTGTGCCCGTTTTCACCCCCCGGTCGCACGGCCGCCGGGCCGGACCGCACCCGAGAAATCGACGCCCGGACCACCGTCCCGTCCACCCGCCGCTCCCCACTCGCAACGGCCGGGCAGGCCCAGGGGCCGGGTGCCGGAGGCCGAGCGGGCGGACCAGGCCGCGTTTCGCCCCGGCTACACGGTCAACACCACCTTCCCCTCCGCCGTGCGATTCTCCAGCGCGGCATGCGCGTCCGCCGCCCGGGCCAGCGGGAAGCGGGTGATGGTCGGGACCAGCCGACCCGAGGCCGCCTCGTCCAGCGCCCGGGTGATCAACGCGCGCCGACCGCCCGGCGGCACCATGTTCGGGCCGATCGCCCAGGTCGCGCTCAGTTGCCGCTCGACCAGGTCGCGGGTGCCGATCTCGGTCGGCTCGCCGGACGCCCACCCGTACATCAGGAACCGCCCGCCGGGCCCGAGCAGTTCCAGCGCCTGCCGGCCCAAGGCACCGCCGACGCCGTCCAGGACGACGCCGACCTCGTGCCCGGCCAGGGCCTCGCGCACCCGCTCGGGCCAGTTCGGCACGCGGTAGTCCACCGCGACATCGGCGCCCAGCGTCCGCACCCGATCCACCTTCGCCCGGCCGCCCGCGACCCCCACCACCAGCGCGCCCGCGGCCCGCCCGGCCTGCACGAACAGGCTGCCCAGGCCGCCGGCGGCGGCCATCACCAGCACCACGTCCCGCTCGGTCAACCCGGCCACGCCGAGGATGCCCTGCGCCGTGGCACCGGTGGTGATCGCCGCCACCGCGACCTCGTCGGCCAATTCCTCGGACAGCGGGTACAGCGCGCCCACGTCGGCGAGCGCCTGTTCGGCGTACCCGCCCTCACCCACCTGGGCGACGACCCGGCGGCCCAGCCAGTCCGCGGCCACCCCGGGGCCGACCGCCCCCACCACACCGGCCACTTCGGCACCGGGTGTGATCGGCAACGGCGGCGGTCGATGCGGGCCGACCGCGATCCCGCGCCGGAGTCGGGCCTCGATCAGGTGCACGCCGCTCACCCGAACGTCGATGCGTACCTGCCCCTCGGCGGGCACCGGGTCGGCGACCTCCTCCAGGCGGAGGTTTTCGGCCGGACCGAAGGTGTGCAGTCGGATCGCGCGCATGACGGTGTCTCCCGAGTTCGACGGTGGGCGGTGGCGGGCCGGACGGTCCGCGAGCGCCGGGTACGGGGACCACTATCGAACTTCAAGCCGACTTGAAGTCAACCCTTCCTCGGCCGTCGCGTCGCCGATCCCGGGCACGGGTGGGGCGCGCAAGTGCGGTGGGCCCGACGCGAGATGATCACCGCATGAACCAGATTATTCTGATGAGCGATCCGCGCGTGGCGGCCATCCCGGTGCGCGACTGTGCCGAGGCTCTCGTGGACGTCCGTGCGGACGGCTCGCTGCCGGTGGACCTGCGCGAGGCGGAAGGCAGCGCGGCGTTCTCGTTTCTGCGCGTGGGCGTGCTCGACCGGTTGATCAAGGCCCAGACGGCGCTGCCGCACGGGCTGCGACTGCTGTTCGTCGAGGGGTATCGGAAACCGTCCCTGCAACGGCACTACTTCGAGGAGTATGCGGCCGAGCTGCGCGCCGCCAACCCCGACTGGTCCGCCGACCGCGTCCACGTCGCGGCCAGCCGCTACGTCTCGCCGCCCGAGATCGCCCCGCACAGCGCCGGGGCGGCGGTCGACCTGACCCTGGTGGACCCGGACGGGCGCGAACTCGACCTCGGCACCCCGATGAACGCCAGCCCCGAGCAGAGCGACGGTGCGTGCTACACCGGCGCCGCGAACATCACCGCCACCGCGCGGGCCAACCGCGACGTGCTGGGCGCCGCGCTGACCGCCGCCGGTCTGGTCAACTACCCCACCGAGTGGTGGCACTGGTCCTACGGCGACCGCTACTGGGCGCTGGCCACCGGCGCGGAGGCCGCCCTGTACGGCCCGCGCGAACTCGACTGACGTCGACGTCGGGCGGCCGAGGACGGCGACGGGCGCCGAATGGGCGGCGGACGGTGGCGAGTCCGTTACCATCGGCGATCATCGGCGTGGTGATTCGAGGCGTTTTTCGGCATCTGCGCGGGTGTTGAACGGACATCCGGTCGTACACGACACGTCATCCGTTCTTCGCCCCCTGGTTCGCGCAGGGCTGATGAACTCTGCTCCGTCGGCAAGGCGTCGACCCAGAAGGAGGAGAAATGCCGGATCTGCGTTTGTCCCGCCGTCATCTCGTGTGGGGTGCGGCCGCCGTCCTGGCCGTCGGCGTCGCCGTACCCGGCGCGGCGTCGGCGTTCGGTCAGGCGGATCAAGCACGGCACGCGATCAAGGACGGGCCGGCCAGGAACGTCATCCTGCTCATCGGTGACGGCATGGGCGACTCCGAGATCACCCTGGCGCGGAACTACTCGGTCGGCGCGGCCGGCCGGCTGAACATGGACCGCTTCCCGCTGACCGGCGCGTACACGACGTACGCGGTGGACAAGGAGAACCGCCCCGACTACGTCACCGACTCGGCCGCGAGCGGCACCGGGTGGGCGACCGGCCGCAAGACGGTCAACGGGCGCATTTCCAAGACCCCGGACACCGACCGGGCCATACCGACCATCCTGGAACTGGCCCAGCGCAACGGCTACGCCACCGGCAGTGTCACCACGGCGGAGCTGACCGACGCGACCCCGGCGGTGCTGGCCGCGCACGCCACGGACCGAAGCTGCGCGGGTCCGGCGGACATGGCCAAGTGCCCCACCGACACGATCGGCGCCGGCGGCCCCGGTTCGATCGCCGAGCAAAGCGTCGCGCACAAGGTGGACGTGCTCCTGGGCGGCGGCAAGGCGCGCTTCGACCAGACGATCACGCAGGGCCCGTTCGCGGGGAAGACGGTCACCCAGCAGGCCCAGGCCCAGGGCTACCAGGTGGTCACCGACGCCGACTCGCTCAAGGCCGCCAAGGCCGGCAAGCCGGTACTCGGCCTGTTCGCGCCGGTCAACGTGCCGGTCGAGTGGACCGGCAAGGCGGCTGCCGTGGGCGGTACCGAGCCGCAGCGCTGCGTGACCGCCAACCCGGCGCGGCCCGCCGGCACGCCGAGCCTGGTGCAGTCCACCACCAAGGCGCTGGAGCTGTTGGAAGCCAGGCAGTCCGGCCGCGGTCACGACCGCGACAAGGGCTTCTTCCTCCAGGTCGAGGGTGCCTCGATCGACAAGCAGGACCACGCCGCCGATCCGTGCGGCCAGATCGGCGAGACCGTCGCGTTCGACCAGGCGGTCAAGCTGGCCCGCGAGTACGCGGCCAAGCACCCCGACACGCTCGTGGTGACCACCGCGGACCACGGCCACACCAGCCAGATCGTGCCGCTGGAGGCCACCCCGCCGGGCCTGTCCTCGACGCTGGTCACCAACGAGGGTGGGCAGTTGAAGGTCAACTACTCGACCAACACCCCCGGCAAGTCGCAGGAGCACACCGGCACCGAGGTAAGGATCGCGGCGCAGGGCCCGCAGGCGTTCCGGGTGCTGGGCGTCACCGACCAGACGGAGCTGTTCACCACGCTGCGCACGGCGCTTCGACTGCGCTGACGCGGCGACGCACGACCCGACGAGCGGCCTCGGCCGCCGCCCCGGCCCGCAGGCCCACCCGCCTGCGGGCCGCGGTGCGTTCGGGGGCGTGTGGGTCGAGCCGTCGGCGCGGGCGAACGCCCGGATAGGGTGCGGCTTTCGGCTCATCCAAGGAGGCGGCACGTGGTCGACATCGGCAGGCTCACACCGGCGGACCGGGCGGACTGGCAGCTTCTGTTCGAGGGCTACAACACCTTCTACGAGCGTACCCTGGCCCCGGAGTTGTTCGACCGGGCGTGGACCGCGTTCCAGGAGGACACCCGGATGCACGCGTTGGGCGCGAAGGTGGACGGCCGACTGGTCGGCATCACCCACTTCCTGGTCCATGCCAGCACCACGACGCCCGACGTGTGCTACCTCCAGGACCTGTTCACCGCGCCGGAGGCCCGGGGTCGGGGCGTGGCCGGGGCACTGATCGCCGCGGTGGCCGACTGGGCCCGCGAACGGGAGTGCTCGCGGGTGTACTGGTCGACGCACCAGGACAACACCACCGCCCGTCGGCTCTACGACCGGGTGGGGCTGAATCGGGGCTTCGTGCTGTACCAGATCGGTCTCTGACCGGCGCCCTCCCGGATCGCCGCCACCCTCGGCGACTGCCCCGGTCAGCGGGCCAGTTGCGCGGCCAGCAGGGCGGGGGCCTCGGCCAGCGACGGGCCGTACCAGGTGAGGTGGCGTCCGCTGACGAGGGCGGTCGCGATGCCCGGGAACGCCTCGGGGCCGTCCTCGGCGGTGAACGCGTAGGGCTCGTCCGGGAGGACCACCAAGTCCGGCTCGGTGGCCAGGAGTTCGTCCAGGGAGAGCTTGGGCCAGCGCTCCGCGTGGGTGCCGAGCACGTTCTCGACGCCGAAGCGGGAGAGGACGTCGGCGGCGAAGGTGTCCCGACCCGCCGCCATCCACGGCCGCCGCCACACCGGGATGATCGCCCGTCTCGGCCGGGCCGGCGGCAACGCGGTCCACGCGGCCCGGCACCGGTCGAGCCACGGCGGGGCGGGCAGCCGGCAACCGAGCACGAGCATGCGCTCCAGCGCCGTGAACGCCTCGTCCAGACCACGAACCCGGGTCACCCACACGGCGATTCCGGCGGCGCGCAGGGCGGCCAGGTCGACCGCGCGATTCTCCTCCTCGTTGGCCAGCACCAGGTCCGGGGCGAGCGCGCGGATCGTGTCCGGGTCCGGATTCTTGGTGCCGCGGACCCGGACCACGTCCAGGTCGGCGGGGTGCGAGCACCAGTCGGTGGCACCGACCAGCAGACCGGGCGCAGTCGCCGCGACCGCCTCGGTGAGCGAGGGGACGAGCGAGACCACCCGGCGCACGTCGGCCGGCACGGACACGGTGAGGTCGAGGTCGTCGCGCATGCCTCGACCCTACGACTCGTGGGACTGCGCCGCGGTGGCGATCATGCCGTCTCCTAGGGTGGCGTCATGACGAGCACGGAAAACGGCGGTACGGGCAACGTCGGCGATATCGACGACCCCCTCGACCCCGGCCTGTTCGACGCGCTGCGCGCGGACGCGATAACCGATCTCACGGGCCTGGGCGAACTGTACGAGCAACCCGGCGCGGCGGCGGCCGCCAAGGAGATGGACCGGCTCACCGAGCAGACCCGGGCCCTGGTCGGCTGTGCGTCGCTGGTCTTCGTGGCCAGTGTGGACGCTCGGGGCCGCTGCGACGTGACCCCGCGCGGCGGGCCGGCCGGCTTCGTCACCGTGCTGGACGATCGCACGCTGGTCATCCCGGACGCCACCGGCAACAAGCGCCTGGACACGTTGCGCAACGTGCTGGAGACGGGCCGGGTCGGGCTGTTGTTCGTGATCCCCGGCCGGACCACGACGCTGCGCGCGAACGGCCGCGCGTGCGTGTCCGCGCGACCCGAGTTGTTGGCGCAACTGACCGCCGTGGGCAAGCCGCCGGTGAGCGCGCTCGTGGTGGAGCTGGACGAGGTCTACCCGCACTGCCCCAAGGCCCTGCTGCGCAGCTCGGCCTGGAAGCCCGAGGGCTGGCTGCCCGCCGACGCGCAGCCGAGTTCGGCCGAGGTGACGCTGGCCCAGTTGCGGATGCCGGGGCTGACCATCGACGACATCCGGCGGGCGGAGGAGGAGTCGATCAAGTACCGCTACGAATAGCCGAGGCGATGCGATCCGGCGCAGCGGACCACCGGGTTCGTGACGCCGGCGAACCGGTGAAATGCCGCCGAGATTCCTGGAGTACGCACCTGTGAATGCCCTGCCGCCCGCCGACCCCACGGTGCTGCACCCGATGCCCGAGCAGCCGCGCGTGGTCCTGCTCAAGCCGTTGGTGACCTCGCCGCTGATCGAGGTCGGCGAATTCTCCTACTACGACGACCCGGACGATCCGACCGCGTTCGAGACCCGCAACGTGCTCTACCACTACGGCCCGGAGCGGCTGGTGATCGGCCGGTTCTGCGCGTTGGGCGAGGGCGTGCGGTTCATCATGAACGGTGCCAACCACCGGATGGACGGGCCCTCGACGTTCCCGTTCCCGATCATGGGCGGATCCTGGGCCGAACACTTCGACCTGATCGCCGGCTTGCCGGGGCGTGGCGACACGGTGGTCGGCCACGACGTGTGGTTCGGCTATCGGTCCACCGTGATGCCCGGCGTCCGGATCGGCCACGGCGCGATCATCGCGTCCGGCGCGGTCGTGGTGGACGACGTCCCGGACTACACGATCGTCGGCGGCAATCCGGCCCGCCCGATCCGCCCCCGACACAGCCCGGAGGACATCGCCCGCCTGCTCGAACTGGCCTGGTGGGACTGGCCCATCGAACACATCACCCGACACGTACGGACCATCATGTCCGGCACCGTCGACGACCTGGCGGCGATCGCCCCGGAGGCGGGCACGCGGTAGCGCGGGCGCCCCGGCCCCGGTCGACACGCCGGGCCCGCCCGGAGGGCAGGGGCGCCACTCGACGCCACACGGGGCGTCACCCGATCGACACGTACCGCGAGGTGTCCTGCCCGCCGCCGTGCCATCGTGGCCGGGAACCCATCCCCCCTCGGAACGGAGTTCCCTCATGGGCATCAAGGACGAGATTCAGGCGAAGGCCCGGCAGACCAAGCAGAAGGCGCAGCCGCGGCAGGACGGGGCGAGCGAGCAGGAGCGGCTGCGGCAGCGCGCGGACGCGGCGCAGCCCAGGCTGAACGGGGCCGGCGAGCAGGAGCGGCTGCGGCAGCGGGCGGACGGGGTACGGCCCCGGCAGGACGGGGCGAGCGAACAGGAGCGGCTGCGGCAGCGCGCGGAAGAGGCCCGCCGGTCGGGTCGACGGAACATCGACGACGTCGAGGACGAGTTGGAGTCCCGGCGCTGACATCCCCGCGCAGACGTGGGCCCGCTGCACCGCATCGGTGTCGCGGGCCCACACCCGTGAGCCGCCGTGGGTGCAGGCGGGCCGATGCCACGCCACCGCCCGAGTCGGGCGAGTCGGCGTTCGAGGCCGGGGGTATCGCCGGGCCGGTCGCGCCGATGCGGGTCAGCGGTAGCCGGTCTGGTCGGCGGGCAGGCCCGGGTCCTGGACCTCGACCAGGTAGCGCCACGCGTCGGGTCGGCTGCCGTCCAGGTCGGTGAAGCCGTACACGCCCGCGAGTTGTCCACTGGACAGGGATCGGCCGTTCCAGCGGGCCACTTCGGGATCGGCCGCCAGCGCCACCACGGCCCGGCCGACGTAGGCGGGGGATTCGGAGATGCCGAAGTGCGGTTGGATCCGCGTCGCCTCCCGCCAATTCCGCTCGGTCACCCCGTAGTTGTCGAGCATCATCTCCGAGCGCAGCCACCCGGGAGTCAGCGCGACGGCGGTGGCGCCGCGCGGACCCAGTTCGTGGCCGAGCGCGAAGGCCATCCGCAACACCGCCGACTTGGCCAGGTCGTAGAAGAAGGACACCCGGTAGTTGTCCCGGTTGTACTCCTCGGTGCCGTCGGTCATCTCCACCACCAGGCCGCCGGGCGTACGCAACAACAGGGGCAACGCGTGGTGGTTGGTGATCGCGTGCGTGTCCACCGCGAGCCGCAGCAGGCGCAATCCGTCGTCCAGGTCGTGCTCCCACACCGGGGTGTCCCACGCGAACAACTTCTCGCCGCCCCAGATGTCGTTGACGAGCACGTCCAGCCGACCCTGCTCGGCCTCGATCCGGGCGACCAGGGCCCGTACCCGGTCCGAATCCAGATGGTCCGTGGGCACCGCGATGCCCCGTCCGCCCGCCGCGGTGACCAACTCGGCGGTCTCCTCGATGGTCTCCGGCCGGTTGTACTCCGAGCGCCGCTCGCGGGTGCTGCGCCCACTCACGTACACGGTCGCGCCCGCCGCGCCGAGTTGCACCGCGACCCCGCGCCCGGCACCTCGGGTGGCGCCGGCGACGAGGGCGACGCGGCCCCGGAGGGTGCTCGTCGACATGTGGTTGCCCCCTTCGATGCGTCGGCCGCCCCGTTCGGCAGGTGCTCGGGCGCGATGCACCTGCCGAACGCGGCGGCCGACGCGGTCCATGAAACACGCAACGCCGCGCCGATCGGCCCGACCACTCACCCATCCGGCCGACCCGGACGGCCGAGTCCACCCGATCGCGCACCCGCGCGCCCCCATCGCGCTGCGTCGTGCGCGCCGGGAGGCGGGCCGGGCCCGCTCAACCCACCGGTTCCACCCCGGGTTCCAACGGGTTGTCCAACAGCCGGGCGAAGGCCAACTCGGCGGCGCCGTACAGCGGGGCGTCGTCGCCGAGCGCGGCCGTGCGCAGTTTGAGGTGTTCGCGGGTGACCGCCAGCGAGGTGCGGTTGAGCCGACTGCGCACCTGGGCGGCGGTGGCCAGATACACCTCGCGCAACGTCCCGCCGAACACCACCATCTGCGGGTTGAGGATGTTGACCAGGTTGGCCACGCCGAGCCCGAGCCAGTCCCCGACCCGACGCAGCCCCTCCTCCGCGTCCTGATCGCCGCGCGCCGCCGAGTCGGCCAGACCGCCGATCGCGTGCTTGGCGGTGCCGCGGGTGAGCGCGAACTCGCCGATCTCGGTCTCCCAGCATCCGCGCGACCCGCACCGACACGGCCGGCCGTCCGGGTTGACCACCATGTGCCCGACCTCGCCCGCGTAGCCGTCGCCGCCGGTCACCGGTCGCCCGGCGGAGAGGATGCCGCCGCCGATGCACACGTCGCCGTGTAGGTAGATCACGTCGTCGCAGCCCACCGCCGCGCCCCGGGTGTGCTCGGCGACCACGCCCAGGTCGGCGTCGTTGCCGACCATGACCACCGTGCCGATCGCGGTCGACAACCGCTCGCCCAGCGGCTCGTCGCGCCAATCCGGGGTGTGCCCCTCGGGGATCGTGCCGTCCGACCCGCGCACCATCGCGCACACCGCGACCCCGGCGCCCACGCACACGCCGTCGCGGGGCGCGCTCAGCCGCATCTGCGCGACGAACCCGCCGAGTGCCTCGGCCACCTCCTTGGGCGAGAACCCGCTGCCGGGGCGTTGGATTTCGCGGCGATCCAGGATCACCCCGCCGAGCCCGACCCGGGCCGCGACCACCCGGTCCACGCCGATCGTGAAGGCGTACACGTACACCCGCTGCGACTGCGCCCGGACCACGAGCGAGGGCCGGCCCCGCCCGCCGCCGGAGGTGTCCCGCGGGGCCTCCTCCACGACCAGGCCGGCCGCCGCCAGGTCGGCGGTGAGCGCGCCGATGGTGCTGCGGTTGAGGCCCATGCCCGCGGTCAACCGGGCCCGCGAGGTGGGGCCGAGTACGTGCACGTGGCGAAGCAGCGCCCCCAGGTTCTGCCTGCGGATGTCCTCCTGGGTGGGCGCTGCGCGCATCGGACTGCGGACCCTGCCTTTCTCATCCGTGGCGTCGATCGAGGGGGAGGGCGGCGTCACCGCAGCCCGGCGGCTTCGGCCCGCCGCCGTGACAGGGCGTCGACCCCGGCGGCGAGGAGCAGCACGACGCCGGTCACAACGTACTTGACGCCCGCGCTGTACCCCATGAGCCCCATGCCGTTGTCGATCACCGCGACCACGGCGCCGCCGAGCACCGCGTCCAACACCCGACCCTTGCCGCCGAACAAGCTGGTGCCGCCGATCACCGCGGCGCCCACCGCATACAACAGCACATTGCTGCCACCGGTGTTGGAGTCCACCGAGTTGGCTCGCGAGGCGGCGACGATGCCGCCGATGGCGGCCATCGTGGAACAGATCACGAAGGCCGAGATCCGCACCCGGTCCACGTTGATCCCGGCCCGGCGGGCCGCCTCGCGGTTGCCGCCGACCGCGTACAGGCTCAGCCCGTACGGCGTGCGGCGCAGTACGAAGGTGCCCAGCAGGAGCAGCACCACCAGGACCGGCACCACGATCGGCACGCCGCGCAGCGAGGAGATCACCACGTTGCGGCTGCGCTCCTGGTTGAGCACGTACACCGCGAGGCCGACCAGGATCGCCAGCGTGCCGACCCGGATCCCGGTGATCGCGATCGGTTCGGCGCTCAGCCCGCGCCGCGACCGGTTGCGGTTGCGGCGCAGTTGCAGCGCCGCGTAGCCGCCCACGGTGGCGGCGGCCAGCAGCCAGCCGACGATCGGGGCGAGGTTGCGGTTGGAGATGGCCAGGATGGTCGAGTCGCGCACCGGCACGTTGGTGCCGCCCTTGACCAGGAGCAGCGACACGCCCTGGAAGGCCAGGAACGCGCCGAGGGTGACCACGAAGGAGGGGATGCCGACCTTGGCCACCAGGACCCCGAGCAGCAGCCCGATCACCATGCCGACGACCAGGGCGGCGAGTACGCCCAGATACCAGGGCCAGCCGTGTTCGGTCAGCAACACCGCCAGCACCGCCGCGCACACCCCGCTGGCGAAGCCCGCGGACAGGTCGATCTCGCCCAGCACCAGGACGAAGATCAACCCCATCGCGATCACGGTGACCGCGGCGCCCTGGGTGAACAGGTTGGCGAAGTTGCCCGCGCTCAGGAACCGCGGGCGCATGATCGCGAAGACGGTGCACAGCACCACCAGGCCGAGCACGGCGGGCATCGCGCCGGTGTCGCCGCCGCGCAGTCGGGCGAGGTAGTCCTTGACGTGCGTGACCACCGGCGACTCGGGCGCATCGGACTCGCTCTTGTCGGCGAGAGGCAGGACGCTGCTCGTCATCGGTTCACTCCGTTTCGACCCGCGCCGGGACCGAGTGCCTCGGTCTGCCCCGACGTGATGAGTTCGACGATCTGGGAATGGGTGATCTCGCTGGTGCTGACCTGTGCGGCGGTGCGGCCCAGGTAGAGCACGGCGATCCGGTCGGCGACCGCGAACACGTCGTTCATGTTGTGCGAGATGAGTACGACGGCCAGGCCGTTGTCGGCGAGCCGGCGCACCAGTTCGAGCACCTGCGCGGTCTGCGAGACGCCGAGCGCCGCGGTGGGTTCGTCGAGCACCACGACCTTGCTGTTCCACAACACCGCCTTGGCGATCGCGACCGTCTGGCGCTGGCCGCCGGAGAGGCTGGAGACGCGTTGGCGGATCGAGGAGACGGTGCGTACGGACAGGCCGGCCAGGGTCTCCTCGGCGATCTGTTCCATGCTGTCCTCGTCCAGCACCCAGCCGCGCCGGCGTTCGCGGCCGAGGAACATGTTCTGCACGATGTCGAGGTTGTCGCACAGCGCGAGGTCCTGGTACACGATCTCGACACCCAGGTCGGACGCGTCGCGCGGGCTGTTGACGGTGACCGGCGCACCGTCGAAGAAGTACTCGCCGGAGTCGGCGGTGTGGATGCCGCCGATGCACTTGACCAGGGTCGACTTGCCCGCGCCGTTGTCGCCGACGAGCGCGGTCACCTGGCCCTCGTAGACGGACAGGTCCACGTCGCGCAGGACGTGCACGGCGCCGAAGCTCTTGTTGATGCCGCGCAGTTCGAGCACGGGATCGGACGCGGGCGGCGGGGCGGGGGTGGGGGACAGGGCCACGGTGCGGGCTCCTCGCGTGGGGGTGGCGGCAGGGTACGCGCCGGCCGGAACCGGCCTCGTGGGTGCGGTTCCGGCGCAACTGCGGCGTCTGGGCGGCTAGTTGATGCCGAACTCGGTGCACTTGGCGGCGTAGGCGCCGGTGCACAGGGTGTCCTTGGTGACGTACCCGTCGGCGACCACGTCCTTGACGTTCTCCTTGTAGATGGCCAGCGGCTCCAGCAGTACGGACGGCACGTCGCGCTTGCCCTCGGGGTCGCGGACGGTGGCGGGCACGGCCGGCTTCTGGCCCTTGGCGAGCGCGACGGCCAGTCCGGAGACCGCGTCGGCCTCCTTCTTGATCGCCTTGTAGACGGTCATGCACTGGTCGCCGACCAGGATGTTCTGCAACGCGGTGGTCTCCGCGTCCTGCCCGGTGACCGGGACCTTGCCGTTGAGCTTCTGCTTCTTCAGGATCGAGATCGCGGCGTTGCCCAGGCCGTCGTTGGCTGCCACGACGCCGGAGATGTTCGGCGACTGGGTGAGCATCTGCTCGAACATGTTGGCGCCCTCGGTGTTGTTCCAGTCCGGGACGGCCTGGTCCGGGCCCTTGACGTACTCGCCGGAGTCGAACTTCGGCTTGAGTACCGCGTCGTAGCCCTGCTTGAGCAGCGTCGCGTTGTTGTCGGTGGCCGAGCCGTTGAGCATCGCGACGGTGGGCTTTTGCGCCTTCGCGGCGGACAGGCACTTCTCGATGCCCTGGCCCATCAGCGTGCCGACCTTCACGTTGTCGAAGCTGACGTAGTACTGCGCGCTGCCGCCCAGGGTCAGTCGGTCGTAGTCGATGGTCGCGACGCCCTGGGACTTGGCCTTGTCCAGCACGGCCTTTCCGGTGCCGCTGTCCAGGTTGACGATGATCAGGACGGTCGCGCCGTTGGTGATCATCTGGTCGGCGAGGGTCTGGAACTGGGACTTGTCGCCCTGCGCGTTCTGGATGTCGTAGTCGACGCCGGCGGCCTTGAACGCGTCGGTGAGGTACTTGCGGTCGTTGGTCTCCCACCGGCCCGACGTCTTGCTGTCGGGCAGGATCACGCCGATCTTCGCCTTCTTGCCACCGCCGTTCGTGGCGCCGGACGAGCCGGTGCCGGAGTCGTCCGAGCAGGCGGAGAGGGTGCCGGCGGCCAGTACGGCGCAGGCGGAGACGGACACGAGGAACCTCTTGCGCATGGTGGATCCCTTCGGGCACGCGCCGGTGGGGGCCGGCGGGAGACGTGGAGGCGTCGCGGGATGGTGCGGCGTGCGGAGCTGCGCAGGACGGACGGGTAAAGCGGTCGGCACGGTCAACAAGGGAAGGCGGCCGCGCCTTAAATGTTGTGGGCGACAACGTAATAGCCGGATCGGGCGTCCGCCAGACCCTGGAACCCCCGATGAATGCCGACTTCGGTAACGGTTGGGAAACGTAGGCGAACCAAAAACCGGTTGTTCGGAGAGGGAAGGGGTGTCGGGGCCCGGGATCGCGAAGTACGGGTGGGATGGCCCGGGTTCGGATGGCGGGAAGGCATGGGTGCTGGTGGGCGGGGTGAGTGGGGTGGGTGGAGGGATTATGTTTCGAGCAACAACTTAGATCGGCGGTGGGCGGGTTGCGGTGGCTCGGTGGGGTGACGGGGCGGGCGGGACAACGATTTCCGGGGGCGGCCTCCGGTGGGGTGGGCGGTGGGCGGTGGGTGTGTGGGGCGGGCGCGGCTGCGCCGGGCGCGGCGTCGGATGCGAGCCGGGTTTTGACGTCGAGGCGGTGCCGCGCCGAGGCCGACTCGGCGTCGTGCGGCGGCTGTTCGTGGGGGTGGTGTCCGGAGGATCACCTCCTTGACTTCAAGTTGACTTCAAGTTCTATGGTTTCGGCATGACCCGCGCCGAACGGTGAACGGGCTCCGCCGACCGACCGAGTGAGGAACTTCCCATGACGACCGAGCAGATCTCCGACGCCGAACTCGCCGGACAGCCCGCCGCCTACTGGACGGGTGTCGCCTATGAGGCGCTCATCGCGTACATCCGGGCCCGGCAGGTCGAAAAGGGTTACACCCAGCCCCAGTTCTGGTTGCTGCGCAACCTGTCGGCGAACGACATCTCCCCCGACGGCGGTGGGATGACGGTGCCCGAGCTGCAGGAGGCGATGACCTTGTACATCCGGCCCGAGGACGATCTGGCGGCGGAGGCCGAGGTGCTCGTGGGGCGTGGTTGGCTGACCCGGGACACCGAGGACCGGTTGTGGCTGACCGAGGAGGGGGAGCGGGCCCGTGTCGACTTCTCCCGCAACGCCCCGGCGATCCGCGCCGTCCTGCACGAGGGCATCGACGATGCGGACTACGTCACCGCGCTGAAGGTGCTCCGACGGCTGATCCACAACGCGGGCGGAACGGCCGCCTGACGGCGGGAGGATCGGGGCGGGACGCCTCGGGAGGGCATGCCTGCGAGCCCGGTGATTTCCCGGCCGGCGGCCGGGTGTGCGAGCCCGGCTGTCGGTGCCGGGTGGAAGAGTGGTCGACATGATCGAACCGAACCCGAAAGCGGACCTGCTGCGTTACCTCCAGGACGGGCGTGACGCCCTGGTGTGGAAGCTCGACGGGCTTTCGGACTACGACATCCGCCGCCCGCTGACCGGGACCGGCACGAACCTGCTCGGCCTGATCAAACATGTCGCCGGCGTGGAACTGGGTTACTTCGGCGACACGTTCGGGCGACCGTTCTTCGACGCGGAGCCGCCGCCCTGGTGGTACACGGAGGACGCGGAACCCAACGCGGACATGTGGGCCACCGCCGACGAGTCGCGCGAGGAAATCGTCGGCTTGTACCACCGGGCGTGGCAACACTCCGACCGTACGATCGCGACGCTGGCGCTCGACGCGATCGGTCATGTCCCGTGGTGGCCCGAGGAGCGGCGGGCGGTGACGCTGCATCACATCCTGGTCCGGGTGATCTCCGATACCCAGCGGCATGCCGGCCACGCCGACATCGTGCGCGAGCTCATCGACGGAACCGTCGGGCGTCTGAAAGACAACAACGGCCTGCCACCGGGAGATCGCACGTGGTGGGAGAACCACCGGAGCCGACTGGAGCGGGTGGCGCGGGAGGCCGGCAACGGCTGATCCCGCCCTGCCCCGCCCCGGCGTTGCCGGCCGGGGCGCTGCCCTGCTGCTGCCGCTGCCCCGTCTCGGTCGAAGCGACCACTTCCCCGGTTCAGATCCAGGTGCTGAACCACAGGCGGTCCAGCCAAGCGCTTCGACCGATGGTCTCACCGGCGAGGATCGGATAGAAGTACAGGAAGTTCCAGGCGATCAGGGCGATGATGGCGACGACGCCGGCGGTGCCCCAGGCGCGTCGTCGTTCGGATGCGTCGG
>NZ_JBEXUX010000073.1:0-48216 GCF_040629175.1 Embleya sp. NPDC005971 | reverse complement strand
CGGCACCGCCACGCCGTCCCTGTGCGCCGCGGACGGCACCGCGTGCAACCCGGCGGGCATCTCCGCCAACAGCCTGCGGATCGGCGCATACCTGCGCCGCCGCACCCCCACCCGTCCCCCCGTTCCCCAAGCGCGTCCCGAACGCTCAGGTCCACCAGACCAGTTCGCCATCACCGCCCAGGGCCGTGAAGCACGTCAGCAACAATCGCGCGGCGGGCTCGGCGTGTTCGCTGCCCACCACCGCATGCGCGAGGTTGCCGTCGATCACGCACAGATCGCCGCCGCCGACCGGCAGCGTCAGGTGGGCGTGGCCGGCCAACAACTCCGGCGGATACGGAAAGCCGCTGTACGTCAAGCCCAGGGCCGCCCGTGACGCGTCGTCCGGTTCGACGTTCCACAACCGCAACGCGCCGGTCCCCTGCGGAACCTGCGGGTAGACGTTGACGGCCATCACCCGGGACAACCGCTGGATCTCGAAACCCGCCTGGAGCGGGTCGCGAAGCTGGGCGACATCGTCGTGCGGCATGAGTTGGTACGCGCCGGTCTGGTTCCAGCACACCGCCTTCGAGTCGCCCGCCGCCTGGTCGCCGTGCACCGCCGGGCGGGCCCCGGCCACCACGCCCTCGTCGACCAGCGCGTCGCGCAGGGCCGCCACCGGATCGAAGGCCCCCTCGTACAGGGCCGCGACCGCATCCGCCGACTTCGCCACCTCGGAGAGGTATTCCGCGGTGGTCTTCTCGATGTGCGAGGCCCCGACGAAGTACCCTTCGACGCCGTCCTGTCCCGCCCCGTAGCGCGGGGTACGCCGCTCCGAGGCCCAGAAGTTGGCGGTGATGCGCGCACACTCCTGCGGGGTGAGGAACCCGGTCACCCGATGGGCGGCCAACTCGCCGTGCAGCACGTCGCGCACGGCGGACAGGTCCACCACGCGCGCCGTCTCGTGGACACGAAATCCCGTCGCGGGCAACGCCCGCCCGCTGATCACGACGCACTCCCGAATTCGGTCACGGAGCCACCGGAAGCCCCCGACGCACCCGATGCGCCGGCCGCCCTGCCCGCCGCCTCCCGATGCAGCAACGGCCGCCCCCGATCGAGGAATCCGAGCATCGCCGGAACCGGGCTGATTATTCGCGGCCCGGCGGCCAACCTGGCCCAGTTGCGCTCGCGCACCTGCGGCATCTTCGACCAGTGCATGCCCGGGCTCAGATGGTGTTCCTGATGGAAGCCGTCGTTGAAGGTGAGCAGGTTGTACAACCGCCCGTAGTGGCTCACCGAGTCGGCCGCTCGCGAGCCCGGGTCGGCTCCGTAATGCCGGTAGTAGTTCTGCACGTTCACCATGGTCAGGGCCACGAAGAAGGCCGGCAGGTAGCTCAACAGCAGCCACTGCCAGGAGATCACCGCGAGCAGCGCGGGGGTGAGCACGTGCGCCGCCCGATCCGCCCGGATCAGCCGCAGTTCGCTGCGCCGCCGACTCTCCCGGCGCGAGGCCAGCGCGTGCAGCGTGCTCTCGCCCGGACCGACCCGCCACAGTCGGACCACGTACGACACTTCGCGGGCACGGTCGAGCAACGACTCCAGTGCCCCGCCGAGCGCGTAGCGCAGCAGCGGGGCGTGCTCTCCGTCCTTGCCCCCTCGGTAGGTCGAGGTGGTGTCGCGGGTGGTCCCGTCCACGCCCGGCGCGTCGTTGTTGAACCGATGGTGGTTGCGCACGTGGGTGAGTCGGTACGCCTGCACGGACTGGCCGATGTTGGCCGAATTGAGCACCGACACGGCCGCGTTCAGTCGATCGGAGGTGAACCAGGGCACGTGCGCGAACAGATGGGAGACCACGATGATGTTGTAGGCCGTCATCACCGCGAGCGCGGCGGTCCCGCCCGCCTGCGCCGGGATCGAGGCGTCGTCCCAGCGCACCGCCAGCCAGACGGTGGTGGCGAACTGGGCCACGCTCAGGCCCAGGAGAAGCGCGTCCTTCGGGGTGTTCCGCCAGATCCGCGTCACCGTGACCTCACAGGTAGGATTCGAGCGTGCCGCGCCGGCGCACATCGAGCGTGGCGCAATGGAACGAGCCGCCGAAGCTGTTGAAGTTGCGGAAGTCGCACGGGATGGGCGTGAAGCCGAACCTGCGCATCGCGTCGATCATCGGCTCGTCCTGGCGCTCCACGACGACGCGGTTCTCGTCCAGCATCAAGATGTTCATGTTGAGCCACTTGCTGGTCATGTAGAGCGGATGCCCGTCGGGGATGACCGGCTGCGGGGCGGCCATTACATCCCACCCCTTGAACAGCTTCGGCACCTCGGGGACCCGGTCCGGGTGGATCAGCAGCTTCCCGGGGGCCATCGGCACCAACGTGGCGTCGATGTGCATCGGATGCGAATCCTCGAACTCGAAGACGTGGATCCGGTATTCGTCGCCCAGGTGGCGACGCAGCCACTCGATGCCGAAGGTGTTGGTGACATTGCTGGTCTGGGCGATTATGTCGCGCCCGCAGCGGGTGAAGTCGGCGGCATCGAAGGTCGGTTCGAACTCGGTGACCACCAGTCGGGTCGGGCCGTCCTCGCCGGGATCAGTCCAATCCTGGTCGTATTGCTCGTCCTTGAGTTCCGGTTTGGGTGCCGCGCTCCATCGGGCCCCGGCGTGGAAGTACTCCTTCAGGAGCGGCCGGTAGGCCAGCGTCTCGAAGTAGCGCGACCGCCAGGCCATCGGGCATTCGATGATCTCGTCGCCGACCACCAACAGCGCGTCGCGGGGCATCGCCGCGTACATGCCGGTGCTGGTCCAGTCCAGGGTGCGGTACTCCTGCTGCTGGGGGATGGGTTCCGGGCGGCGCACGGTCACCCCCTCGGCTTCGAGGAGATGGACGAACCCCTCCAACTCCCGGCGGGCGGCCTCGACCTGCTCGGCGGGGAAGGGGCGGCCGGCCCGGTTTCTGAAGGTCGCGTGTTGGTCGGCGGGCAGGACCGGTGGCAGGGACATATGCCAGGTGGGGAAGCCGGCGCCGTCGACGATGCCGACGATCACCTCTTCCAGTGGATCCCACTCCGTGTAGGAGCCGACGGGATACCCCGAACCGGGGTTGCCGGTAAGGGTCTTCGGTTGTGGTGGGGCGGTCGGTGTGGTGACTGCGTCCAGATGGTCGAGACTCATGGTCCACTCCTCGTCGGGTGGCTCGGCCGGCCGGGCCGCACTCGTCGCACAGAGTGCATGGCCTGTAACAGATGGAACGCCATGGTCACCCTTGGAGACAACCCCATCACGTTAAGTTTGTTCGGCTGGGGTGCGTCGTGGGGACTTCCCTGTGCTTATACGACGGCTCGTTCCTTCGGGTGTCGTTCCCGGGTGGCGCGTAGGCGACGTGGACATTTCGCGCTGTCATGTGATCGCAGGATCGCTCGAAAATCGTCATGTCCACACAGGAAAGCAGGAGTATGAGCAGATTCCGGTTCGCGAACGGCGCGTCCGTCATCGCGTTGACGGCCTCGGGGTTGCTTCTCGTCGCGAGCGGCACGGCCCGGGCGGAAAGCAACTACGACCAAATCACCATGCTCAAGCAGGAGAAGACCCAGTGGTGCTGGGTGGCCTCCGGACTCACCATCGCCAAGTTCCAGGGCTACGGCACCACCCAGGCGGACTTCTGCACCCGCGCCGCCGCGAAGAACAGCGGTCTGAGCTGCGACAACCAGCCCGCCACGCTCCAGGACATGGCGAACGCCTGGTCGAGCCTGGGCATGAAGCAGACCGGTACCGGCCTCTCCAGGGCGGCGACGTTCAATGAGGTGAGCACCGACGTCAAGGCCGCCCGGCCGATCGGCGCCCGCATCGGCTGGAGATCCGGCGGTGGCCACATGAACGTCGTCTACGGCTACGACACCTCGAACAACACCATCGGCGTGGGCGATCCGTGGAAGGACACCCAGACCTACACGTGGTGGAACTACAACGACTATGTGAACAACAGCTCGTTTGTGTGGACCCACTCCAGGACCGGCATCTCCCAGTAGAAGGAGGCGACATGCGAGACCCAGACACGTCCATCACCCGCAAGAGGAATCGTTCCGTCCGACTGTCCGCCGTCCTGGCACTGAGCGCGTCGGCACTGCTGACCGCCGTCGGTCCGGCCGGCGCCGCGGACATCCCCGACCCGCAGGCCGCGCTGGACCTGGTGAAGTCCGCCGAGGTGCACAACGCCGTCTGTCGCTTCCTTTCCGTACCGCTGCCCCAGGGCGACTCCCGGACGCCGGTGAACATTCCGGACAATCCCGAACCGTGCCGGGACCTGCCGGTGTTCACCGTGAAGGACCCGCTGGCGGTCAACGAGATCACGCCGGACTTCGTGGCCGGCACGGCCCTGCCGATCCCCGGCCAGGCCATCGCGCTCAGCCATCTCGTGGCCTCGCTGGACGCCCCCGTCAACGGCCGCAATGCCACCGTCATGCTCGCCCCGACCCAGGGCGGCGGCTGGCACCTGGCGGCCGTTCGGGACGGCGATGTCGACAGCACGTACGCCGGCAAGGCCGAGGCGGGCACCGCGGTGTTCACCGAGCCGCAACTGCACGCCTGGTACCGGCTCAAGGCCACCACCGTCGAGGCGCTCGACGACCAGGCCATGGAGGGTCTGGGCGGCCGGTCCACGGCCTCGCTCGGCGACTACCAGAAGCTGGTCAAGGCTCGCTACGCGGACAAGCTGCCCGGGTCGGACTACGACACCAAGGGCATGTCCAGCGGCTTCGCCACCACCGACCCGGCGGACGACTCGTCGTCCGCCACCGCACTGGTGGTCGGCGGTTCGAGCGCGGCACTCGTACTCGCGGGCGGCGCCGCCTTCCTGCTCCGCCGGCGGCGCGGGCACACCGGCTGAACCCCGCCCTTCGCCCCGGCCCCCGCCGACACAGGGGGGGGACCGGGGCGAAGCGAGGGGCCGGCGTCTACCCGTGCGGGAAACTCGTCTTCGCCGGACGGACCAGGTCCTCCGCGTAGTTCGCGATCAGGTCCAGGTTGCGATCCGCCAAGTGGTCGAAGACCTGGGGGATGTTCGACCCCGGGGTCAACGATGCCAGCGCCCGCTCCGGGTCCAACCGGGCCGAGACCCACCCCTCGTGCGAGGAACCGCGCGCGACGACCTCCGCGCCCGGCGTGACGATCATCGAATTGCCGAAGTACAACACGCCGGCCGGGTCGCTGCCGGTGGCGTTGGCGCCGATCACGTAGACGTGGTTGTCGTACGCCCTGGCCCGGCAGGTCAGTTCCCACAGGTCGGCGGAACGCAGCAGCGCCGACGGGCGGCAGATGATCTCGGCGCCGTGCACGGCCTGGATCCGGCTCAACTCCGGGTAGTCGCCGTCGAAGCAGATGATCATGCCGATCCGACCGAGGTCGGTCTCCACCACGCTGACGTACTCACCCGCCGTCACCCACCCACCGCGCGACCGCAGTTCGGGCCCGAACGGGTGGGTCTTGCGGTAGACGCCGAGCACCCGGCCGTCCGGCCCGGCCAGCACGGACGAGTTGTACACCACGCCCCGGTCGTCGCCGCGCTCGTAGGTGCCCCACACCAGGTGCACGCCCAACTCCCGGGCCCGCTCCTGGAACGGCTCGGTGAGCGCGCCGGGGACGTCGTCGACCAGGTCCCACAGCTCCTCGGCGCTCAGCGCCGGGGTGAAACCGGTGGTCACGCTTTCCGGCAGCACCACCAACTCGGCGCCGGTGGACTCGACGCAGCGGGTCACCCAGTCCAGCGCGTGGGCGATGTTCGCCTCGACCACCGCCGCCGTGAGCGGTCCGGGCTGGGGGACGACCTGGACGGCCGCCGCCGTGAAGGCACGCATGGTTGCTCCTTTCCGTGCAGGCGAGGACGGATCAGCGCCGACGGGCGATCACGCCGCCGACGATCGCACCGAGCAGGGCCACCGCGGCGCCGAACAGGGCGCCCTTGGCGAAGTCGTCGCCGAGCGAGGCGGTCGGCGCCGCGAACGTCCCGGCCGGCAGAGCCGGCGCGGCCGCGACGCCATCGGCCGTCGCCACCACGGGAGTTCCGTTGACCGCCGCGGGCACCGGGGTGAGCGGCGTCTGTCCGGTCAGGATCTTGTCGACCGACTTGAAGAACTCACCCGCCGTCTTCTTGGCGACACCGGTGAGCATGCGCTGCCCGACTCCGCCGATGACGCCGCCCACCACGGCCTCGGCGTCGTACTCCAGCCGGGTGCGCCCGCCGTCGATGTCCGCGAGGGTGACCTTGACCTCCGCGCTGACCGTGCCCGGGCCGCCGGAGCCGGACGCCTTGAGCATGAACGAGCCCGGCGGCACCTGGTCGGTGAGCTGCACGTTGCCCAGGTAGGTGCCCTTGATCGAGGCGACGCCCATCGTCACCGTCATCCGGTACGCGTCCGGACCGGTCTCCTCCAGCTTCTCGCAGCCGGGGATGGTGCGGGTCAGTACCGCCGGGTCGTTCAGCGCGGCCCAGACCTTGTCGGCCGGCGCGTTCAGGATGGCGTTTCCTTGGACCTTCATGCTGGGTCGTGCTCCTTAACGGTGGGCGCTGCGCGGGGCGGGCTCGTGGTCGGCGCCGCGGCGCAGGGCCGGGATCTCGCCGGCGGCGAACCGCTTGCGCAGGTGGAAGAGTTCGGACGGCTGGATCGGCATCCGCACGATCGGGAAGCCCTCGGCGTCCTCGATCGCGGAGGCGAACACGGCCGCCGCGGGAATCACCCCCGCCTCGCCCGCGCCCTTGATGCCGAGCGGGTTGAGCGGGGAGGGAGTCTCCAGGTGGTCGATCTCGATCTTGGGCACCTCGCTGGCGTACGGCATCAGGAAGTCCATGAACGAGGCGTTGACCAACTGGCCGTGCTCGTCGTACTCCATGCGCTCGTACAGTGCGCCGCCGACACCCTGGGCGACGCCGCCGTGCACCTGGCCCTCGACGATCATCGGGTTGATCAGGTGTCCGCAGTCGTGCACGACGCAGTAGCGCAGGACGCGGATCTCGGCGGTGTCCGGATCGGTCTCCACGATCACCGCGTGCATGCCGTTGGCGAAGGTCGCGGTCGGCGGCGAGTAGTAGTCGCGGCCCTCCAGGCCGGGTTCGTCGTCCTCGGCCACCGGCGGCTTGGTCAGGTCGGCGGTGCCGGTGAGCTGGGTGGCCGCCTGGGACGCCTCGTCGAAGGCGTAGCGCAGCGGGTTGGACAACACCGCGACCGTGCCGAGCGCGACGGACGAACCGGGGCTGCCCTTGACCCGCACGTGCCCGTCGACGATCTCCAGGTCGCGCGGATCCGCCTCCAGCGCCTCGCCCGCGATCCGCAGCGCCTTGGCCTTGACGTTGCGCGCCGCCAGCGCGATGGCGTTGCCGCTCATCACCGCCGCCCGCGAGGCGAACGTGCCCACCGCGTAGGGGAATCGGCGAGTGTCGCCGGTGGTCACCGTGACGTCCTCGATCGGCACGCCCAACTCGTCCGCGACGATCTGCGCGAACACCGTCTGGTGCCCCTGGCCCTGGCTGGTCAGCCCGGTGGCCACGTTGACCTTGCCGGTGGTCTCGACCTGGACGTGGCCGCCCTCGTACGGGCCCACCCCGGTGCCCTCGACGTAGCACGCCACGCCGATCCCGACCCGACGACCCTCGGCCCGCGCCTGCGCCCGGTACGCCTCGAACTCGTCCCAGCCGACCAGCTTCTTGAGCGCGTCCAGCGACGCCGGGAAGTCGCCCGAGTCGTAGATCAGCGGCCGGCCGTCCTGGAACAACAGCCCGTGGTCGTACGGCATTTCGTTCGGCTGGATGAAGTTGACCGCGCGCACCTGGGTGCGGTCCTTGCCCAGGTGGTCGGCGATCGCGTCCATCGCCCGCTCCATCGCGAACACGCCCTGTGGGCGGCCGGCGCCGCGATACGGCGTCACTATCACCGTGTTGGTGTAGAGGCTGCGGAAGTCCACCCGGTAGGCGCCGGGCTTGTACGGGCCGAGCAACTGGGTGGAGGTGATGATCGGGACGATGATCCCGTACGGCGTGTAGGCGCCGTTGTCGTGCAGGATCTCCACGTCCAGGCCCAGCAGTCGGCCGTCGTCGTCGAACCCGACCCGTACCGTCTGGAGTTGGCCGCGTTCGTGGGCGGCGGAGATGAAGTGTTCGCGGCGGTCCTCGGTCCACTTGACCTCGTGGTCGAGCAGCCGGGCCGCCCACGGGATCAGGATCTCCTCGGGCCAGGGGTGCACGATCTTGACGCCGAAGCCGCCGCCGACGTCGGGGGTGACGCACTCGACGCGGTCCAGCGGCAGGTCCAACTTGGCGGCCACGGCGGCGCGTACGCCGGTGGAGGTCTGGGTGGAGGTGTACACCCGCAGGCTCGCGTCGGCCGCGTCCCAGCGGGCGTAGACGCCCCGGCCCTCCATCGGCATGCACGCGCTGCGCTCGATGTCGAGCTTGAGCTCCAGCCGGTTCGGCGCGGCGGCGATCGCGGCGGGCGCGTCGCCGACCTCCTGGACGAAGTGCGCGGCGCAGTTGCCCGGCACGTCGTCGTGCACCAGGCGCTCGGCGCGGTGGGCGTTCTCGATGCCCACCACCGGCGGCAGCGGTTCGTACTCGACGGTGATCCGCTCGCAGGCGTCCTCGGCCAGGTAGCGGTCCCGGGCGACGACCATCACCACGGCCTCGCCGACGTGGTTGACGAACTCCTTGGCCAGCGGGTAGGCGGTACGGCCGTGGGTGAGCGAGGGGTGTGGGATGAGCAGCGGCAGCGGCTCGGCGACCCGGCCGGACAGGTCCTCGTAGGTGTAGATCGCGATCAGGCCGTCGACGTCGAGCGCGCCGGTGACGTCGATCCCGGTGACCCTGGCCCGGGCGTGCGGACTGCGCACGAAGGCGGCCTCGTAGGCGCCCTGGCCCAGGTCGTCGAGGTAGCGGCCGTTGCCGACCAGCAGCCTCAGGTCCTCGGTGCGCTGTACGGGTGCGCCGAACATCTTGGTGGTCATCGGGCGTCCCCCTCGGCCTGCTCGGCCTGCGCGGCCCGGCGTTCGTCGGTGATCTCGGCGGCGCGCAGTACCGACTTCACGATGTTCTGGTACCCGGTACAGCGGCACAGGTTGCCGGAGACGGCCTCGCGGGCCTCCTCCTCGGTGGGTGCCGGGTTCTCCTCCAGGAAGGCGGAGACGACGGTGAGGAAGCCGGGGGTGCAGAAGCCGCACTGGAGGCCGTGGCACTCGCGGAACGCCTGCTGCACGGGGTGCATGGTGCCGTCGGCGTCGGCCAGTCCCTCGACCGTGGTGATCTCGTGGCCCTGGGCGCTGACCGCGAACATCAGGCAGCCGCGCATCGGCTTGCCGTCCACCCGGATCGTGCACGCGCCGCACACCCCGTGCTCGCAGCCCACGTGGGTGCCGGTCAGCCCCAGGTCGTGGCGCAGGCAGTCGGAGAGCAGCCGGCGCGGGGTGACGGTGGCGGTGCGCAGGACGCCGTTCACGTTCAGCCGGATGTCGAGGCGTTGCTCGGTGGGGATCTGCGTCTCGGTCATCAGGCGCTCCGCTCGTCGGTGCCGGTGCTGCTCGGTGCGGTGGGGTTCGGGTCGACCAGGGCCGCGCGTTCGGTGGCGGTGCGCAGGGCGCGGGCGGTGAGTACGCCGGCCAACTGCATGCGGTACTCGGCGGTGGCGTGGATGTCCGGCTCGGGCTCCAGGCTGCCGGCGGCCAGCTTCGCCGCGTCCTCCCAGACCGCGGTGTCCGCGGTGCGGCCGATCAGCGCGTCGGTCAGGTCGAGCACGAGCGGGACGGGCGAGAGCGAGAGGTAGGCGGCGCGGGCCGAGACGATCCGCAGGTCGTCGTCGACGGTGACCGCCGCCGCGACGCCGCACATCGCGTAGTCGCCGTGTCGGCGGGCGATCTCGGTGAACTCGGTGCCGGTGCGGCCGGGCAGGTGCGGGAAGTGCGCGGCCACGGCCAACTCGCCGGCTTCGATGCACGATTCCAGCGGTCCGAGGAAGAAGTCCTCGGCGGCGACCGTGCGGGTGGCACCCTTGCGGGCCAGGGTCATCGAGCCGCCGAGCAGGGCCAGCACCGCGGTCATCTCGCCGGAGGGGTCGGCGTGCGCGAGGCTGCCCACGGTGGTGCCGCGGTTGCGGATCACCGGGTGGGCGACCAGGCGCAGACCCTGGCGCAGCAGGGGGACGACCGCGTGTGCGGCCTCGTCCGCCTCGACCTCGGCGTGCCGGGCGAGCGCGCCCACCGCGACGCCGCCGGGGTCGGTGCGGACGTAGGAGAGTTCGGCGAGCCCGTTGATGTCCACCAGGTGGGCCGGGGCCGCGAGTCTCATGTTGAGCATCGGAATCAGACTCTGGCCGCCGGCGAGGACCTTCCCGTCGTGGCCGACCGCGTCGAGGGCGTCGAGAGCCTCGGCGAGATCGGTCGGTGCGTGATATCGGAATGCCGGCGGCTTCACGGTGTCGTCTCCTCCTGGTGTTCGCGTGCGGTGGTGCGCGTCGGGTGGGTCGGCGTCAGCTCGACGTCGGCGGCGCCTTCTTCGGCGGAGCGGCGGCGGTGGAGCCGGCCAACGGCTGTGCCGCGGGCCGGTGTTCCTCGACGGTGCCCAGGGACAGCGCGGTGCCGCCCTCCAGTTCGACGTCGACCGGGGCCTTGGGGTCGCGCATGTGTGCGGGGGCCAGGGCGTGCAGGGCGTGGTAGATCACCAGCGTGACTATGGTGCCCAGCGCGATGCCCTCGATGGTGAAGTCGTCGTTGAACTTGATCGCGACGCCGCCGATGCCGATCACCACGCCGGCCGCGACCGGGACCAGGTTGATCGGGTTGGCGAAGTCGACCTTGTTCTCGATCCAGATCTTCGCGCCGAGCAGGCCGATCATGCCGTAGAGCACGACGGTGATCCCGCCGAGCACACCGCCGGGGGTGGCCGCGATCAGGGCGCCGAACTTGGGACACAGGCCGAACAGCACGGCGACGACGGCGGCCACGTAATAGGCGGCCGTGGAGTAGACCCGGGTGGCCGCCATGACGCCGATGTTCTCGGCGTAGGTGGTGGTGGGCGAGCCGCCGACCGCGCTGGCCATCATGGTGCCCAGGCCGTCCGCGGTGATCGCCTTGCCCAGGCTGCCGTCCAGGTCGGCGCCGGTCATCTCGGAGACCGCCTTGACGTGACCGGCGTTCTCCGCGATCAGCGCGATCACGGCGGGCAGCGCGACCAGGATCGCCGAGGTCTTGAAGTCCGGGGCGTGCGTGGAGGGCATCCCGAACCAGTCGGCGGAGGTGACGCCGGAGAAGTCGACCCGGTCGTGCGCGAATGCCTTGCCGTCGTGCTGACCGGGCTGGACCGAGGTGATCTGGCCGAAGCCCTTGTCGAACAACCACGACAGCGCGTAGCCGAAGACCAGGCCGAGGAAGATCGCGATGCGGGACCAGAAGCCGCGCAGCAGCACGGTCATCGCGATCACGGCGGTCATCGTCAGCAGGGCGATCCACTGGTCCTGCGGCCAGTAGACCTCGGCCACCACCGGCGCCAGGTTGAAACCGATCAGCAACACCACGGCGCCGGTGACCACCGGCGGCAGGGCCTTGTTGACGAGTTCGGCGCCGAGCAGGTGGATCAGCACACCGGCGAGCGCGAGTACGGCGCCGGCGATCAGGATCGCTCCGGTCACCGTGGCGCTGGAGCCGCCGGCGGCGCGGATGGTGGCGACCGCGCCGACGAACGCGGCGCTGGTGCCGAGGTAGCTGGGGATCTTGCCCTGCACGATGAGCAGGAAGACCACCGTGGCCAGACCCGACATCATGATGGCCAGGTTCGGGTCCAGACCCATGACCACCGGGAATACGAATGTCGCGCCGAACATCGCGACGATGTGTTGTGCTCCCAGACCGATGGTCCGACCCCACGAGAGCCGTTCGTCGGGGCGTACGACCTCACCCGGAGGTGGGGTGCTGCCGTCCCCGTAGAGCTTCCATCCCAAGCCGAGTGCCATGTTCAGCCGCCTTCCAGGCGTAGGGGGGTGCGAGGGCGATTCGTTGTCGCACGACCCGGCACGGTGAGCGCGATCCGGTGGAGTCCGCCGTTCTCGCCACGAGGTTGGGGGAAGGTTATGGACGGGTCGGACACTGCGGCTTGGGTGATAGGTGACAGATCCGGCCCGGCGGTGTTGTGGAATTCACCCAAGGTTTGTTGCCTTCGTGTGTCGGCGTATGGATGAACAACCAAGGGTCTCTCCGTACGTGCGCGTTACGCTACAGCCCGCGCATGCGGCGGACCTGGAGCGCCAGCATGATGTTGAGCCGCAGATGCGAATCGGTGGTGAACGCGCCGAGCAGCCGTTCCAGCTTCCCGATCCGGTAGCGCAGCGTGTTGTAGTGGAAGTGCAGGATCCGGGCCGTCTCGGCGACGTTGAGGTTGGTGTCCAGCAGCACCTCCAGGGTGGTGCGCAGGTCGGTGGTCTCCTCGTCCTCGCGACTCGCGAGTTCCCCGAGCGTCTCCCGCATGAAACTGGTCAGTTCGGCGGAGTCGGGGACCAGGCTGAGCAGCCGGTACACACCCAGGCTGTCGAAGTCGGCGATGCCGCCCGGGCCGTGCATCTGCCGGCCGACCTTGGCCGCGCGGCGGGCCTGTTCGTAGGCTTCGGGCAGCAGCGCCGGGTCGGTGACCACGCGGCTGACGCCGGTGGAGAACGAGCGGCGTCCGCCACCGCCGTCGCCGGAGACCTGGGCGACCATGTGTCGGACCAGTTCGCCGGGCGGGGTGCGCTCGGAGGCGCCCATCACCACCACGACCTCCTGGCTGTAGCCGACCACGGCCGCGCGCGGATCGCGTTCGCGTACCACGATGCCCCACGCGGTGGCGAAGCGTTCGTGTGCGGGCCGCAGGTCGTCGCTCTCCGGGTCGGGGCCCTCGCCGGGTTCGAGCTGCGCGACCACCACGGTCAGCGGGCGGTCGATCGCCCACCCGAGCGAGGCGCAGTGCCGGACGGTGTGCGCCGGATCGCCGGCCCGGCCGGCCAGCAGGTCGCGCATGAAGTCGCCCTGGTACTTGCTCTCCACGGCGGCGACCGCGAGTTCCTTGGTGATCACCAGCGCCGCGGTGGCGGCGGCGCGTTCCAACACCTGGATGTCGCTCTCGTCGAGCGTGCGGCCGGCGGAGATCAGCACCACCCGGCCGTGGTCCAGGGCGCCGGCCAGGATCGGCACCAACGCCACCTTGGCGGCGGGCTCCTCCAGGGCCCGCGCGCCGTGCTTGAAGCGCTCGACCCGGAACCGGCCGGTGGCGTCGAACACGCCGCGCCCGGACGCCTTGGCCTCGACGCCCTCCGAGGCGGAGGAGGCGAGCAGCCGGCCGTCGGGCGTGGTGACCATGACGGTGCCGCCGAGCAGCCGGCTGAGTTCGTCGGTGATCGCCTCCAGGCCGCCGCCCGCGAGCACCACGCTGACCAGCGCGCGGTGCGCCTCCTCGGAGCGGGCCAACACCGCGGCCTGCCGGTTGAGGATGTCGGTGAGCACCTGGTTGAGGATGTCGTCG
Source organism: Embleya sp. NPDC005971 (assembly GCF_040629175.1). NCBI lineage: Bacteria > Bacillati > Actinomycetota > Actinomycetes > Kitasatosporales > Streptomycetaceae > Embleya > Embleya sp. NPDC005971. The sequence goes on along the minus strand of NZ_JBEXUX010000073.1, from coordinate 34,723 downwards.
AAGGCGACGTCGTCGGCCAGCCGGATGATCGGCAGGCCCACCCGATCGGCGGCCGCCAGCATGTCGGCGGGCAACTCGTCCAGGTAGCGGCCCAGCTTGATGCCCACTGCGGCCAGCCGGCGCGACTCCAGCTCGGTGACCAGGTCGCACAACGACTGCGGGGTCTCGCGCAGCGGGTAGCCGGTGGTCAACAGGAGTTCGTGCGGCTTGGTCCAGGGCAGGATGTCCGGGACCTCCATCACGTTGAGCCGCTGGACGACGCGGTCCAAGCCGCGCTCTCCCGCCATCAGTCGGGCGCCGGACAGGCTGGAGAGGCTCAGCACGTCGCGGACCGACACGCCGCGAACGAGCGTGCCGGTACTCGCGGTTCGCACGCCGCCGGGGCCTTCCCCAGGGCTTGGCAAATTACGCGAATTAAGTGCGCCAAGGTTGGCAACTTGCTCCATTCGAGGACCATAGCCATTGGATTACGTTCACAACAGACATAGAGCGGTCCGATTCAAGTCGTTTCGGGAAAGCAGTCACCTCGTCGCTCACCCGACCCGGGGGCCTCGACCACACCGCGTTCACCACCGGCACGCACGGCTTCGTTCCGTATCGCATCGGCTCCGCACCGCCTCGAAACCGCTTCGATCCCGCACCGCACCGCACCGACCGCGCACCGCTTCGCATCCGTACCGCTCGCATCCGCACCGTTCCCGGGAGGCACCATCGTGGTAGGCCCGGGAGAGCACGACGAGCCGGTGGCGAAGTCGGTGCCGGGTTCGGCCTCGGTACGCCTGCGTGCCGTGCTGGAGCGGCCGAGCCGGCCCGCCCGGGTGCTCGGCGTCTTCCCGGCCGCGATCTACCTGGCCGACCCGGACGGCACCGTCCTGACCCTGTGCACGCACGACGCGGTCCGGCTGCCCAACGCCGTCGTGCTCACCGCCCGCACCGCCGCGTCGCCCTTCCCCGGGCCGGCCGGCCGCATCGACGCCCGGATCGGCGACGGTCGGGTGGGCCTGGGCGCGCTGGAGGTGACGGCGGTCCGCTGGTGGACCCCGCCGCGCCCGCCCGCACCGGGCGACGCCGACGCCCGCCGGGCCGGCCGCGCCGCGCTGCGTGGCGCACTGGCGCCGGTCCGCACCGGGCTGTCCGGGCAGGCCCGCGCCGACCTGGCCGAGCTGGGCCGGTACGCGGCGACCGACCCCGAGCGGGCCGGCGCCGCCGCGCTGCGCCTGATCGGCCTGGGCCCGGGGCTGACCCCCAGCGGCGACGACGCGCTGTGCGGCTTCCTGCTCGCCCGACGCCTGCTCGACCCCGAACCCGGTGGCGATCGGCCACCCGACACCCTCGGCGCCCGGATCGCGGCACACGCCCCCGGCCGCACCACCGACCTGTCCGCCGCCCTGCTCGGCCACGCCGCCGGCGGCGACGGCTGCGCGCAACTGGTCGACCTGATCGGCGCGGTCGGCCGCGGCACCGACGTACTCCCGCGCCTGCGCCACCTGCTGGCGGTGGGCCACACCTCCGGCGCCGACCTCGCCCACGGCGTGCTGGCCGGGGCCGAGGCGGCCGACGCAGGCGCCGTACCAACCGTGGCCGAAGCCCCGTACGGGCCCGGCGACGGAACCGAACTCCCGTACCCCGAAGGAAGGAGCGCCCGTGAGCAGCGCGCTTGAGCTGCGCCGCGGAACATACCGAGACTCGGTCAGCCTGATGCAGGTGAGCCGATCGGTAGCCGCGGTGGACGGGGTGACCAAGGCGCTCGTCGCGATGGCCACCGAACTCAACGTCGGCCTGTTGGCGGGCATGGGCTTCGAGACCCCCGACGGCGCAGGACCCAACGACCTGATCGTGGCGATCCGGGCGGACGACGAGGACACGCTGCGGCGCGCCCGCGAGGTGCTGGAGGAAGCCCTCGTGTTGTCCACCGGCGGCGGCACCGGGATCGGCTCCGCCGCCGGCGTGCCGCCGCGCACGATCCGCACCGCCGCGAACGCCACGCCCGGTGCGAGCCTGGCCCTGGTCTCGGTGCCCGGCCCGCACGCGTTCGCCGAGGCGATGGACGCCCTCGAAGCCGGCCTGGACGTGCTGATCTTCAGCGACAACGTGCCGGTCGAGCAGGAGATCCGGCTCAAGGACGCCGGCCGTGAACGCGGCCTGCTGGTGATGGGCCCCGACTGCGGCACCGCCATGGTGGGCGGCGTCGGGCTGGGCTTCGCCAACTCGGTGCGCCCCGGCCCGATCGGCCTGGTGGCCGCCTCCGGCACCGGATCGCAGGAACTGATGTGCCTGCTGCACGCGGCCGGCAGCGGCGTCAGCCACTGTCTGGGGGTGGGCGGTCGCGACCTGAGCGAGGCGGTCGGCGCGCGCTCGACACTCCAGGCGCTGGCGATGCTGGACGCCGACCCGGCCACCGAGCTGATCGTGGTGGTCTCCAAGCCGCCCGCCGACTCGGTCGCGGCCGAGGTCGAGCGCTACGCCGCGACGCTGAGCACGCCGGTGCAGTTGGCCTTCCTCGGACAGGGCCGGGACGACCTCACGGCCGCCGCGACCAAGGCGCTGGCCGCGATCGGACACCCGGGTGTGCAGGACCGGGTCTGGCGGCCCGACGCGGCCCGTGCCACCCGCACCGGCGCGCTGCGCGGGCTGTTCTGCGGCGGCACGCTGTGCGACGAGGCGATGATCATCGCCGCCGACCGGCTCGGGCCGATCGCGTCCAACATCCCGCTGCGCGCCGACTGGGCGCTGCCCGCGGACCTGCGCGCCGCCGGGCACCTGATGATCGACTTCGGCGACGACGGCCTGACCGCGGGCCGCCCGCACCCGATGATCGACCCGAGCCTGCGCCTGGAGCGGCTCGCCGAGGAACTGGCCGACCCGGCCTGCGCCGTACTGCTCCTGGACGTCGTGCTCGGCCACGGCGCGCACGCGGACCCGGCCGCCGACCTGGCCGAGGTGCTGCGCGCGGCCGGGCCGAACGCGCCCACCGTGCTGATCTCGCTGTGCGGCACCGACCTGGACCCGCAGGACCTGGAATCCCAGGCCCGGACGCTGACCGCCGCCGGCGCCGAGGTCCACCTGTCCAATGCCGAGGCCGCCCGGCGCGCCGTGGCGATCGTAGAAGGGCTCGACGCGTGAGTGCTCCCAACCCCAACGGCGGCTCGCTGCTGACCCGGGACCCCTCGGTGGTCACGGTCGGCGCCGAACTGCTCGCCGACGCGCTGGCCGCCCAGGCCGTCCCGGTCACCGCCGTCGACTGGCGTCCGCCGCTGCCCGGCACCGCCGACGCGCTGGCCACCGTGCTGGCCGACGCGCGCCGCGAGGCGGCCAACCGGGTCGCCATCGAGCGGGTGCTGGCGTCCACGCCGCATCTGGTGGACGTCAAGCCCGCGAGCGAGGCACTGGGTCTGCGGGCCGGGCAGTTCCGGCACGCCGGGCCGCCGATCGACTGGGCGCGGGCGTCCGGGCCGATGAAGGGCGCGCTGATCGGCGCGGTGCTCTTCGAGGGCTTGGCCAACTCGCCCGAGGCGGCGGAGAAGTTCCTCGCCGAGGGGCACGCCGAACTGGACTCGTGCCATCACCACCACGCGGTGGGCCCGATGGCGGGTGTGGTCAGCCCGTCGATGTGGATGTTCGAGCTGGAGGACACCACGCACGGCACACGCGCGTGGTGCTCGCTGAACGAGGGCCTGGGCAAGGTGCTGCGCTACGGCGCGTACGGGCCCGAGGTGATCGACCGGCTGCGCTGGATGTCGGCGGTGCTGGGCCCGCTGCTGCGCACCGCGGTGCGCGCGGGCGAGGCGATCGACATCCGGGCGATCATCGCGCAGATGTTGCAGATGGGCGACGAGGGCCACAACCGCAACCGCGCGGGCACCCTGATGCTGCTGCGCGAACTGCTGCCGAACATGATCGACAGCGGCGCGCCGACCTCGGACATCGCCGAGGCGGCCCGCTTCGTCGGCGGCAACGACCACTTCTTCCTGAACCTGGACATGCCCGCCTGCAAGCTGGCCATGGACGCGGGCCGCGACGTGCCCGGCTCCTCGCTCGTGGTGGCCATGGCCCGCAACGGCACCGACTTCGGCATCCAGGTCTCCGGCACCGGCGACCGTTGGTACACCGGCCCCGCCGAGGTCCCGGACGGCCTCTACCTGGGCGCCTACGGCCCGGACGACGCCAACCCGGACATCGGCGACTCGGCGATCACCGAGACCGCGGGCATCGGCGGCTTCGCGATGGCCGCGGCGCCGGCGATCGTGCGGTTCATCGGCGGCGAGGTGGACGACGCGCTCGCGGCCACCCGCCGGATGTACGAGATCACCCTCGCGGAGAACCCGGCCTACCAGATCCCGGTGCTGGACTTCCGCGGCACGCCGACCGGAATCGACGTGACCAAGGTGGCCCGCACCGGCATCCTCCCGCAAATCAACACCGGCATCGCCGGCAAGGTCGCGGGCACCGGCCAGGTCGGCGCGGGCCTGGTCACCCCGCCGGCGGACTGCTTCGTCGCGGCGATCCGGGCGCTGGCCGAGGCGGCCCCGCCGCTCGGCTGATCCGGAGGCAACCGCAGGGAGCCCGCCGCGCGAATCGCGCGGCGGGCTCCTTCGTGTGTGCGGTGCTCGGCTTCGGGGGCGCTCCGGCGGTGCTCCACCGCGTGGCCCGGCCCGCGATGCTCCGCCGGGTGGAGGTCAGCGGTGGATGCTGCCGTCGGTGAGCGACAGCGGGCGCGCGGAGCCGCCGTGCCGGGCCTGGATGATCTCGGCGAGCACCGCGATCGCGGTCTCCTGCGGGGTGCGCGCGCCCAGATCCAGACCGATCGGCGAGTGCAGCAGCGCCAGCTCGGCCTCGGTCACGCCCGCCTCGTGCAGCCGGACCAGCCGGTCGGCGTGCGCACGCCGGCTGCCCATCGCGCCGACATAGGCGAGCGGCAGCCGCAACGCCCGGACCAGGACCGGCACGTCGAACTTGGGATCGTGGGTGAGCACGCACACCGCCGTACGCCCGTCCACCCGGGTGCCCGCCAGGTAGCGGTCCGGCCAGTCCACCACCAGCTCGTCGACGTCCGGAAAACGCTCCGCCGTCGCGAACACCGGCCGCGCGTCGCACACGGTCACCCGGAACCCGGCCAACGCACCCATCCGGGCCATCGCCACCGCGTAGTCGTTGGAACCGAACACCAACAGCCGAGGGCGCGGCACGTACGAGCGCACGAAGACGATCTCGTCCTGCCGCACGCCCAGCGCCTCGACCGGCACCAGCGCGTCGCCGTCGGGGTGCGCCAGCGTGGTGCGATCCGCCGCGAGCAGCTCGCGCAGCGCCACTGTGAGCGCACGGCTCGCCTGGCCGTCGGCCTCCCGCTCCGGCCCGACCACCACCCGGGCGCCGAGCCGATCCCGGTCGGGCGTCGCGACCACGGTGGCGACCGCGAGCGGGCGACCCTCGCGCAGCGCGGCGATCAGCTCGGGAAACTCCGGATAGCGCGCCGGGTCGACCGGCTCGACGTAGACCTCCAGCGTGCCGCCACAGGTCAGCCCCACCATCAACGCGTCGTCGTCGCTGATCCCGTAGGCGGCGGTGCGCGGCCGGCCCTCCCCGATCACCTCCAGCGCCAACTCGTACACCGCGCCCTCGACACACCCGCCGGACACGCTGCCGAGCGCCACGCCGTCGGCGGACACCGCCATCACCGCACCCGCGTCCCGCGGGGCACTGCGCAGCGTGGACACCACCGTGGCCAGCGCGAAGGTGCGCCCGTCGCGGTACCACGCCTCCAGGTGGTCGAGCAGTTCACGCATCGTCGTTCACCCGGTCCGTCGTTCGTCGACCAGCAGTGCACACAATTCCTCCAGCGCGGCCAGGCTGTGCCCGGCGACAAAGTCGTCAACGTACGGCAGCGCCGCCGCCATACCGGCCGCAAGGGGTTGATACCCCTCCCGGGCCCGATGCGGATTCACCCAGATCACCCGATGAGCGAGCCGATGCAGGCGGGCCATGCCCACCGCGAGCCGATCCGGCTCGCCGCGTTCCCATCCGTCGGAGGCGATCACCACCACCGCGCCCCGGGCCACGCCCCGCCGACCCCAGTCGGCCAGGAAGGCGTGCAACTGGTCGCCGAGCCGGGTCCCGCCGCTGAAATCGGGCACCGCGGCGGACGCGGCGGCCAACGCCCGATCCGGGTCGGTGTGGCCCAGCTCCCGGCTGATCCGGGTCAGCCGGGTCCCGATGGTGAACACCTCGGTACCGCGACGCCGGCGCGCCGCGGCGTGGCCGAAGCGCAGCAGCGCGTCCGCGTACGGCGCCATCGAGCCGCTGACGTCCAGCAGCAGCACCAGCCGGCGCGGGCGCACCACCCGCTCGGCATACCGCAGTCGGTCGATCTCGCCGGTCCGCAGCGCCGCCCGCACGGTGCGGGCCCGGTCGATCCGGCCGTGTCGGGCCGGCCGCCGACGCCGGGTGCGGCGCATCGGGGCGGCCGGGCGCAGCAGCGCGAGCAGTCGGCGCAGCTCGGCGCGCGCGGCCGGATCGAGCAGGGCGATGTCGCGCCGGCGCAGGACCTCGGTGCGGTCGGCGGCGGCGACCCGCGGTTCGGCACCGTGCTCGTCCCGCTCCGGCGGGGCCTGCTCGGTGCCGGGCAGGCCGACGGCCCGCTCGACGTCGACGCCCGGCCGCCGACGCCCCGCCGGCGGTTGTTCGCAGCCGAAGTACGCGGTGAACGCGGCGTCGTAGCGGGCCAGTTCCTCCCGCGCGGAACACAACGTGAGTCGACCCGCCCAGTACGTACCCGAGCGCCCGTCGGCGCCCGACTCGGCGGCGGCGGTCAGGAACGCCTGCACCCGTCCCGGATCGGCCCCCACGCCGGCCGCCCGCACGGTGCGGGCGAAGGCGACCAGGGTGGCGACCCCGTCGCGGCGCACCGGTGCGGCGAGGGCGGCGCGCACCGTGGTGGCGTCCGGCACCCCACGCGCGGCCATCTCAGCCGCCTGCCGCGAGCAGCCGATCCAGCCCGTGCGCCCGTACGCTCGCCAGGTCCTCGCGATGCTTGAGCACCGCGCCGAGCGTGCGGGCCGCCGCGTCCGGATCCAGGTCGCGCACGCCCAGTACGAGCAGCGCGCAGGCCCAGTCCAGGGTCTCGGACACACCGGGCGGCTTGACCAGGTCGGCCGCGCGCAGTCGGCCCACGGCGCGCACCACGTCCTCGGCCAACCGGGTGCTCACCTCGGGCAGCCTGCGGCGCACGATCGCCACCTCGTGCGCGTGGTCCGGGTGATCGAGCCAGTGGTAGAGGCAGCGCCGTTTGAGCGCGTCGTGCAGTTCGCGGGTGCGATTGGAGGTCAACACCACCAGCGGCGGCACCTTCGCCGCGATCCGGCCCAGTTCGGGCACGGTCACCGCGAAGTCGGACAGCACCTCCAGCAGGAACGCGTCGAACTCGTCGTCGGCCCGATCCACCTCGTCCACGAGCAGCACCGCCGGTGCCGCCTCGATCGCCCGCAACACCGGCCGGGCGATCAGGTAGCGCCGGTCGTACAGGCCGGCCTCCAGGGCCGCCGCATCGGTCTCGCCCGCCGCGCCGGCCGCCCGCAGATGCAACATCTGGCGCGGAAAGTCCCAGTCGTACAGCGCCTGCGACGCGTCCAGACCCTCGTAGCACTGGAGCCGGAACAGCGGTAGGCGAAACGCGTCCGCCAGGGCCCGGGCCAGCGCGGTCTTGCCCACTCCCGGCTCGCCCTCGACCAGCAGCGGCCGGCCCATCCGCAGCGCGAGCCAGGCGGCGGTGCCGATGCCGTCCCCGGCCAGGTAGTCCACGCCGTCCAGCCGGGCGACCACCGCCTCGGGCCCGTCGACGTCCTCGCCGTCCCACCACGCCTCAGCCACGGCACACCCCTCGACGCGCATCCTGCCCGGCCCGTCGGGACGGGCGACCGGTGTTCAGTGGATATCGCTGTTCAGTACATGCTGTGCAGGCCGCGCACACGACGGCAACATCTGCCAAATCAGGACGCGATCCCTGCACATCCGTGCCGGCGCGGGGCCACCGGATCCGCACCACTCGCGCACCGCGCGGCGATCTCCACCCAGCGTGGTAGGCACTTGTCGACCGTGGGTTCGACGACCGATCCGCGATCGCGGGCTACGCTGCGCCGAATGCGGGCGCGAACGCTGTGGAGCAGGCACGCCGTCACCCCTCCGCCGATCGTGGTGGACGCGATCCTGGCGTTGTCCTACATCGTGGTGAGTCTGCTGCTGGCCCACGAGGATCCCACCGGGGACTGGCGCAGGACCGACATGTTCGGCTTCGTGCTGATCGTGGTGATCAACCTGCCGCTGATCGTGCGCCGGCGCGCCCCGGTCGCGGTGCTCTCGGTGATGCTCGCGCTCCAGATCTGGTACATCGCGCTGGGTTACTGGCCGGTGGTCAATTCGCTGGGCACGCTGATGGCGACCTACACGGTCGCCGCGCACCGCCCGATCCGGAACCTGCTCTGGTGCGTGCCGGCGGTGGGTGCGACCTGGTTGTACGCCGGGCTGGCCGCGGACGGCGGTTCGATGGCCACCGTCGTCGCCCAGGTCCTGGTCGTGCCGCCGGGGATCTGCTGGTTCGGCGTCGCGGCCCGGCGGCTGAACGAACGCAACGCGCAGTACGCGGCGTTGACGCGGCGACTGGCGCGCGAGCAGGAGGCCCGGGCCCGGCGTGCGGTCACCGACGAACGGGTGCGCATCGCCCGCGAGTTGCACGACGTGGTGGCCCACCACGTATCGGTGATCTCGGTGCAGGCGGGGCTGGCGGAGTACGTGTTGAGGTCCGATCCGCCCACCGCCGAGGCGGCGTTGCGCACAATCGGCGAGACCACGCGCGAGACGCTGGACGAGATGCGCCGGATGTTGATGTTGCTGCGCGCGGACGACGAGGACATGTTCGACCCGGACGAGGCGCCGCCGGACGCCGCACGGGGGCGGACCGCCGACGATCGGCTGGATCCGGCGCCGGGGCTGGCCCGATTGCACGAGGTGGTGCGCCGGATCCGGGCGGCGGGGGTCGACGTGCGGCGCGAAACGGTGGGCGTCGAGCGCCCGTTGTCGCCGGGGATCGAGTTGTGCGCGTACCGGATCGTCCAGGAGGCGCTGACCAACGTGCTCAAGCACGCGCGAACCGCGAAGGTGGACCTTTTGGTCGACTATCGACCGCATCATCTGCGGATCACCGTGACCGACGACGGCGGCGGGCGGCCGATGGTCGCACCGCAGGGTTGCGAAGCGGGCACAATCGGTGGGGTGGCGGCGCACGGGTTGATCGGCATGTCCGAGCGGGCCAAGCTCTACGGCGGGACGCTCGTTGCGGGACGGCGGCCCGATGGGGGGTTCGAGGTCGACCTCGTCCTGCCGATCCCGGCCGAGGCCGCCGGGAGCGCCGGGGACGGCTAGGCCGCCGTGTACCGACGGGACGGAAGGAACGACGGGGTGACCAAGGTATTGGTGGTCGACGACCAGGTCCTGATCCGGGCCGGACTGGCCGCGTTGTTACGCGCGGCCCCGGGGATCGAGGTGGTGGGGGAGGCATCCGACGGGGCCGAGGCGGTCGACCTGGCCGCGAAGTTGCATCCCGAACTGATTCTGATGGACATCCGGATGCCCGGGATGAGCGGCGTGGTCGCCACCGAACGCGTCCTGGCCGCCGCCGAGGGCACGCCGCCTCGGATCGTGGTGCTGACCACGTTCGATCTGGACGAATACGTCTATGCCGCGTTGCGGGCCGGGGCGTCCGGGTTCCTGCTCAAGGAGATCGGCCCGCAGCGGTTGCTGGCCGCGATCGACGCGGTGATGGCCGGCGACATGTTGTTCGCGCCCAGTGTCACCCGGCGGCTGATCGAGACCTACGTCTCGTGCGCCGCCGCGGCCGGCGGCGGCGCGGTGCCGCCCGACCTGGAGGCGTTGACCGGGCGGGAGTTGGAGGTGCTGCGCCTGGTCGGCCGGGGCATGGCCAACAACGAGATCGCCGGCACCCTGGTGGTCACCGAGTCGACCGTCAAGACGCACTTCAACCGTGCGCTGGCCAAACTGAACCTGTCCAGCCGGGCCCAGGCGGTGGTGTTGGCCTACGAGACCGGCCTGGTCACGCCCGGCGGCCGGCGCTGATCGAGCACCGCGTGGGCGCGCTCACCCGGGTTGGTCGCCGGACGGTCCCTCCGCCGGGGTCACCGACTCCGCCAGTGCCGCGAGCTTGGCCAACACCCCGGGGTCCAGCGCGGCGGCGATCGGGCGGCTGTGCCGGACGGAGAGCTCGGCGAACCGGTCCTGGAACCAGGCTCGGACGGCGGCGACCCGGGCGGCCGGCGCGCCGAACCGGGCGAAGTCCACGTCCTCGCGCTCGGTGACGTGCTTGAACGCGGTCAGGACGTCCTCGGCGCGCAATTCCCGGTCGTAGGCCAGGGCGAGGTCGAGCAACCGGTCGATGTCGTAGTGGTCGGCGAGCGCGAAGACGTCGAAGGCGTCCCGTACTTCCGAGCGCAGGGCCAGGGTGACCAGCTTGGCCGCGGCGAGGTCGTCGGGGTGCAGTACCGCGACGCCGGCCACGACGGCGGGCTCGTGCGTGCGCGGTGCGACGTGCAACGTGAGCGGCGTGCCGCGGCCGGGCCCGGCCGGGCGCACGTTCATCCGGACGAACGCCTTGCCGCCGGCCCTGCCGTCGACGGTGACCCGCCAACCCTGCTCGGTCAGGGCCGCGGCGATCGTGGTGCGGGCGGCGGTCAGGCGCTTGGCGTCGCGCGCCGCGAGCGCGAAGTCGACGCCGTCGCCGTCCCGGTCGACCAGGCCGTGTCGGCGCAGGCCCCGAGCCCCGGCCAGGGCGACCCCGAAGGGCTCGCCGGCTGTCGCGACGGTGTGGACGAGTTGTTCTTCGGGGCTGTGCGGCACGGTGTCCGGTCCTTGGCTTCGGGGCTCACAGGGTACGTGGGCACCGGCCCCCGGCGCCGCCCGCATCCGCGTACTCCGACGGTTGACCCGCTCGCCCCGACTACCGCGTCGGTTCGACCCGCCCCTCCACCCGGGACGGGATGCCCTCGCGGGCCCCGGCTGCTTGGCTGGACGCACAGCGGTTCGCCGGTCCACCCCGGATCCCCGGCACCCGACCGCTCGGCATGAGCTCGTACACGGGGGTGAGCTCAGGCCCGATCCAGGGCCGGCCGGTGCGAGACTCACGCACCGGCCGGCCCTCGGTCGGTCAGCGGCGGCGGCGCAGGGTGTGGCGGTGCAGGCGGCGGGGGACGCGCAGGAGGCGGTCGGTGGGGGCGACCACCCGGCGGAGGCGGTCCCGCAGCACCGGTGCGGGACGGATCACCGCGGCCCGCAGGCGACGGTCCTCGGCCAGGCGCCGGCGGCGCTCGTCGATCCGCTGCGCCAGGTCGCCCGGGGTGCCCGCGGGCCGGGTCTCGTCGACGAGCTTGTCGACCGCGGTCAGCAGGGTGCCGTACAACTCCCAGCGGTCCGGGTTCTCGATCGAGTCGGCGAGCAGGATCGCCTCGGTGCGCGAGCGGTCCACATCCGCCTCGGCCAGCCGTTCGCGCAGCGTGTTCTCGGCCCGGGCGGAGTCCTCGGGGCGATCCTGGCCGTGCAGCACGACCAGGTGGCCGTACGCGGCGAACAGCGCGGCCAGCGAGCGGAACAGGCTGCGCAGCGACTGCTCGGTGGCCGGCGGGATCTCGGTGTACGCCGGTTCGCCGCGCTCGCCCCGCGCGTACAGCCCGCTCAGTGCCCGGCACACCATGCGCAGCGCCACCGCGCTGATCTCGGCGGTGTCCAGGCCGCTGCGCAGCGCGAGCACCCGCCCCGTGGCCCGCCGGCCGCGCGGGTTGAGCCGGGTGCCCTCCTCGGCGGTGGACAGCGTCGCGTCCACCCGCACGATGTCCCGGTCGATCCGGCGGGCCTCCTCCAGCCAGCCGTGCGCGCGGTCGTGGCCGACGTCGGCCTCCAGTTCCCCGGCCATCGTGTCCAGGAGCCGGGTCAGCGCGGTGAACGCGGACATCACCGCCTCGTTCGCGGGCCGCACGTGCACGGGTGGCGCCAGGATCAGGGAGAACATCATGCCGACGGCCGCGCCGACCAGGGTTTCCGCGACCCGGTCCCACGCGGTGTCCCCGACCTGGCTGACGCCGAGCACGATCATCGCGCTGATCGCCACCTCGTTGATCGAGTCGCCGAGCCGGATCAGATGGCCCAGGCCGAGCGAGGCCAACAGCAGCAGGGTCAGGCTCCACCAGTTGAGCCCGACCGCCTCGCTGAACAACACCGCGATCAGCACCCCCGACACCACGCTGGCCACCCGCTGCACACCCGTGGTGAAGGTCGCGTACGAGGTGACCTGGACGACCAGGAGCGCGGTGAGCGGGGCCAGGATCGGCTGTGGATCGGGGCCGGTCAGGGCCAACGCGGTGACGTAGGAGGTCACCGCGGCCACGGTGGTGCGCAGGACCTGGGCGACCAGCGAGGTCTCGCTCTCCTTGACCCTGGACAGCGCCGCGGCGAGATCGACGTCCGACGGCATGCGACTCCCTTCTCTCCCGGTTCGCGGGCCCTCGTGGGGCGGATTTCCCTTGTATGCCCTGTTCCGGACGAGCACACCACGCGCCCGGGGCAATATCGCGATCATCCGGACGCGCGTGGGCGAGTGCGTGGCGGCGGGCCGGTGGGCGCGTCGGTTCGGTGTCGATCCGCCCACACGGGGGTCTGTGGTGTGCGAGGGTGCGGGGGACGGGGTCGGTCGCGGCCAGGGCTCCGCGGGCATGCCGGCCGGACCGGCACGAGGCATCGGAGTCAGCTCCCATGGCATATCAAATCCCGCCGGAGACGGCCCACTTCGTGGACCGGGAGCCCGAACTGGCCCGGGTCTTCCGAGCCGCCGCCGAGTGGCGCGGACACTCCCGCCCGCTGTGCGTCGCGCTGAGCGGGCCGGCCGGGGCCGGGCGCACCGAACTCGCCTTCCGGATCGCCCGCAGACTGCGGCAGGACCCCGCCGACGAGGTGCTGTACCTGGACCTGGACGACCTCCGGCGCGACGGCGTGGTCGAAGTAGCCGACGCGTTGGGCGAGTTGCTGCGCTCGCTCGGGGTGCCCGCGGAGTTCGTCGAACAGACGTTCCGGGCCCGCTGCAAGCAGTACTGGACGCGGACCGACGGCAAGCGGGTCGTGGTCGTGGTGGACAACGCCCGCTACGGGAGCGAGGTGGTGCCGCTGTTGCCCGCCTCCGGCGCGGGCATCGTGATCGTGGTCAGCCACGGGCCCCTCCACGACCTGGAGCACGGTGCCGCGGTCGAGCTGTCGCTGCGTCCGCTGGACGACGAACACGCGATGGAACTGCTCGAACGCATGGTCGCGGACCCGAGACTGGCCGCCGAACCGGAGGCCGCCCACGGGTTGCTGCGGTTGTGCTCCGGGTTGCCCGCGGCGCTGCACGTGGCGGCCCGTTGGATGCGCCGGCATCGGTTGCGCTCGCTGTCGCGGCTGCTCGCCGAGCTGACCGCCGAGCTGCACGAGAAGGGACTTCCGGTGGTCGAGGCGGTGTGGGATGCGGCCTACCGCGAACTCGGGCCGGACGGTGCCCGGTTGTACCGGTTGCTCGGCGGCGCCCCCGGCCCGGAGTTCACCCCGGAGACCGCGGTGGCCCTGCTCGGCCGGGGCCTGGACGCCGGCCTGGACGCGCTTGAGGAGTTGGAGACGGCGGGCCTGGTGGACGCCCGGGACGAATACCGGCGGTTGCCGGAGCTGTTGCGCGCGCACGCCCGGCGGCGGGCCGAACGGGACGGCAGCGCGGCGGAAACCACCGACGGGCAACGCCGGATCGTGCGTTGGTACCTGCGGCAGGCGCAACTCGCGGACGCGACGGCGGCGGGCGCCCGGATGACGCTGGCCGAGCGGGTGCCCGCGTTACCGGAGGCGCCCGACGTGGTGTTCGCGGACAAGGCGCGGGCCGCGCGCTGGCTGGAGACGGAGCGGCACGCGCTGTACGGGTGCGTGCGGATGGCGTACGCGCACGGTCTCGACGCCGAGGCGTGGGGCCTGTGCGAGCCGTTGTGGACACACTTCCTCGACCACCGGCACTACGCCGACGTGCTGGACGCCTTCCGCACCGGCGTGGCCGCCGCGCAGCGGGCCGGCCATCCTCGCGCCGCGGCGCGGATGCGCTGCCAACTGGCCCGTCCATTGTGGGAACAGGGGGACTTCGCGGCGGCCGGGGACGAACTGGAGCGGGCGCTGGGCACGGTGGCGGCGCTGGGCGCGGCGACGGCGGCGGACCGCAAGCTCGGCGCGTCGACCGTGGAGTTTCGCGGCATGTTGCGGGCGGCGCGCGGGGATTGGGCGAGTGCGGCGGCGGATTTCGAGGCGGCCCGCGAGGTGCACCGGGCGATCGACAACCCGTACGGCGCGATGTTGATGACGTACCGCCTGGGCGAGGCCGCGGCGGCGCTGGGCGAATCGCGGCGCGCGGCCGAGTTGTTCGAGCGTGCCCACGCGGCGGCGGGCGAGCTGGGCCGGGAACGGATGACCGCCCGCACCGGATTCGCGCTGGGCACCGTGTTGGACACCCTCGGGCGCGCGGGCGAGGCGCGTGCGTTGTACGTGGCGGCGCTGGCGAGTGCGCGGGCGCGGGGCGCCCGTGCCGAGGAGGCCCGGATCCTGGACGCGCTGGCCGACTCCGCCGAGGCGGCCGGGCACCGGGTCGAGGCGGACGAGCACCGCGAGGCGGCCCGGGCGCTGCGGGCGGGGGAGGGGCCGGTGGACTGAGGCTCCGGGTGCTGCGTGCGAGGCAGTGGGGGCGGAGGCTTCGGACGCTGCGTGCCGGGGACGGGCGGGTGGGCCGGGGCTTCGGCCGGTGCGCGCCGGGCACGGGCGGATGGCCGGGGCTTCGGGCGTCCTGTTCGGCCGAGTAGTGGGCCGACGACGAGGATCCGTCCGGCCGGGTGCGCGGAGGCACGCGGCCGGACGGATCCCGACGGGGGTGAATCAGCGGCACAGGGCCGTGAACACGACCTGGTCGACCCGGTCCCGGGCCGCCTCGTTGCCGAGCTGCATGGTGACCGCGACATTGGCCGCGCGGCCGTCGTCGGTGGCCCCGCCCCGGGTCTCGTAGCCGGGGAAACTGCCGCCGTGGCCCCAGTAGAGCCCGTTGCACGGCAGCGGCCTGCTCACCAGTCCCAGCCCGTAGCGGGCACCGGGGCCGAAGGTGCCCTCGGCCCCGGCGACGGTGGTGCGCATCTGGGCGAGCTGGGCCGGCGGGAGGAGACGACCGGCCAGGAGCGCGCCGTAGAACCGGTTGAGGTCGGTGTTGGTGGAGACCAGGGCACCTGCCGCCCAGCCCCAGGAGGGATCGATCTCGGTGACGTCGATCGGCGGCGCGTCGGGCGATGCCCGGTCGTAGCCCTTGGGGTGCGGCTCGCGGATGGTCGCGTCACCGGGGGCGGGGAAGTAGGTGTGGCGCAGCCCGATGCGCTTGATGATGCGCCGGTCCATCTCCTGGGCGAGGGGTCGGCCGGTGATCTTCTCGACGATCATGCCGGCCAGTACGTAATTGGTATTGCTGTATGCCCATTTTTTCCCAGGGTCGAAGTCGGCCGGGTGTTGCAGGGCGATGTCCACGAGTTCGCGGGGTTCGAAGTAGCGGACCTCGTCCCCGAGGTGGTTGGTGTAGTTGGGCAGTCCGCTGGTCTGCTGGAGGAGGTGGCGCACGGTGATGTGGCGTCCGTCGATACCCTCGCCGCGGACCAGGCCGGGCAGGTAGGTGTCGATGTAGGCGTCGAGGTCGATCCGGCCTTCGCCGACCAGTTGCAGTACGAGCACCGCGGTGAATGCCTTGGTGTTGCTGCCGATGCGCACCTGGCCGTCCTTGGGCACCTTCGAGCCGGTGGCCGTATCGCCGACGCCTGCGGTGTAGGTGCGGGTGTGGCCGTCACGGTCCTTGACGCTCGCCAGTCCGGCGGGCAGGTCGTCGGAACGCAGGAGTGCGCTCAGACCCCGCTGGACGGCGTCCGGCCGGGAGCCGGCCGACGCCGAGGGCGGTACGAGGACGCTCATCGCCAGGACACCCACGGCCACCGCGGTCACGGCCGGCAGCGCTCTGCGCCCGCCGCCCTGCGGCCGTCCGGAAAAACGAAACCTCTGCCACGACTGCTCTCGCACGAGCCGAACTCCTACCGAATCTTTGGGGAACCAGCGTTGTCTGCCGGACCCAGCATGTCCGGATGCGACCGGCGGCAACGAGCGTGCCACCCGGCCGGTCGAGGTGGTGCCAGCACCCCGATCCGGCGGCGGCGCGGGCCGTCAAGGTCCGTCGGGCAGGTTCCCGAATGGGGCTTGTGGCTCGCTCGGTTCGGTGGGCGTGAGGTGCACGCGGAAGGTGTGGTCGCCGATCAGGCAGGCGATGGTTGCCGGGAGGTCGGGGTGTCGGGCCAGCCATGCGTGGGTGGCGCCGAGGACGGCGGCCGGGTCCGGGTGGTGCACTCGGCCGTGTTCTCGGTGTGGTTCGAGGTGCGCGGTGAGCAGGGCGCCGGCGCGGGTGCGGACGACGCAGTGTGACGGGGACAGGATCACCGCGGCCGTGCGGCAACCGGGGAGGTCGGCCAGGATTCGGGCGGTCCAGTCGGCCGGGGTCCAGTCGAGGTGGTGGCCGGCGGCCTGCGCGGGTCGGGTGTGGCGGCGGTAGACGAGTGCGGCGCTCTGCAGGTGGCGGATGCCGGCCGGGCCGTATTCGGCGGCGATGTGTTGCGCGGGCATCGTGCCGTGGGTGGGGCGGCGCTCGACGTGCACCTCGTGGTCGCCGAGGCGGGCGCGGACCGCGAAGGCGGCGGGGGTGCGCAGCGGCGCGGCGGGGACCGGCAACACGCGGGCGGTGGCGGGCCCGGACGGCGGTGTGAGGTCGAGCAGCCGGTACAACTCGCCACGCAGCCGCTCCAACGCGTGGCCCTGCTCGGCGAACGCGGCCGCCGCGAAGGCGCGGACCGTGCCGGGACGGTGCGTGGCCAGCAGCGCGCCTATCCCGCCAGGGTCGGCCAACTGCGGGCTGTGGGCCAGCAGTTCGGCCATCGGGCTGCCGGGGATCAGCTCGTCGCCGCCGTCGTGGGCGCGGATGATCGGCCGATCCAGGGCCGCCGCGTACAGCGCGGTCGAGCCGTGGTCGGTGATCACCGCGTCGGCGGCGACCAGCAGCGCGGCCCACTCCTCGTGCGGCGCGGCCAGGATCATCCCGGCGTCGAGTGCGGCGGCGAGTTGCTCCTCCAGGTCGAACGTGCCGATCCGGCTGCGCTCGTTGGGGTGCACGATCAGGGCCAACTGGTAGGTGCCATACGGGAGTTCGGCAGCCAACTCGGCGGGCAGGCCGGGGCGGCGGCGGAGCAGCGACTGCGGACCCCAGGTGGAGGTGAGCACGAGCAGGGTGCGGGCGCCGGTGCCCAGGACCAGGCTGTACGAGCACGCCGGCGCTCGCTCCCAGGGGGCCTTCCGGCCCGCCGCTGCTTGATCGCGGCGAGCGCCTCGCCGTCGAACTCGGAACCGGGCACCGGGAGGCGGAGCCCGCGTGAGCATCCTCGCATCCGCCTGCGGGTGTCGATGCCCGTGTGCACAATGTGGTTCATGAGTGAGTGGGGAATCGCGCTGATCGCAGCAGGATCGGCGCTCGCCGGTGGCCTGATCACCGGCTGGTTCGCCCGCAGCGCCGGAATCCGCCAGGCCGATGCGGCCCGGCACGCGGGCAATCGGCAGGCGGACGCACTCCTGGACACTGTGCGCACCACGCTCGACGAGCAGCGCGTCGAGCGGCTCCTGGACCTGCGTCGCCAGACCTACGTGCGATTCCTGGAGGCCGCGGAGACAGCGATCCTGGCGCAACGTGCCGGCACCGGGACTCCCCAGGACCTCCCCACCCTGCAACGTGCGTTCGCCGCCGTGCAGTTGGAGGGACCGCCCGAGGTCACCCGGACGGCGCGCGTGCTGACCGAGGCCGTCCGCCGACACGAAACCCCGGACCAGCTCGAACAGGCCCGTCAAGCCGTCCTTGCCGCCGCGCAACAGGCGCTCATGCGTTTCTGATCCCGGCTGATCCCGCTCGCCGACGGTCGCCGGGCGGGAGAAGGACAGGGACCCCGGTTGCGGGCGTTGGGGGACGGGCCAGGATGGAAGTGATGCCTTGCGACCGGTGGCATCGGTGACAGCGGCGCGTCTGGAGGACCGTCATGGCCATTCTCATGCAGGTCGATCTGGCGGGGGTCGGCAAGGAACAGTACGACAAGCTTTCCGCGCGGGTGCGGTCCGGCGAGATCCCGGCGCCGGGTTGCCTGGCGCACGTGGCGATCGCGACCGGCGACGGCGTACGGGTCATCGACCTGTGGGAGTCGCAGGCGGCGATGGATGCCTTCAGCGCTCTCCTGAGGCCGGCGGCCGAGGAGCTGGGCTTCCCGCAGAGCGGGACCCCGCCGCAGGTCACCGAGGTGCACGCCTACTGGGTCCCCGGCACGTAGACCTTCCGGTCGACGGCCTCGGGCGGTGCGACCAGGCGTTCGCCGCCCCGGTCCCGTACGCGACGCAGCAGGGACAGCACGCCGCTGCCGCCCGTGGCCCAGCCGGGATCGGTGCCGGCGAGGGTGTTGTCCGGGAACAACGGGCGCCGTACCGTGCCGCCGCTGCGCGCCAGGATCAGCGCCACCACGTCCTCGGCGGCCCGCCAGTGCTCGTCGTCACCGGTGGCGAGCGCGGCGTCCACGAGCAGTTCGCCGACTCCGGACAGGCCGCAGCACTGCGACACCAGGCTCATTCTCGGGGCGAGCACATGGCACAACCGGGCGCAGCGCAGGCCGAGTTCGAGCAGTTCCGGATCCTGCGCGGGTGCGCCCGCCGCGATCAGCACGGTGCCGATCCCGGCCATGCCCCGACACCAGGACCCGAAGTGCCGGGCGGCGTCCGGGCGGGCCGCCGAGGCCAGCAACTCCGGTGTCAGCGCGACGAGTCGATCCAGACCCCCGCGAGCGGCGCGGGCGAACACCGGATCGGCGTGGCCCGGAAGGTCCCGGCAGGCGTGCAGGAAATGCACGATGCCGGCGCTGCCGTGGGCGTAACCGTGGACGTAGGCCGCACGCGAGGAGGCCGGCGGTAGGTCGAGTTCGGCGTGTTCCGGGTCGGCGCGCCGGTCCAGGAGTTCCCCGGCGCAGGCGGCCGCGGCGGCCAGATGCGCGGCGGCTTGTTCGGCGTGCCCGGCCGCGTGTGCCTGGCGGGCCAGGAGGAGATGGCCGGTGCCGGTGCCCGCCGCGCCGCCGATCTGGTCGCCGGTGTCGTCGTACGGCAGCGGCTCGCTCGGGAACACCGGTGGTACGACGTCGCCGCCCGGCAGCGTGGCGGCGGCGCGCAGGAACAGCTCGACCCCGGTGCGCCCGGTGTACAACGCGCCCGGGAGCGCGCCCAGTTCGGGATGGGCGGCGGTGCGCCGGGCCAACTCGACGACCGCTTTCGGCACGCCCGGCCGGTCGAGGTGGTGCAGCAGTTCCAGGCCCACTCCGGCGGCGCCCGCGTAGAGCGTCAGCGTCGATCCCGGCCGTGGGCCGGATCCGGCGGGCAGGTCGGCGGCGGTGCGTACGCAGTCGCCCACGGTGTGGTCGATCACGTCGTCCAGGAGGCCGGCGGTGATCCGGGGCGGGGTCGGCAACCGGCGGGCGCGCGGCGGTTCGGGCAGGCCGGCCCGCAGGCGCCGGGCGCAGCCGATCCGCTCCGCACGATCGAGGTCGAGCAACCCGGCGACCAGGGCCCGGACCGGCCGGTGCGCGGCATCCGGCAGCGCGGCGGCGAGGCAGGCCAGCGTGCGGTCCCGGGCGATGGCCGGGTCGGGGTCGACGATCACCGGATCCATGCCGGTCAGCGCGTAGTACAGCGTCGCGCCCAGCGCGTACAGGTCGTCCGCGGGATCGGGCGGGTCCTCGCCCGAGCCCGTCGCCAGGGTGTACCCGGGGGTGCCGCCGGCCGGGCGGACCGCGCCCAGCGCGCTGATGCCGAAGTCGACCAGCTTGCAGGTGCCGTCCGTGTCGAGCACCACGTTGCCCGGTTTGAGGTCGCGCATCACCACCCCCAGCGCATGCATCCCGTCCAGGATCGCGAGCAGGCGGCGGGCCAGCACACTCACCCGGCGCCCGGGTTGCGCGTCGCCCGGGTAGGGGCCGTGCGCCGACACGTCGCGGCGCAGGTCCTGCGGGCCGCAGTCGGTGGTGACCAGGTACTCGTCCTCGCCGTGCCGCAGGTGGTCGAGCACCCGGGGCACACCGTCCGACCCGGCCAGGGCCGCCAGCACCGCGTGCTCGTGCCGCAACCGGCCTCGGGCGTCCACCCCGTCGCCGTCCTCGCCCGCGTACGCCCTGGCCTGTTTGATCACCACCCGCTCGCCGGTCGTGGTGTCCAGCGCGCGGTAGACGTCCCCGTGCGGGGAACGGGCGATGCCCGCGGTGAGCCGATATCGACCGCCGACCAGGCGGGCGGGTCGCCCCGGCGTGGGAGCGGGGGCACCGAACGGGTCGGCCGCCCACGGGGGTTGGCGGTAGCGGATGCTCGCCCGGCCGGGGAAGCGCTGCCCGTCGGGGCCGATCATCACCGATTCGGCGGCGCCGACGCCGAGCACCCGGAAGGGGCCGTAGCGGTAGTAGACGGGCGCGTCGGGTCGGACCCGGCGGTCGCTGAGCACACGCGGGCCGCCGTGACCGGTCAGTACGTCGGCCAGTTCCCGGCCCAGGGCAGCGACATCCTCGGTGCGTGGATAGACGGTGACCGCCTTGCCGACCACGGCCGGGCCGCGTACGCCGGCGTTCAGTTCCTCCAGAACGGCGGTGCCGGCCGCGAACTTGGCCAGGCAGCGGTAGCGCAGCAGCACCGGGACCAGCAGGTCCAGCGTCCGGGGGAAATCCTCGGGGCGGGCCGAGACGTGCAGTTTCCAACCGTGGTCGAGCGTGGGCATGCGCGGGTCGAACAGGTGCAGCCAGACGTCGTCCGCACGGCAACGGCGGTCGTGCCCGGCCACCAGCGTGTGCAACCGGTTGCGCAGCTCCTGTGCGGATCCGTTCGGGATCGAACGCACCATGCCCCCTCCCGCTCGTGCCGTTCGCTCGATCCGTTGCGGTCACCGGGCGGCGCGGCCGGGGCACCGGGGTGGGCGGCTGCCGGGGCGGCACCGGCGGGGGCGCGGGCCCGATCGGGTCGAGCGGTTCCGATCGGGCCGTGCGTGCCGGGTGCCTACGGACGAGCGAGCCGTCCGGATCCGCAGGCCCGACCCGGTTCGTCGAGCCGAGCCGCCCGTCGGGTCAGGCCGTCCGTCCGGTCAGGACTTGAAGTCGCAGCCGACGCGGGTCGTCGCGGTCGGCCAGGGCTCGGGCAGACACGCCTCGATCCGGCGGTCCGGGTTCGATTCGTCCTCGAACTCGACCACTTCCTCCTCGACCTCGACGTCGAGCGGACCGGCGTCGCGGATCTCCATCGTTACGGGGCTCATATCGATCCTTCCTGCAAAAAAGGCGGGCAGATCAGTACACGAACCTTGCGTCCTACCGTCGTTCGCGGTCGGCGTCCACCACGCCTCGGTGCGGATGAGGCGGGTGGGTCGTCGTTACCGCGCCAATAGTCTCCACGGTGGACAACAAAAGGAGAACGTGTCGAATCGGCCGGCTTATGGCGGGATTTAGCGCTGGTGAACGAGCCGAGCCCGAGGCTCCGGTGCGCTGCGCGGGTAGGCACAATGGTCGACATGACGAAGCCGAACATCCCCCCGTCCCGCGACGAGTTGCTTCGGCATCTGGTGGCCACGCGCATCTCCGGCCCGGTGGCCACCCCCCGGGAGGTCAATCTGCGGCACTACGCCGAACTGGTGAAGGGCAACCGGCGCTTCTGGCTGGGCCTGGAACTGGGCGATCGCTGGACCCAGGAGGACGTGCTCGCCGTGATGGTCGAGCGGGCGGGGGTACATCCCGACCCCGAGCACCACTTCGGCCAGGACACCATCGACCCACTGCTCACGCTGGCCGGGCTCGACCGGATGGCCGCCGTCCTGCGCGACGCCGCCGCCCGTCGGCTGCGGGTGTTGCTCGCGACCGGACACCCCGGCGGCCTGCTGGACGTACACCGGGCCGTCGGCCGGGCACTGCGCGCGGCCGGCGCCGAGATCCTGGACATCCCACGCGGGCTGCACACCACCGAGGGCGACGACGAAACCAGCGGCAGCGTGCGGCAGTTCGGCGACGTGGCGGTGCTGGAGCGCGGTGCCACGCTGTGGCACACACACGCGCCGCAGCCGATGAGCGCGATCCTGGACGCCCTCGACGCGGCCGGGCGGCCCCGGCCCGAGCTGGTCGTCGCCGACCACGGCTGGGCCGGTCGCGCGGGGCAATACGGCATTCCCACGGTCGCGTTCGCCGACTGCAACGACCCGGCCCTGTTCCTCGGCGAGGCCGAGGGCTCCGTCACGGTCACCGTCCCGCTGGACGACCACGTCGTGGACGCCCGGGACTACGCGCCGATGACCGCCTACCTGTTGGCGGCTGCGGGCCTGCCGGCCGAGGGCTGACACACGAACGGCGGTCGCCCGGTCTTCGGGGCGACCGCCGGACGGCGGGTCAGGAGCGCGGTCGGCGCGCCTTCGCGGGGCGCTTCTCGCTCTTCTCGGCGCTCTGCTCCGCGCTCTTCTCCTGGTTCTTCTCCTTGATCCGGATCGTTTCCTTCCGGACCTCGGCCTGGGTGGCGCGCTCCTGGCGCAGCCACTCCGGACCGTCTTCCTTCAGCGCGTCGATCTGCTCGGTGGTGAGGGCGTCGGTGATGCCGCCGCGAGCGAGGCCGGCGATGGAGACGCCGAGCTTGTTCGCGACGACGGGTCGCGGGTGCGGGCCGTTGCGGCGCAGTTCCTGCAGCCACTCGGGCGGGTCGGCCTGCAGCGCGTTCAACTCGTCGCGGGAGACGACACCCTCTTGGAACTCGGCGGGGGTGGCCTGGAGGTACACGCCCAGCTTCTTCGCCGCGGTCGCGGGCTTCATCGTCTGGGTGGTCTTGTGCGACGTCATGGTGTCCAGAGTAGCGACCGTGTGCGGTGCCTCCGATCATGGCCGGTAGCCTGACGTGGTGACAGGCTCGGAAGTACCCACCCCGTTCCGGCTCGCGTACGTTCCGGGGGTGACCCCCACCAAATGGGTGCGGGTCTGGAACGAGCGGCTGCCCGACGTCCCGTTGACCCTGATCGCGGTGTCCGCCGCCGACGCGGCCGACCTGCTGCGCGCGGGCGAGGCCGACGCGGGGTTGGTGCGGCTGCCGATCGAGCGGACCGACCTGAGCGCGATCCCGCTGTACACCGAGACCACGGTGGTCGTGGTGCCCAAGGACCACGACGTCGCGGGAGTGGACGAGGTGGTCGCCGAGGACCTGGCCGACGCCGTGGTCCTGCATCCGCTCGACGACACCCTGGAGTGGGCGCAGCGCCCGGGGGAGCCCGCGAAGGAGCGGCCCGCGAGCACCGAGGACGCGGTCGAACTGGTGGCGGCCGGGGTGGGTCTGCTCGTCGTCCCGCAGTCGCTCGCCCGTCTGCACCACCGCAAGGACCTCACCTACCGGCCGGTGACCGACGCGCCCGAATCGCGCGTCGCGCTGGCCTGGCCGGAGGCCCGGACCACCGACCTGGTGGAGGAGTTCATCGGGATCGTCCGGGGCCGCACGGTCAACAGCTCGCGCGGCCGGACCCCGACTCCGCCACAGCCGAAGGCCAAGTCCCAGCGCCCCGACGCCTCCGGAGCCAGGCGCAAGCCCGGCGCGGCCGGCGGGTCGGCCGGGAAGGGTGCCCGCGGCGGCCCCGGCGCGGGCAAGGGCGGCAAGCGCGGCAAGCCCCGCGGCCGCTCCTGACCCGAGCGGCCGCCGGGGCGACGGCGATTTCGCCGGCCGGGTTCACGCCTTCGCAGCGGCAGCCGGCGCGGGATGGAGGGCCGGTTCCGGCACGCCCTCCGGGACCACCCGGAACAGGGCGATCGCGCCGACCAGGCTGATCGTGCACATCGCCACCAGGTACCAGGTGACCCCGGTCGAGGAGTCGCCGGAGTTCAACAGCGCGGTGGAGATCGTCGGTGCCAGCCCGCCACCCAGTACCGCGCCGAGTTGCAGGACCAGCGAGGACCCCGAGTAGCGCACATGCACCGGGAACGTGTCGGCGATGATGCCGCCCTGTACACAGTGCGTGACCGGAATGATGAGCCCCATGCCGGCGAGGGCCAGAACGGCGAGCGCCGAATTCCCGGTGTTCAACAACGGGAAGAAGGCGATACACCAGACCAGGATCGCGGCCGAACCGCCGATGAACATGGTGCGCCGGCCGTATCGGTCGGCAATTCGGGTCCACAGCGGAATACTCGCGAACCAGAGCACGGCGGCGGCCGAGATGCTCAGGATCAAAAAGCGCTTTCCGTAGTCGAGGTGTTTGGTGCCGTAGGACAGCGTGAACACCATGAAGACATAGGCGACGGCCGAATTGGCGACCACGGCCAGCAGGGTGAGACCGAGTCGAGGGAAGCCGACCTTGAATGCCTCGGCGAGTGGGAAACGGACCACGTGGTCCTGTTCGCGTGCCTCGTTGAAGGAGGGGGATTCGGTGACCCGCAGGCGGATCACCAGGCCCGCCGCGACCAGGATGAAACTCATCAGGAACGGGATGCGCCAGCCCCACCCGGTGAACGCGTGATCGCTCATCCCGGTGCTGACGGCGAGGAACACCAGGTTGGCCAGAACCAGCCCCGCAGGCGTCCCCATCTGCGGAAATCCCGCGTACAGGTTACGTTTTCCGGCGGGCGCGTGCTCCATGGACATCAGCGTCGCGCCGGCGCCCTCGCCACCGAGTCCGATGCCCTGGACGATGCGCAGCAGTACGAGCAGGACCGGTGCCCAATAGCCGATCGTGTCGTAATTGGGAATGACGCCGATCAGGGTCGAGCCGATGCCCATCAGCAGCAGCGACACCACCAGGGTCGCCTTGCGGCCGATACGGTCGCCGAAATGGCCGAAGACCAGACCGCCCAAGGGTCGGGCGACGAATCCCACCGCGAGCGTGCCGAAGGAGGCCAGCGTGCCCGCCGCCGGGCTCAGGGACGGGAAGAATTGTTTGTCGAAGATGAGTGCGGCGGCCGTGCCGTAGAGAAAGAAGTCGTACCACTCCAGGGTGGTGCCGGCCAATGTCGCGACGGCCGTTCTGCGTGCGGCCTTTCCGCCGTCGTCCACGCTCTTTGTCGGAGCCGAATTACGCATGGGTGACCTATTCACTCGGGGGCGGGTGGACACTCCGCAAAGCCGTTGCGGCGGCCGATGTTCACAGCGCGTTAACATGGATCCTGACCCCGGGAGACATCACATACAAATGCCGAATTCGCGGTTCGTTATACCCGTCTCGGTATGAAGGTGCGCCACCCGCGACGCGGTGGCGGTCCCTGCCCGGTTCGCGGCCGGGGTTGCCGCCGGGGTTCGCGGCTCGGCGATTTCGAGCCCGGTGAAAAAAGTTCTCCCGGATCGGGAACCCGGCACGTGGCCGCGCGTCTGGATGTCCGTCACTCGATGGTGGCGGCCTCCGGAAGCCCGGTGGTCCGTTCGATGCCCCACAAGGAGAACGGTGTTCATTCCCTCCCCGCGTCCCCCGCGCCGCACGACGGCCGCGCCGCACGGCGGCCGGTCCCGGGTCCTGGTCGGCCGTGTCCTCGGCGCCGGCCTCGTCCTGGCGGCTTCGGCCGTGCTGGTGGCGCCGAGCCCGGCGCTGGCCGCAGACGGCGCGCCGGCCGGCTCGGCCCGCGCCTCGGACGGCCGGGTCGCCCCGTCCACCGCGCCTGGTCAGCCCCGCGCCTCGACGCCGACCCCGCCCGCCGACCCCGGGGCGCCCGCGGCCAACCGTCCGGATTCGCCGTCCGTACCCCCGACCGCCCGACCGGGCAACCCGTCTCGGCCGCCGACCGACGAGGGGCGACCCGCCGGCAGCGACCCGGCCGTCTCGCCGCCCGGCGCGCGGCCCGGCTCGCCGACCGCGCCGCCGCGCCTGGCCGAGACCGGCGGTGACGACAAGACCGCGCTGTACGTAGGCGGCGCCGCGGGGCTGCTCCTGCTCGGCGGCGGCGCCATCGTGTTCGGCCGACGTCGCGGGCGTACCGCGGCCTGATCCGAAGCCCGGAACCGGCCGGTGTATCGGGCACGTCGACGTCCCCGATACACCGGCCGGCCGCGGCGCCCACCGAGACCACCGGCCCACGGCACCGCGCCCCATCGGTACGCACCCGAGGAGTTCACCGCCATCCAGGATTCCCACGTCCGGGTCCAGCACGACCCGAGCCCGGCCCACCCGGCGCCGCCCGTCGAGGCCGCGCCGCCGCGCCGGCGTGCGTTCGGTCTGTTCCGACGTCGGACCCGGGCGGCCGGCGAGCCGCCGCCGACCATGACGCAGCTCTACCACGCGCACCGGATCCGCCTGGTGCGCCTGGCCACGCTGCTGGTGGACGACCAGGAGACCGCCGAGGACGTCGTGCAGGAGGCGTTCACGGCCGCCTTCCGCCGCTACGGCGCGGGCCTGGGCGAACTCGACGACCCACCCGCCTACCTGCGGCGCTGCGTGGTCAACGGCGCCCGATCGGTGCTGCGCAGACGACGGACCGCCCGGGCCTGGATCCCGCCGGTGCCGCCGCCGGTGGCCTCGCCCGAGGACGACGCGCTGCGGGCCGAACGCGACCGGCGGTTGCGGCACGCGCTGGGGCGACTGACCCGGCGCCAACGCGAGGTGCTGGTGCTGCGCTACTGGGAGAACCTCAGCGAATCCGAGATCGCCGGCACGCTGGGCATCCCGTCCGGCACGGTGAAATCCACCGCGAGCCGCGGGCTGACCGCGCTGCACCGGTTGCTTATGGAGGACGACACGTGACCCGACACGGTGCGGAACCCCTGCGGTCGGGCACGCCCGAACATGCCGCGTTGGAGGCCGAACTGCGCGACTGGATGGGCCGGCGGGCCGACACGGTGACACCCGAGACGCTCCGGACCCGGGACGTGCCGCTGCCCGCCGGGCCGGTGCGCGGGCGCCGCGTCCCGCTGCGCCTGGCGCTGCCGATGGCGGCGGTGGCCGCGGCGGCGGCGAGTTGGGCGCTGCTCGGCTCGATCGGCGGGTCGGACGCCCCGCGCCCGGTGCGGGTGCCGCCCGCCGTGCCCGCTCCGCCGATCGGTGTGTCGACGCCGCCGAGCGTGTCCGGGTCCGCGCCCGCCCACCCGTCGGCGACACCGTCGGCGCCCGAACCACCCGTGGATCCTCCGGCGGCCGGGATCCCCCGGTCCGACGCGCCGGTCCGTCCCCCGGCCACCGGACCCAGCGCGCGCCGGACGGTGGGCGCCGACAACCCGGCGCGCAACCCGCCGCCCGCCACCGGCGAGGGCCGGCGCGCGGGCTGACGTGTGGGCCGACGTGTCGGCCGAGCCGCCGAGCGCACCCGGCCCGCGCCCACGATCTCGACTCGGCCGCACGTTCGGCAACGCGGCAACTTTCCCGCAGGGAGGGACGATTGTCCCTCTCCCGCACTACCGCTCCCGCAATCGACGATCTACGCTGCCCGGATGAGAGATGTTGCGCCTGGGGTGCGTGGGACCAGAATGGCGGAGCCGATACCCGACCCGGACCCGGACACCGACGAACCGATCCGGATGATCGTGGTGCGCAACGTGCGGATGCTCGCACGGCGGGACGGCTACACGGACGGCGCCATCGGCGAGGCACTGGGCCACGGCCGGTCCTGGGCCTGGCGCCGATTCACCGGCGAACTCCCCTTCGACCTCAACGATGTGGAACGCCTGGCCCAGCTTTTCCAGGTGGAACCGGCGCATTTGCTCGCTCCCGCCCACACGTGGGCTCCGGACCCGGCCCGAAGGGTTGTCTCATGAGCACCGATCGTCGCCCGAGCAGCCGGCGCAACCGAGCCGACGCCAAGCACCGCGTGGACCGCGTCGCGGCCCGCCCCGCCCGACACAACGACGGCGCCTCCGTACCGGCGATGTCCTCGGAGGTGGTCGAGGCCGCGCTCTACCGCGCCGCCGAGGGCAGCCACTCGACCCAGGCGACCACGTACATCCTCACCGAGGAAGGCTCGTTCGTCCGCCGTCCCGAGTTGTACGCGGTGTGCCTGGACTGGTCCGACGACGGCCGCTACGCGGCGGTGCGCTGGCGCACCCTGCGCGCGGTGGTCACCGCGCCGGACGCGCCGTTCCCGCCGGGGGCGTTGCGCACGATGTTGCTGCTGTGCTGTTCGCTGCACGACGACGGACCGGCGCCGCTGTCCCAACTGTCGCTGCTGGACTCGACCAACGCGCGGATCGTGTCCCGCGGGATCCACATCGCCACCGGCGCACTGCCCCTGCGCCAGGCCCTGGGCAACACGCCGTAGCCCGAGCGCCTCGGTCCGAACCGTTCGGCGCGGCACGGGATTTCCCTCCCGTGCCGCGATCCGGGCCGGATGAGCACCGGTAACGGCCTTGGCACTTCCTAGGATTGCCGCATGACGGTTACCTTCGAATGGCGGGGCGACTTCGACAACGCCGCCGTCAACGCGCTGCACGCCGAGGGATTCGAGCACCCGCCGCTGCCGATCGACTGGCGCGCCCAGTTGCAGCGGTACAGCCTGGGCTGGGTGTGCGCCTGGCAGCACGATCGCCTGGTCGGCTTCGTCAACGTGGCCTGGGACGGGGGAGTGCACGCGTTCGTCCTGGACACCGTGGTGGCCCGGCGCAATCGGCGGAGCGGGATCGGCGCGGAGCTGATCGCGGTGGCGGTGCGCGA
Organism: Embleya sp. NPDC005971; assembly: GCF_040629175.1. Classification (NCBI taxonomy): domain Bacteria; kingdom Bacillati; phylum Actinomycetota; class Actinomycetes; order Kitasatosporales; family Streptomycetaceae; genus Embleya; species Embleya sp. NPDC005971. Next base: position 5,910 of record NZ_JBEXUX010000073.1, on the reverse strand, counting down.
GGCCCGGGCCGCGAAGTGCGAGTGGCTGCACGTCGACTTCGACGACGGGCTGCGCCGGTTCTACGTCGACGCGTGCGGCTTCCGCCCGACGGACGCGGGCCTGATCCGACTCTGAGCGCCGCCACGCCCACCCCATCGGCGGCCGATGGAACGTGTGTATGGTGCATGAATCGGGTGGGGCGGCGACAACCCACCGCGCGAGACGCACCGGAAGGACGTGGCATGACCTTTGGTATCGCGACCGACTCCCCGGCCGACACCGCTCTCGTGGAGGACACCGCCGGACCATCGGCCGCAAGCGACGCGCGGGCGATGTCCAGGGTGCTCTTCGATCGGCTGAAGTCCCTGGAAGAGGGCACGTCCGAGCGCCAGTACGTACGCAACACCCTGATCGAACTCAATCTCCCGCTGGTGCGCTTCGTGGCGTCCCGCTACCGCTCGCGCCGGGAGGAGACCCAGGAGATCGTGCAGGTCGGCACGATCGGCCTGATCAAGGCGATCGACCGCTTCGACCCGGCGTTCGGGTACGAGTTCCCCACCTTCGCGGTGCCCACCATCTCCGGCGAGATCAAGCGCTTCTTCCGGGACCACACCTGGGCCGTGCACGTCCCGCGCCGACTTCAGGAACTGCGCATCGAACTGGCCGAGGCCCGGGACACGTTCACCGCCGAGCACGATCGCGAGCCCGGTGCGGCCGAACTCGCCGCGCGCCTGGGCCTGGACGTCGCCCGGGTGACCGAGGGCCTGACCGCGGCGGCCGGCTACACCGCCGAGTCGCTGGACGCCCCCGCCTCCGAGGACGGGCCCCTGCCGGCGCATGCCGCGCGGGCCTCGTTCGTCGATCCGGGATTCGCCCGGGTCGAGGACCTGCACGCGCTCAAGCCGCTGATCGCCGCCCTGCCGGAACGCGAGCGGACCATTCTGGCGCTGCGCTTCGGCCGGGAACTGACCCAGTCGCAGATCGCCGAGCGACTCGGCCTGTCCCAGATGCACGTCTCCCGACTGCTCGGGCGCACCCTGGCCGGCCTGCGCACCGGGCTGCTGGCGGACTGACCCGCGCACCGCCGGGCCGCCGCCGGTGACCCCGGCGCGCCGCCGATCTCCCGTGTCACCCGCGCGGCCCAGGGGCCGGACCGGGGATTCTCCCTGCTCGGACGCCCGGCCGGGCCGGATCGACCCGGGCGCGGGAGGCCCTGGGAGTGCAGGGTCGGCCGGCAGCGGATTACATGGTGAGGTCGATGGATCTCACGACACGGGAGCGGACATGCACGTGATGAGAGCGGTCCAGGACGCACAGAGTGTGGTGTGGCACGCCATGGAGAGCGAGGACATCGCCATGTGCGGGGAGACCTTGCCGGCCGGCCGGGAGGTGGACGGCACCCGGCGACGGGAGACGTTCTGTGTCCCGTGCATGAGCGAGGTCGAGCGGACCATGCATCCCGTGGCCGGATCCGGCGATCGGGCGGACGAGGAGACGCCGGTCTGACCCGGTGATCCCGCCGGAGGGGCGTCGCGCCGGGCGGCGCCCCTCGGCATGTGGGCCGAAGGCCCTCGGGCCGGCGACGCCGCTCGGGACGGGCGCCTCGCCGCCGGACACGGCGTCAGGGAGTGCACGATGGTGCGTGCGATTGCGGGGCCCGTGCCGGCCCCGGTATCCGGTTCGACCGCGGGGCACGGGACGGCTTCCGGATTTTGTTGGACATGTCGCGGTTCCGCGTTCGGTGCGGGGCCGGCGGTCGGTGACCGGGCATGATCACGTTCGGGGTCGAGGAGGAGTACCTGCTCGTGGATCCCGCCGACGGCCGGCCGATGCCGGTCGCCGAGGCGGTCCGGGCGGCGGCGAACCTGCAACCGGCGGTGACCGGCGGCGAGATCCAGCCCGAGTTGATGCAGGTGCAGGTCGAGGTGGCGACGCCGGTGTGCGCGGCCCTCGACGAGGTGGGCGGACACCTGCTGCGGCTGCGCCACTCGGTCGCCGCGGCGGCCGAACAGGCGGGATGCCGGCTCGTCGCCTCCGGTACCGCGCCGTTCCGCTCCGAAACGCCGATCCCGCTCACCGACCGGGTGCGCTATCACGCGCTGCACGCGGACGCGCCACGCCTGGTCGACGAGATGTTCGTCAACGGGATGCACGTACACGTCGGCGTCCCGGACCGGGACGCGGGCGTGATCGTACTCAATCGGCTGCGCCCGTGGTTGCCGCTGTTGGTGGCGATGGGCGCGAACTCGCCGATGTGGGAGGGCGGAGACACCGGCTTCGCGAGTTGGCGCACCATCGTGTTCGGCCGCTGGTCGATCAGCGGCATGCCGCCGGAGTTCGTCGACGCGCTCGACTACGACCGCCGGATCGAGGAATTGCTGACCGCCGGCATTCTGCGCGACCGGGCCAGGGTCTACTGGCAGGTCCGGCTCTCCGAGCGCTACCCCACGGTCGAGATCCGCGCGATGGACGTGCAACTGCGGGTGGAGGACGCGGTGATGCTCGCCGGACTCGTCCGGGCCTTGGTCACCACGGTGTTGCGGGACGCGACGGCCGGTCAACCACCGCCCCGATCGGCCCCCGAATTCGTCGCGGCGGCCCAGTGGTACGCCGCGCGGCACGGGCTGACCGACGCGTTGATCGACCCGCACGCGCCGCGTCGGCTCAAGGCCGGTGAACTGGTCGGCCGCCTGCTGGACTACGTCGCACCGGCGCTCGCGGACGCCGGGGACGATCGGCAGATCGACGCGCTCGTGCACCGACTGCTGCGCGAGGGGGCGGGGGCCGATCGGCAGCGGGCGGCGTTTCGGCTCGGCGGTCGGGACGCGTTGGTGCATCTGCTCGTGTCCGAGGGGATGTCCACGCACGGATGAGCGCGGCGCCGACGCGGGTGCGGGCGGGTCGCGGCGGCGGGTGTGGGCGGTGGGTGCGGGCGTGGGCCCGGAGGCGGGAGGGCGTGCCGTCGATCGACGGCGTAGTGCGTACGGCAATCGGGTGATATATCGAGGTTCGACTCTGGTCGGGGCCCGATCGCGGTGGCAGGCTGGGCCGGTGATGTCGAGCTACCGGTTATTGGTTTCCCGGGTTCTGACCGAGACGAACCGCATCGATTCATGGCGGGTATGGCATGGCGATCCCTGGTGCATGGTGTCGCCTCCCGGGCACGTACGACGGCGCCAGGGTTGGAAGTTGCACCTGTCGTGCACCGCCCGATCCGCGCCGGACGTGTTGGAGCGCGCGGTCCGGGTGCTCCTCGCCCACGGGTGCGCGTTCAAGTTCGCGGCCGATCCGCGGATCGCCGCCGAGTTGAACGGGGTCCGGGCGGCCCGGGCCCTGTCCGGCAAGTTCATCACCGCCTACCCTGCCGATGACGAGCAACTGGTGCTGCTCGCCGCCGAGTTGCACGCGGCGACCGAGGGCCTGCCGGGACCGGCCATTCTCTCGGATCGGCGCTACCGGCCGGGCAGCGTGGTGCACTACCGGTTCGGCTGCTTCGCCCGCCCGCGCGAACTCAACGACGAGGGGTTCTACGAGGGCCGATTGCAGGCACCCGACGGCACGTCGGAGACCGACCGCCGCGAGCCCTGGTTCTCCCCGCCGCCCTGGGCGGTGGACCCGTTGGCGGTGCCGCCCACGGCGCTGCTCGCGCGGCGTCGCGGCGATGCGGTGATGCTCGCGCGCCGGTATCGGGTCCGTGAGGCGATCCGGCACTCGAACCGGGGCGGGGTCTACCGGGCGCGCGACGAGCGCACCGGCGAACAGGTCCTGATCAAGGAGGCCCGTCCGCATGTCGGGGCCGGGCCCGACGGCCGCGACGCGCGGGACTGGTTGCGGCACGAGGCGCGGATGTTGGCGCGCCTGGCGCCGCGAAGGATCGCGCCCGAGGTGCGCGAGGTATTCGACAGCGGCGGCCACGTCTTCTTGGTCGAGGACCTGATCGAGGGCGTCGCTCTGACCCGATGGACCTCGGCCCGGCTGGAGCGCCGACACGGCGACGACGGCCGGATCCCGGTCGCGGCCGGTTGGGAACTGGCCCGCGAACTCACCCGGTTGCTGGCCCAGGTGCACGCGGAGTCCCTGGTGCTGCGCGACTTCAAGCCGGGCAACGTGATGATGACGCCCAAGGATTGCCCGGTGTTGGTGGACCTGGAGAGCGCGGTGCCGGTCGGCAGCCGGGTTCCGGTGGTCGGCACCCGAGGCTTCACCGCCCCCGAATACCTGGGCTCGGCCGGAGCCGACGGGGTCGCCCCGGCGGCGGACTTCGCGGCGGACTGCTTCAGCCTGGGCGCGACCCTGCTCCAGGTCGGCGCCGGGATCAACCCGGTGTTGGCCCCCGAGACCGAGCCCGCGCGGCCGGTCGGCGAGCGGATCGCCGCGATCGTGGCCGCCGCCGCGCCCGGGTTGCCGATGTTGCGCGCACTGGCGCCGCTGATCGTCGGGCTCACCGGCGAGGCGGGCGAGCGGTGGAGCCTGGCACAGGCCGCCGACTTCCTGCGGGCCGGCCCCGAGCCGACCCGCCGGCTCGGGGCCGGGCCGCCCGCGCCGGCCGACCCGGAGCGGTTGCTCACGGACGGGTTGCGGCACCTGGCGGACACGATGGACCCGGACGCGGACCGGCTGTGGGCCGCGCCGCGCGCGTTGCCGGACGGCGATCCGTGCAACGTGCAACTGGGCGCGGCCGGCGTGCTTGCGGTGTTGGACCGGGCGGTGCGGTGCGGTCGACGGGACGCGGAGCCCGCGCTGCGGACCGCCGCGGACTGGCTCGACCGCCGGTTGACCCGGCCGGACCGGGTGTTGCCCGGGCTGTACTTCGGGCGTTCCGGCACCGCCTGGGCGCTGTACGAGGCGGCCCGGACGCTGGCCGACGACACGTTGGCGCGGCGGGCGGCGGACTACGCCCTGGCCATCCCGCTGACCGGCGGCAATCCCGATGTGTGTCACGGTCTGGCCGGTGCCGGCACGGCCCAGTTGCACCTGTGGCACGCCACCGGCGACCGGCGGTTCGCCGAGCGGGCCGGGGAGTGCGCGGACGCCGTGTTGCGGTTGCTGGCGACCGCCGACGGCGGGGTGGACTGGCCGGTGGGTCCGCAGGTGCGCGGCGAATTGGCCGGGTCGGCGCTGTACGGCTTCGGGCACGGGGTGGCCGGCAACGCGACGTTCCTGCTGGCGGCGGGCCGGGACCTGGACCGCCCCGAGCTGATCGACGTCGCGCTCGGCGGCGGACACGCGCTCGCGGCGATCGCCGACCGGCGCGGGGGCGTGGTGATGTGGCCGAAGGGCCCCGGGCGGGCCGAGCGGCCGGGACTGGACTTCTGGTGCAACGGCACCTCCGGTGTCGGCACGTTCCTGATCCGGCTGTGGCAGGTCACCGGCACGGACCGGTGGTTGGACCTGGCCGAGGGGGCGGCCCACGCGGTGTACGCCGACCGTTGGCGGATCGGGCCGGGCTCGTGTCACGGCGTGGCCGGCAACGCCGAGCTGCTGCTCGATCTGTACGCGGCCACCGGGGACGAGCGGCACCGCTCCCGGGCGCACGAGCTCGCCGGCTGCATCTCGGTGCGCGCCGCCCATCGGCAGGGTCGGTGGCTGGTCCCGGACGACACGCTGCGCGAGATGTGCGCGGCGTACGGCGTCGGGATGGCGGGCGTGCTGGATTTCCTGCTCCGCCTGACACACGGCGGACCTCGTTCGTGGCTGGTCGACCGACCGGCCACCGGGCACGACCGCGACCCCGGAAAGGGGAGATGAGGCATGGAGAGCTCCGTACTGGAACTTCAGGAACTGCCGGAGACCGATGAGCAGCAGGACCTCGAACCGATGATGTGTTGCGACACGGGTCACCACAGCTACGAGTGGACCGAGCTGTGCGTGGCGGCGCTCGACTGATTCGGCGTCGAGGGTTCCGTGGGGGGGGGGGGGGGGCCCCCCCC
>NZ_JBEXUX010000072.1:0-48233 GCF_040629175.1 Embleya sp. NPDC005971 | reverse complement strand
GCGCATCCCGTTCCTGGTGGCCGGTCCGATCGGGGTGATCGGGCTGTATCTGCGGTTGCGGCTGGAGGACGGCGGTACGTGGGCGCGGGGGTGTCCTGCTCGGTCAGGCCGGGGTCTCGGCCATCCCCGCGGACAGCGTCGTCCCGTCGATCGGGTCGATCAGCAGGAACGAGCCCGTGCGCCGGGAACGCGCGTACGGATCGAGGACGACCGGCTCGACGGTGCGCAGCACGACCGTGCCGATGTCGTTGGCGACGAGTTCACCGGGGGAGGGCCGGTGTGCGAGGTCGTCGAGGTTCAGCCGCGAGGGGATCTCCTCGACGATCGCCCGCACCGTCCTGGTGGTGTGCCGCAGCAGCACCCGTTGGCCCGGCGTCAGCGGCCGTTCGTGCAGGTGGCAGACGGTGCCCCGAACGTCGCGGGTGGGGGCGGGCGCGGTGTCCTCGGGGGCGAGCAGATCGCCGCGGGAGACGTCCAGGTCGTCGGCCAGCCGGACGGTCACCGATTGCGGCGCCCACGCGGTGGCCACCGGTTCGCCGAGAGCGTCGATGCCCTCGACGGTGCTGACGCCGCCGGACGGCAGCGTGCTGACCCGGTCGCCCACCCGCAGCACGCCGGAGGCGATCTGGCCCGCGTAGCCCCGGTAGTCCGGGAGCTCGGCGGTCTGCGGACGGATCACGTACTGGACCGGGAAGCGTGTCGGGTCGCCGTCCGGGTCCCGGGTCACCGGTACCGTCTCCAGGTGTTCGAGCAGGGTCGGCCCGCTGTACCAGTGCATCGCCTCGCTCGGCTCCACCACGTTGTCCCCGGTCAGCGCGGAGACCGGGATCGCGGTGACCCGGGCCACCCCGAGCGCGGCGCAGTAGGCGCCGAACTCGTCGGCGATGCCCGCGAAGACGGTCTCGGACCAGTCCACCAGGTCCATCTTGTTGACCGCGAGCACCACGTGCCGGACTCGCAACAACGCGGCCACGGCGGCGTGTCGCCGGGTCTGTTCGACCACGCCGTGGCGCGCGTCGACGAGCACCGCGGCCAGCTCGGCGGTGGACGCCCCGGTGACCATGTTGCGGGTGTACTGCACGTGCCCGGGAGTGTCGGCGAGGATGAACCGGCGGCGGGGCGTGGCGAAGTAGCGATAGGCCACGTCGATCGTGATGCCCTGCTCACGCTCGGCCCGCAGGCCGTCGGTGAGCAGGGCCAGATCGGGTGTGTGCCGCCCCCGGTCGCAGGAGGCCCGCTCGACCGCTTCCAGTTGATCGGCCAGGATCGACTTGGAGTCGTGCAGGAGTCGGCCCACCAGGGTGGACTTGCCGTCGTCCACGGAGCCGGCGGTGGCGAAGCGCAGTGTGTCGACGTTCATCAGAAGTAGCCCTCTCGCTTGCGGTCCTCCATCGCGGCCTCGGACATCCTGTCGTCGGCCCGGGTGGCGCCCCGCTCGGTCAGGCGGGACGCGGTGATCTCGTCGACGACCTTCTCGACGGTGTCGGCGTCGGAGTCCACCGCGCCGGTACAGGACATGTCGCCGACCGTGCGGTAGCGCACGCGCCGGCGCTCGGTCGGCTCGTCCTCGCCCGGGCCGCCCCAGTCGCCCCGCGTCAGCCACATGCCGGCTCGGCGGAAGACCTCGCGCTCGTGCGCGTAGTAGACGGCCGGGAGTTCGATGCGTTCCCGGGCGATGTACTGCCAGATGTCCAGCTCGGTCCAATTGGAGAGCGGGAAGACCCGCACGTGCTCGCCCGGCGCGTGCCGCCCGTTGTAGAGCTGCCACAACTCCGGCCGTTGCCGACGCGGATCCCAGCCGCCGAACTCGTCGCGCAGCGAGAACACCCGCTCCTTGGCCCGGGCCTTCTCCTCGTCCCGCCGGCCGCCGCCGAACACCGCGTCGAAGCCGTGCCGTTCGATCGCGTCGAGCAACGGCACGGTCTGGAGCGGATTGCGGGTGCCGTCCGCACGCTCGCGCAGTTCGCCGGCGTCGATGAACTCCTGGACGGACACCACGTGCAGGCGCAGTCCGTGGCGGGCCGCCGTGCGGTCGCGGTACTCCAGCACCTCGGGGAAGTTGTGGCCGGTGTCCACGTGCAGCAGCGCGAACGGGGGCACTCCCGGCGCGAAGGCCTTGAGCGCGAGGTGCAGCATCACGATGGAGTCCTTGCCGCCGGAGAACAGGATCACCGGCCGCTCGAACTCCCCGGCCACCTCGCGCAGGATGTGCACCGCCTCGGACTCCATCGCCTCCAGGTGCGCGAACGGATACCCGTTGTCGGTGCCGTCGGCGCGGTTCGCCGCGACGGTCATGCCGATCCCTCCTCGATGAGCAGTGCGCGCAGCGTCGCCGCGGCCTCGGATCCGTGCGCCGGGTCCGCCGCGGTCGACGGTCCGGTCGAGTCCGCGTCGGCGCCCACCCGCACCTCCAGGTAGCGGGTCCCGCTCTCCAGGTGCCAGGCCCGCACCCGGGCCCGGGTCGCCGCGTCGGGGGCGGGCACCGTCACCAGCACGGTGGTGCCGTTGCGGGCCAGGACGTGTGCGACTCGGCCGATCCGCAACGCCTGCCCACGGCGATCGGCGCCGGAGGGCGTCGGGTCGGTGCCGACGACGCGGTCCAGGGCGGCATCGCTCAGGATCTCCACCCGACGGTGGGCGCGCCGCAACGAGCGGGCCGCGGCTCGGGCGAGCCGGTCCCGGTCCGCGCCGGGCGGCCCGGTGAGCCAGACGGTCGCACCCGGCCGGCAGGTGCAGTACGCGGGTGTGGTCACGACGCACACCACGCTCGGACGGCGGCGGTCAGGATCGTGCCCGCCGCGCGGAACTCCGCCGCGTCCAGCCGTTCGTGCGGGGTGTGGTCCAGCTTGGAGTCTCCCGGGCCGTAGGCGACCATGGGGATGTCGTGCCAGGTGGTGGCCAGTGTGTTCATGTCGCTGCTGCCCTTCTTGAGCAGGAATCGCGGCGTGGTCCCGGCGGCGCGGAACGCGCGTTGGAAGAGCTTCACCAGCGGGCTGGAGCGCGTGGTGGACACCCCCGGGGTGGCCCGGACCACCTCCAGCGCGATCGGCGCCAACGGCAGTGCGCGCAGCGCCGCGAGCAGGTCGTCCACGGCCAGGCCCGGCGGCACGCGCACGTCCACCGTCGCCTCGCCGCGTTGTACGTCGCCGCGGTTGAGCGCGTGGACGCCCAGCACCGCGGTGAGCGCGTCGGGGTTCAGTCGTTCCACCTCGGCGCGGACCGCCCGCAGTCCCTCGACCATGCGATCACCGGCCGTGCGTACACCCTTTCCGGCGGTGTGTTCGGTGTGTTCGGACATGCTCAGCCGCAGCTTGACCAGGCCGTAGTAGCCGATGGTGAGCGCGCCCGCGCCGCTGGGTTCGCCGATCACGACCGCGTCGGCGGGGTAGTGGTCGCGGGCGTGGAAGGCGCCGGCGCCGGTGATCTCCTCCTGCACGGCGCCGATCACGCGCACCTGCGCGTCGTTCGGCACTTCCAGGTCGGCCAACGTACGCAGGTAGGTCACCAGGCTCGCCTTGGCGTCCACGCAGCCGCGCCCGGTGAGCACGTCGCCGTCCCAGCGCACCGGCCAGCGGTGCGGCACGGTGTCCAGGTGGCCGAGCAGCAGCAGTCGGCGCGGGCCGGTGCCGCGCGTGGCCACCAGGTTGCCGGCCGTGTCGATCCGGGCATCGAGATCGTGAGCCGCGCACCAGCCGGCGAGATACTCGGCGAGTTCACGTTCGTCGTGCGAGACCGAGGACAACTCCACTGCCCGGGACAGGAGTTCGAGGTCGGGGTCGGGCGCGGGGGCACGCCAGAACCGGGTCGCGCGGGTGGTGTCGAGGGTGTGCGGACCGGTGATCGCCACGTCGCAGGTGCCGCCGAGGGCGATCTCCGCGGCCCGGACCTTGTGCCGCATCCGGCCACGCGCGTAGCGCTGTCCCTGTCCGGGCAACAGGTCGCGCAGCGTGCCGGTCCCCGCCTCGGGGTCGGCCAGCAGTCCGGCCGTGCCGGTGACCAGGCGCAGGTGGTCGGCGTCCAGGGCCCTCGCCGCCTCGGCGGCCAACACGTCGGCGTCCACGTTCAGCGCCACGCCCCCGTCGGCATCGGCGACCGGCGGGGACAGGCACACCACGTCGAAGGTGGCCAACAAATCCGTCAGGCGCGCCGTGTCGACCCCGCTCACGCGTCCCACGCGCTGATCGCGGACCACCCGGGTGCGGCCGTCCTCGACCACCCGCAGGGGGCCCACGGCGGTGGCGCGCACGAGGCCGGCGGTGCGGGCCGGGGCGGCGAACACCGACAGGCCGCGTCGGGTCAGCGCCTCGTCCACGCGCGGCAGCGTGAGCTGTTCGTAGGCGGCCAGCAGGTGCGGCAGCTCGGCGGGCGGACAGTAGCGCACGGTATCGCCCGAGCGCAGCGTCAACATCCGCACGTCGCGTCCGATCCGGGCGTAGTGCTCGGTGATGCCGGCCGCGCCGCCGGCGATCACCAGCAGCCGGGCCCCACGACGGCGCAGCGCGAGGATCTCGTCGTAGAGCGATTCGTGCGCGAGCGTCGCGCTGCCCAGCTTGAGCACGTACAGGGCGGCGTCGCGCGCGCGGGTGCTCCCGCTCGGTGCGGCGGACATGCGAGGACTCCTTCGGTGGGTCGGCACGCGTGTGGCCACGCGCGGGGGTCGATCACGTCACGAGGCCCGGGCCCGGTCCCGGCGCCGGGCCGCGGCGGTGCCGGTGTACAGCGAGCCCAGCGCGGCGACCGCGGCCAACAGGAAGGTCGCGGTGTAGCCGACCTCGGCGAGCAGCCCGCCGACCAGCCCGGCGAGGCCGACCGCGAGGTCGAAGAACGAGGAGATGGCGCCCAGTACCGCGCCGCGTTCGGATTCCGGCGGGGTGTCGATCGCGATCATCGCCAGCGCCGGATACAGCAGGGTGAAGCCGCCGCCGGCGATCAGCGCGCCGGCCGCCGCGACCCACAACGTCGCGGCGAACGCGATCAGCACCAGGCCGAGCGCCTCCACGCACGCGGACACCACGATCACCGGCAGCGCGCCGACCCGATCGGGCACCCGCCCCGCGACCACCCGCACGCCCACATACGCCGCGCTGAACACGCTGATCAGCAGCGAACCGTTGCCGATCCCGCGGTCCGTCAACGCCAGCGCCCCGAAGCTCGCCACCGCCGCGTATCCGAACGCGCCGAAGCCGAGCGAGAGGCCGGGCAGGATCGCGGCGCGCGGCAACAACCGGGCGGACGCCGCGACACCTCGGCGGGTGTCGTCGGGCAGTCGGATCAGCACCGCGACGGCGACGGCGGGCAACACGGCGGCGACCGTCCACACCGCGCCGTACGAGCCGGTCCGGTACGACACTTCGCCCACCGCCGGTCCCACCGCCAGGCCCGCCCACATCGCCAGTCCGTAGAACCCGACCACCTGGCCGCGCCGGTCGACCGGGGTCAGGGCCACCGTCCACACCGATCCGGCGGTGAACAGCAGGGCCTCGCCGACACCGAGCACGAACCGGGCCGCAAGCAACCCGAACAGGGTCGGCGGCAGCGCGTACAGCCCGCCCACCAGCACGATCAGCGCCGCGCCGAGCGTCATCACCGGGCGGCAGCCGCGTTGTTGGGCCAGCCGCCCGGCGTACGGCCGCACCAGCAGGGCCACCACGCCCGAGACCGTGAACGCGACGCCGACCTCGAAGGGTGAGCCGTGCAGTTCCCGGGTGACCAGTCGAGGGATGAGCGTGATCGCCGCGCCGATCGCGACGAAGGAGGTGAACAGGGCGAGCAGGACGCCGGCGAAGGTGCGCGCCCAGGGTTGCGCCGACCGGGCGCGGGTGCCGGCGGTATCCGCCCCGGGCCCGGACGCGGGCGCCGACATCAGCCGATTCCCCGCGAGTTGCCGCCGTCCACCACCACGACCGAGCCGGTGACGTACCCGGCCTGCTCGGCGGCCAGGAAGCAGACCAACGCGCCGAGGTCCTCGGCCCGGCCGATCCGGCCCAGCGGAATGTCCCGGGCGACCTCGGCGAGCCGTTCCTCGACCCGGTCGCCGTACTGCACGTCCAGGATGGGTGTCCGGTGGAAACCGGGGGCCAGCACGTTCACGGTCACCCCGGCCGCGCCGAACGTGTGCACCAGGCCCTTGGCGAAGCCGAGCACCCCGAGCCGGGCCACCGAGGAGAGCCCGCTGCCGGGGTGGGGTTGGCGCACCGACTCCGAGGTGATCATCACGATCCGGCCCCAGCCCGCCGCGGTCAGGTACGGCGCCGCGGCGAGCGCGAGCGACACGTGCGGGAGCAGGTTGCCGTCGACCGCCTGTCGGTACTGCGCGACGGTGAAGCTCTCCACCGGGCCGAACGGCACACCGCCGGAGTTGCTCACCACGATGTGCAGGGCACCGAACTCCTCGGCGGTGCGCCGGACCCAGCCCGCGGCGGCCTCCTCGTCGCGCAGATCGATCGAGTCGGCCAGCACCCGGCCCTTGCCGCACGCGTCGATCTCCTCCCGGGCGCGGGCCAGTTTGTCCGGGTCCCGTCCGCAGATCGACACGTCGGCGCCCTCCGCGGCCAGCGCACGCGCGACGGCGAGACCGATCCCGCTGCCGGCCGCGGCGACGAGCGCGGCGCGGCCATCGAGTCCCAGATCCACGGTCGGCTCCTATCGTTGCTCGGCGGCGGTCGCCGGGACCGGCTCCGCCGGTGCCTTCGTCGGGTGCGCCCGATCGCCGTGCCCGGGCAGCAGGGGATAGCCGTAGCGGCGCAGCAGCGGCGCGGTCAGTGCGGTGACGGTGGCCCGGTCGCGCGGAGCCAGTTCGGTGCGCCACCGCTCGTCGGGACGGATCTCGGTGAGGCCCTGCCGCAGTCGATCCGGGTTGCCGGTGACGGTGTGGTTGCCGCCCAGGTGCACCCGGCCCCGTGCGTCGACCGGCGGCTCGTCGTCGAGTCCGGCGAAGCGCAGCACGTCGGTGAGTACGTCCGCGGGCCGCGCGCACAGGTCCTCGTGGCGCACCCGCAGGTAGCGGCCCACGGCGGTGGCACCGACCAGTTCGGACGCCAGGTTGAAGGCGTTCCAGTAGCCACTGCTGCGGACCGGGCTCATCGGGTCGATGTACTGCTTGGCCCGCCGATAGGACAGCGCGGTGGCCCGGGGGTCGCGCACGATGTGCAGGACGCGCACGTCCAGGTCGCGGTGGCCGAGCAACGCGGCCGCCTCCGCCGGATACTTCGAGCCGTCCACGATCAGCCGGCCGGCGCCCTCGTCGACGAGCCGGCGATGGATGCGCGCGGTGCGGTCCAGGAGTTCGTCCACTCCCGGGGCCGCGGGCACCTGTCCGCGGGCCTCGGCGAGCCGGGTGCGGACGTGCCGGGTGCGCAGCAGCGCGTGTTGTCGCATGGCCGTGCGTCGCGCGGTCGCCTCCGGCCCGGTGCCGTCGCTCTCCTCCAGCACACCCGACCACAGCGGGCACGTGCGCAGGCTCGCGCCGCAGCCGCAGGTCGAGTTGCTGCCCCGGCCCAGCACGCCGTTGCGCCACAGGTAGTGCAGTTCGCCCACGTGCCGGACTTCGGGCAGTTCGCCCAGAATGTTGCCCAGGAGCGTGCTGCCGCTGCGCATCCAGCCGGTGATGTACAACACGCGTGGGGATCGGTCGGCCATCGCGAGCACACTCCTTTCTCAGTCGCGGGTGAGCAGCAGGAAGTGCTGGGGTAGGTGAACGGCCAGGCCCACGCGGGTGGTTGCCTGTACCACGTCGCCGCCGTCGGGTCCGACGCCGCGACGCAGCGCGAGCGCGGCCACGTCCGGGACGAGCAGGGTCGCGGCGGCGCGGAAGTCGCCGAGCAGTACCCGGTCGCGCGGGATCATCCGGGTCCGGGAGATGGTCACGCCCGCTCGGGCCAGCAGGTCCAGCGTGCCGGTCTTGACCAACTCCCAGTAGGTGAACGGGTGTACGACGATGCCGTCGCACGAACCACCGGTCTCCTCGACCTCGGCGGCGGCGCCGGTCAGGTCCTCGGCCAGGTTCGCGCCGAGCCGGCCCTGCCGGCTCTCGGGCAGCGTGAGCAGGCCGGGAATCGCCTTGTCCTCGCTGCCGTGCAGCAACGTCTCGTTCTCCACCACGGACAGCCGGACCAGCACGCGGTAGTCCACGAAGGACGCGAGCAGCGCGGGCTCGTCGAGCAGCCCGCGGGGGAGCGGTACGGACACCGTCAGGTTGGTGAGTTCGGCCTGCTCCAGGCGCGGCACGAAGGCCCCTTCGGGGGTGCTGCGATAGGAGGTGCCGGCCGCGGCGCGCGTGCGGGCGGGCGGCTCGTGCACGTACGGCACCCGACGGTCGGGCACCGACGCGCTCTTGAGCAGGTGCCGCACCGCGTAGCGCGGTCGGGTCGCGAACAGCGGGAAGACCGCGGGCAGATGGGCCCGGAACGGGACCACCCGATCCTCGGCGGCGGGCACGCCGCCCATCGCCCAGGCGAATTCCTCGCCGGGACTGCGGGTGCGCAGCCCGGGGTCGGCGAGCGTGACCCGGACTCCCTGCTCGACGGCGGGCGCGGCGGCGGCTCCCTGCATGGCGACTCCTCGGCTGGATTCGAACTCGGGAAGGTGCCCGAGTAATCGACATTAGGCGCGATCTCCACCGCAGGGGGTCGCCGTCGAACGCGTGTTTTTATGACCCGGATAAGTGCGCGTGATTCCTCCGGAAACGCGGGCCGGTGCATACTCGACGAAATGGCCGTCGGCGCCGCGTCGGCAAACGCCCGGTTTTGTGGTGTCGGTCCCCACCGAATGCCCGTTTGCCCGTATGCGCATCGCGCACGACGCACGTCGTCTGCCCGCTCGGCGCCGGATCATGCCACGCGATGGCATATTCGCATTCGGCCGTGAAAACTTCATGCCGAAGACGTGAAACGTACCGTGGAACGGCCTGCCGGCGCCCCGTAGGCTGGTTTCGGCCGGCCATACGACGCCGAAGGCACGGAAGCCGGTGGGGTGCAATGTGTCAGGTTTATAGATCTTGTTGCCGCACAGCATCACCTTGGCCCCGTTGCCACCCGAGCGTCAGGTGTGTGGCAAGACCCTTCATGGATGTGAGTGGAGAATGCATCACGACCTGCAAGTCAATCGACTGAGGGCTCTGTTGACCGTGGTCGACCTCGGCGGTTTCCGCCGGGCCGCGGAGGCTCTGCACATCACCCAGCCCGCCGTCAGCCAGCAGATCCGGCAGCTCAACGGTCTGATCAAGGGTCCGATCTTCACCTCGACCGGGCGCAACCTGCGGCTCAGCCCGCAGGGCGAGGAACTCCTCGGCTATGCCCGGCGGATCGTCGCGCTCAACGACGAGGCGGTGGAGCGTTTCGTACCGGCCACCGGGCACGAACGGCTCTCCATCGGGATCGTCAATCAACTCGCCGAGGCTTTACCGGAGTTCCTTCGGCTGGTCACCCGCAGGTTGCCGCAGGCGCAGGTGAGTGTGCGCACCGGCCTGAGCGAGGTGTTGGAGACCCAGGTGGCCACCGAGCAACTCGACCTGGCGCTGCTCCTGCAGACCCGCTCGGACGTAACGGTCGCCACCAGTCGCGGACTCGGCCACCTGCGGATGGACTGGTTCGGCCAGCCGGCGCACGGTGAGAACGCCGCGCTGCCGCTGACCCTGTTCACCGAGCCGTGCACCATGCGCGCCCGGATCGTGGACGCGCTGGACGCCTGCGACGTGCCGTGGCGGATCTCCTACGAGGGCCCCGAGTTGGTCGGCCTGCGCGCGGCGGCGAAGGCCGGTCTGGGGGTCGCGTGCCTGGTGGCCAACGGGGACGAACTGTGGGACCTGCCCAAGGCGGTGCGTCCCGGGCTGCCCGCCCCGCCCGGACCGTTGCCGGTGACGATGGCCTTTCCCTCCGCGCTGGCCCCCTCGAACCTGCCGGCCATCGCGGAGAAGGCCTTTCGTCGGGCTCTGCTCGGCTATCCGTTCGTGGACGCCCCGCCCGCCCCGGAGCCGGGCCGCGCGGACCGCGGCGACGCCGGCCGGATGCTCGCGCACCGGTAGCCGGCCCCGTGCCGCGACCGGGACGAAAGCCCGGGGCGGGCGCGGCCCCGCCGGGTTTCACCGATGGCCGGCTAACCGCGGCAGGCGGCCGCCGCGCCGACGTCGCCGCCGTGCGCGTCGAAGACCAGACCGGTGACGGGCGCGGCCCGCTCGCTCGCCAGATACGCGGCCAACGCGCCGAACTCGGCGCGCTCCCGGCCGCCTTCGCCGCGGATGCGGTCGGCCACCCGAGCGATCTCGGAAGCTGCCCCGGGATCGCCCCACAACCGGGGGCCGGCACCGGGCCCCGCGCCCGGCACCAGCACGTTGGCCGTCACGCCGGTGCCGTCCAGAGTGTCCACCAATCCGCGCAGATAGCCGATCAGGCCCATCCGGGCGAGGCCGGACAATCCCTCGCGCCCGTGCGGGCGACGCGTCCTCGCCGGCGCGATCAGCAACAATCGGCCCCAGCCGCCGCGCTTGACGATGGGCAGCGCGGCCAGCGTCGCGCTCACGTGCGGCAGCAGGTTCGCGTCGATCGCCGCGCGATAGTCGGCCAGCCGGAACCCGTCCACCGGACCGGGCGTGATCGGGCCGGAGTTGGTCACCACGATGTCCAGACCGCCGAAGTTGTCGGCGGTGCGGCGTACCCATTCGGCGACCGCGCAAGGATCGTAGGGGTCCACCGGCATGCTCAGCACGTCGCCCGGCCCCAGCGCGTTGACCTCGACATGTGCGCGGGCCAGCCGGTGCGGGTCCCGGTCGCAGATCGACACGTGCGCGCCCCGCACGGCGAGGCCCTTGGCCGCGGCCAGGCCCACACCGGCGCTCGACGCCACGACCATGGCGACACGGTCTCGCGGTCGAACAATCATGATCGGGCCCTTCGGTGTCATTCTTGCGGCGGCGAATCGCCGAGGCGATTCCATCCGGGAAATACTAATCGCGAAACGACCGGTTGTACCGGAGCCGGCAAGCAGGGCTGCTTATGCGAAAATCCTTCCCGGTTATGACGGGTCGACCATAAGGGTTCGCTTTCGGTTCGATCAGATTTCCTCATTGGAATTTACCGGGGAAATCGCGTTACGGTTTATCAGTGGCAACCAGCCGCCCGGGTCGAGATCGCCCGGATTTCACCGCCACAGTCGGAGGTCGAACCCATGCAGCAGGCCGTGCACGCCCCCGAGTGTCCCGAATGTGCGACGACGGTGACGCTCGACGAGGACGCCAGGGTGAGCGAGATCATCGAGTGCGTGGACTGCCGGAGCGAGTTGGAGATCGCGTCCGTGGAGCCGCCGAAGGTCGAGCTCGCGCCCGAGGTCGAAGAGGACTGGGGCGAATAGTCGGAATCGGAGGGAGGGATTCGGTCGATGACTTCGATCCGATCAGCGGTGAACCGGTCGGCGACAACGACGCCGGCCGCGTCCCCGCGTCTCGCCGTGCTCGCGTCCCGGGTGCGGTTCGAGGAGAAGAGCATCATGACCGCCCTCGACCGACGCGGGATCGCGTTCGAACACCTCGATCCCCGCACGCTGTTCGTCGCGAGCGGCACGTCGTACACCGGTCCCCGGCTGGTCCTCAACCGCGAGGTCGGGCACTTCCGGGCCCTGTACGCGGCGAGCGCGCTCGAATCGGTGGGGGTGACGGTGGTCAACAGCGCCGCCGCCACCCACCTCGCCGGCGACAAGTGGCACACCTCGGCGGCCCTGCTCCGACACGGGCTGCCCACGCCCAGGACCGCGCTGGCGATCACGCCCGACGCGGCCCTGGCCGCGCTCGAGGAGATCGGATATCCGGCCGTGCTCAAACCGCTCGTCGGCTCCTGGGGGCGACTGGTCACCCGGGTCACCGACTCGACGATGGCCGGCGCCGTGCTCGAACACATCGCCGCGATGCCCTCCCCGCAGTCGCACGTGGTCTACGTGCAGGAGCAGGTCGCCAAGGCCGATCGCGACATCCGGATCCTGGTCGTGGCCGGCCGAGCGCTCGGCGGTACGTACCGCCGAAGCACCGAATGGCGCACCAACGTGGCGCGCGGCGCGGTGAGCGAACCCCTGGCGCCGAGCGCCGAGCACGCCGAACTCGCGGTCGCCGCCGCGGCCGCCGTCGGCACGGAACTGGCCGGAGTCGATCTGATCGAGGACCTGGAGGGAGGACTCACCGTGCTCGAAGTCAACGACCGGGTGGAGTTCACCGGACTACAGGGCGCCCACGGCCGCGACCTCGACGTGGCCGGCGCCATCGCGGACCTGCTCGCGGCCGGGACGCGGACGTGATCCGGGTCGGGGTCGTCGGGGCGGCCGGATACATCGGCGGCGAGCTGCTGCGGCTGCTCACCGTGCACCCCGGGGTCGAACTCGCCGCCGCCACCTCGCGCACGCTGCGCGGCAGGCGGATCGACGGGGTGCACCCGAACCTGCGCGGGCGGACCGAACTCGACTTCTGCTCCGAGGAGCAACTCGACTACTACGACGCCCTGTTCCTGGCCACCCTGCACCGCGAGACGATGCGTCGGATGCCGGAGTTCCTGGAGCTCGCGGACACCGTGATCGACCTGTCCGGGGACTTCCGCCTGCACGACAAGGACGTGTACGCCGACTACTACGGCGTCTCGCACACCGCGCCGGACCTGTTGGAGACGTTCGTCCCGGGACTGCCCGAGTTCCACCGCAGGCGACTGCGCACGGCGCGGCGGATCAGCGTACCGGGCTGCATGGCCACCGCCGGGATCCTTTCGCTGGTCCCGCTCGCCGAGGCCGGGCTGATCCGCGGCGAGGTCACCAT
This sequence comes from Embleya sp. NPDC005971, assembly GCF_040629175.1. Classification (NCBI taxonomy): domain Bacteria; kingdom Bacillati; phylum Actinomycetota; class Actinomycetes; order Kitasatosporales; family Streptomycetaceae; genus Embleya; species Embleya sp. NPDC005971. Next base: position 35,449 of record NZ_JBEXUX010000072.1, on the reverse strand, counting down.
CGACGCCCGCACCGGCTCCAGCGGCTCCGGCGCCAAGGCCGGCCCGGAGAACCTGCACGCCGAACGAAGCGGCGCACTGCGGGTCTTCGCTCCCACCCGGCACCGACACGAGGCGGAGATCGCCCAGGCCGCCGGGCTCTCGGTACGGATGACCGCGACCGGGATCGAGGCGATTCGCGGTGTGCAACTCGTCGGCCGGGCCCACCTGGTGCCGGGCGCGGACGAGCGCCGGGTCCGCGCCGCCTACCGCTCCCGCTACGCCGCGGAACCCTTCGTGCGTGTGGTCGCCCACCGGCGCGGCATGCACCGCTTTCCCGAGGCCAAGATCCTGGCCGGCTCGAACTTTTGCGACGTCGGTTTCGCGCTCGATCGCGGTTCCAGCCATCTCACCGTGATCGCGGCACTGGACAACCTGGTCAAGGGCGGTGCCGGCAACGCGGTCCAGTGCCTGAACGTCCGGTTCGACATGCCCGAACGGCTCGGCCTGGAGTTCACCGGGCTGCACCCGAACTGAACGTCGGAATCGGCGACATCGCGCACCACCCACACCGACCCAGGCGAGAGGAGCCAGCGATGAGCAGCAGTCCCGCGACCCTGCCCGGTCCCGTCCCGCCGGGCCGGCACGATCGACCGGGTCCGGCCGGCGAACCGGACCCCACGGCGGATGCGATCGAGGTCGCCGGCCGGATCCGCGCACACATCGTGGACATGTGCGCCGGCCCCGAGGGCGGCCACCTGGGCGGCTCGATGTCGCTGGTCGAGGTGCTCGCCACGTTGTACCTGCGGGTACTGCGGATCGACCCCCGTGTCCCGGAGGCACCGGACCGCGACATCCTGCTGCTGAGCAAGGGCCACGGCGGCATCGGCCTGTACGCGACGTTGTGCGAGGCCGGCTTCTTCGCCCCCGAGCGGCTCGCCGAGTACGCGCGGCCGGGCAGCCCGTTCATGGCCCACCCGCACCCGGAGATCCCCGGCGTGGAGATGCCGTCGGGTTCGCTGGGGCACGGCCTGGCCCTGGGCGTCGGCTTCGCGTTCGCGCACCGGTTGGAGGAGGGCGAGCGCCGCTGTTTCGTGGTGCTGGGCGACGGCGAGTTGGAGGAGGGTTCGGTGTGGGAGGCCGCCGCCGTGGCGGGCAACCACGGGCTGGACCGGCTGACCGCGATCATCGACCGCAACGGCCTGCAGATCACCGGCGGGACCGAGTCGGTCGGCGGTCTGGAACCGCTGGCGGACCGCTGGCGCGCCTTCGGCTGGCACGTCCACGAGGTGGACGGCCACGACATCGACGCGCTCACCCGGGTGCTGACCGCGCCACCGGTGCCGGGCCGACCCACCCTCGTCCTGGCGCACACGGTCAAGGGCAAGGGCATTCCGTTCGTCGAGGGCCAGGCCCGCAGCCACTACGCCCGACTGGGCGAGCGGCAACAGCGGCGCGCGCACGCGGCGTTGCGCACGCAGACCCCCGGGGAGAGCCGATGAGCACCGCCACCACCGCCGAACCGACCCCGAACCCGACCGCGGCGGCCGAGCCCCGCTCCTCGCGTGAGGTCTACCGCGACATCGTGGCCGAACTGCTGCCCGGCGACGAGCGGCTGATCTGCCTGGACACCGATACCGGCCTGTTCACCGGCGTGGACTTCGGCACCGGGCAGGACCGCTACCTGAATCTGGGCATCGCCGAACACACCCTGATGGGCGCCGCCGCAGGGCTGGCCCGCGAGGGCCGGATGCCCTTGGTGAACACGATGGCGGCGTTCGCCGCGTCCCGGGCGCTGGAGGCCGTCAAGCTCGACATCGCGCTGAACGACCTGCCGGTACGCATCGCCGCGACCCACTCCGGCGTCTCGGCGGGCCACCTGGGCCCCACCCATCACGGCCTGGAGGACTTGGCCGTGATGCGCACCCTGCCGAACATGACCGTCGTGGTGCCCGCCGACGCGGCCGGCACCGACACGCTCTTTCGCCAGGCACTCACGCTGCCCGGACCGGTCTACTTCCGAATGGGCCGCAACGCCACCCCCGACCTGCCCGCCGGACCGCCCCTGGAACTGGGCCGGGCACAGCGGCTTCGCCCCGGCACCGACATCACCGTCGCCGCGTGCGGACCATACCCGGTCCTCGCCGCCCTGGCCGCGGCCGACGAGTTGAGCGCCGAGGGCATCTCGACCGGCGTCCTGCACGTACACACCGTCAAACCGCTGGACACCGCCGCCCTCGCCGCGGCGGTCCGCCCCGGCGGCACCGTGATCACGGTCGAGGAGCACTGGCGCACCGCCGGCTTCGGCTCCGCCGTCGCCGAGGCGCTGACCGAACTCGTCCCGGTGCGCGTGCGTCGCGTGGCCATGCCGGACGCGTTCGTCTCGGTCGCGGGCGGCCAGCGGTATCTGGTCGAGCGGGGCGGCATCACCGCCCGCGCCATCGCCGCGTACGCCCGTTCGGCCGTCGACCCGACCCGAAAGGACCTGTGATGACCGGCTCGTACCGAGCGAACGGCTGGTGGCGCGAGGAAACCGTCCTGGCCGACCTGCGTCGCGCGGTGGCACGCCATCCCGACAAGGACGCCCTCGTCTGCTACCAGGACGACACCGTGGTGACCCTCACCTACGCCGAACTCGCCCACCGAGTCGACCGGTTCGCCGCCAACCTGGTGCGTCTGGGCGTTGGCCCCGGCGATGTGGTCACCCTGCAACTGCCCAACTCGTGGCAGTTGGTGGCACTGTGCCTGGCCTGCGCGCGGATGGGCGCGGTGGCCGGCCCGGTCGTCCCGGTCATGCGCAGGCGCGAAGTGGAGTTCATGACCGGCCTCACCGAGAGCCCGCTCTACATCGCGGCGGCCGAGTTCCGCGGCTTCTCCTACGCCCGGATGAGCGCGGAGGTGGCCCGGACCGTGCCCACCCTGCGCGGGCGCGTGCTGCTCGGCGCAGGCGGCGACGAAAGCGCCGACGGAGCACTGAGCTTCGAGCGCGAACTGGTCGAGCGCGAACCCACGACGGCCGAACTGGCCGCCCTGGACACGCTGGAGGCCGGACCCGACGACGCCGCGCAGGTGATGTTCACCTCGGGCACCACCGGCGAGCCCAAAGGCGTGGTGCACAGCCACAACACGCTCTACGCGATGAACAAGGCGCAGGCCGACGTGCTCGGACTCACCCCCGACGAGGTCACCGCGATGGGCTCGCCGACCTCCCACCAGGCGGGCTACACCTGGAACTTCGTGATGCCCCTGCTGCTCGGCGCGACCGCCGTCCAGGTGGACGCGTGGGATCCGGCGCCGATGTTGCGCGTGCTGGAGGAGCATGGGGTCACCTTCTTCATGGGCGCGCCCACCTTCCTCTCCGACCTGATCGAGGCACAGCGCACCTGTCCCCGGGACCTGTCCGCGCTGACCACGTTCGCCACCGGTAGCGCCCCGATCGCGCCGATGCTGGTCGAGGACGCGCGCGAGACCCTGGGCTGCCGGTTGTACGCGCTGTGGGGCATGACCGAGAACGGCTGTGTGACCATCACCCGTCCCGAACAACCGGCCCTGCGCGCCGCCGAGAGCGACGGCACCGCGGTGCCGGGGATGTGGGTGCGCATCGTCGACCGCGACCACGGCGGACCCGTGGCCGAGCGGGAGTCCGGCCTGCTCCAGGTGCGCGGTGCCGCGCAGTGTCTGGGCTACTTCCGCCGCCCCGAGGTCTACGCGGCGTCGGTCACCGAGGACGGCTGGTTCGACACCGGCGACCTGGCCCGTTCGGACGGGCACGGCGGTATCCGGATCACCGGGCGGGTCAAGGACTTGATCATGCGCGGCGCGGAGAACATCCCGGTGGTCGAGGTGGAGGCCGCGCTGCTGCGCCACCCCGCGATCAAGGACGTGGCGATCGTCGGCTATCCGGACGCCCGGCTGGGCGAACGCGCGTGTGCGGTGGTGGTCCCGGCGGGACCGGCGCCGACGCTCGCCGACCTTCAGGCCCACCTCGCCGGCCTGGACATGGCCAAGCGCTACTGGCCCGAGCGGGTGGAGATCGCGACCACGCTGCCCCGGACGCCGTCCGGGAAGGTGCAGAAGTTCGCCCTGCGCGACCGGTGCCGACAAGCCTGAGGAGGAACCATGGACTTCACCTTCACCGCCGATCAAAGCGAACTCGCAGACCACGTACGTAAGTTCGCCGACTCTCGGATCGCGCCGCACGCCCGGCAGAGCGATGCGCGCGGCAGCTATCGGCCCGGTCTGCTCGCCGAGATGGGCGCCGAGGGCCTGTTCGGCCTGCGCATCCTGCGGGAGTACGGCGGGAGGGAACTGGACGCGACGAGCGCGGGCATCGCGCTGGCCGAACTGGCCGCGGCCGACCTGTCGGTGTGCTTCCCGGTGCTCAACGCGGCGCTGGTGGGCGGTGTCCTGGCGGCGAACGGAACGCCCGCACAACTCGCCGAATGGTTACCGTCGATCGCCGCCGGCGAGACCATCGTGGCCCTGGCGCTGACCGAACCCGGGCACGGCACGGACGCGGCGAACATCGGGATGCGCGCGGAGCCCACCGCCGGCGGCTGGGTGCTCTCCGGCGAGAAGACCTCGATCATGGCCGCGATGTACGCCACCCACGCGCTGGTGTTCGCGCGCACCGGCGGGGCGGGCGCGCACGGCGTCACCGCGTTCTACGTACGGCTCGACGACGCGCACGTGAGCCGAGAACAGCTCGACGACCTGGGCTGCCGGGCCGGCGGCCGCGGCCGGCTGCTCCTGGACGGGTTGCCGGTGGGTGCACGAGACGTGGTCGGCACGCCCGGCCGCGGCTTCGTCGAGGTGATGCGCGGCTTCGGGGTCTCCCGGGCGTTGATCTCGCTGATGGCGATCGCGGTCGGGCAGGCCGCACTCGACGAGGCGATCGGGCACGCCGGGCGGCGCGAAGCGTTCGGGCAGCCGATCGGCCGGTTCCAGTCGGTGGCCTTCGCCCTGGTCGAGCACGCGACGATGTTGCACGCCGCGCGCCTGCTCGCCTACGAGGCGCTGGCCGTGGCGGACGCCGGCGAGGATCCGCGAATCCCGGCGAACATGGCCAAGTGGTGGGCCCCCAAGGCCGCGATGGACGCCGTGCATCAGGCGCTACTGACCTTCGGCCAACTCGGCTGGACCGAGGACGGCCCGATCGCCCGCCGGCTCCGCGACGTGATCGGCCTGCAACTCGCCGACGGCACCGCCGCCGCGACCAAGCTCGTGGTGGCCCGCAAACTCCTGGGCCGCACCGCCGCGCCGTGAGAGGAGGGGAAGCCGCCGGGAAACGGCCGGGGACGGCGGGCGACGACGGACGCGGCCGCGAGCGAGGACGCACGGCCGAGGCCGGGCGCTCGAACGCCGAACACGCTTGGGGTCACCCCCCGGACGCACCGGCGTTCGAGGTCGCTCGTGTTCCCCGGTAGGTGGCCATCTTGGCCCGGGTGCCGCATACCGCCATCGAGCACCAGCGGCTGCCCCGATTGCGCGAACGATCGTAGAAGGCCCATTCGCAGCGGTGTTCGCTGCACGACTTCAACCGCTGCCAGGTGCCGTCGAGCCGCGCCTCGACGGTGGCCGCCAGCACGGCGGCCCATACGCCGGGCAGTTCCGTGCGCGCCGGCCGGAGCAGGGTATCCGGTGCGCCGCCGTCGAAGCCGACGACCAGCGGGCATTCCCGCGCGATCCGGTCGAGCACCCGCCGGGCCCGCTCGTCGGCCGGCGCGCCGTTGTTCTCGCGCAAAAGACTCCGCAACGCCTCGCGCAGCGTGATCGTGCGCGCGAGGTCGAGGTCGTCCGGCGCGGTCGCCGTGGGTGCGAAGCCGTTGCGCGCCAGCCAGCGGTTCAGGCCCTGGGCCGAGGCGAACTCGTCCGGACCGAACTCGACGTTGACGCTGTTCACGAACGCCTGCACCCGCGCGAGTCCGCCCGGTGCGACGGCCCGGTCTCCCGGTTGTCGGATTTCGCGTTGTGACTGCATGCCGCCCATGCTACCGGCGTCTCCGTTTCACTGGTGGTTCCCACTCGTCCGTGCTCCCGGCCGGCCACACCCAGGACACGATCGACCAGCACCCCCGCGCCCCCGGTGTATCCGGCCGGATCCAGGAGTTCCGCCAGGCGCTCGGCGGAGATGCGCGCCGTGACCTCCGGCTCGCCGGCCAGCACCTCGGCCAATGTCCGCCCGGTCCGCACCGCGCTCGCGGACGCCGCGGCCGACAGCGCCTTGGCCCGGTCCCGCCCGAGCGCGGGGGTCAGGGTCGCCGCGAGCCGCTCGGTGACCATGTGGGCGCCGGTCGCCGCCACATTGGCGCGCATGCGTTCGGGGCGGACGACCAGGCCCTCGGCGAGCTCGACGGCCGTGTGCGCTGCGCCGCCCGCGAGCCGCAGGCCCTCGCGCAACAACAGCCACTCGGCGTGCCACGCACCCGCCGAGCGCTCGTCCTCGGCGACCGAACACCCGGACAGCGCCGCCGCGATCGCCGGCACCTGGAGCGCCGCGCTGCGCACCAGCGTGGACAACACCGGATTGTGTTTGTGCGGCATCGCCGACGATCCGCCGCGGCCGGCCACGTCGGGCTCGGCCACCTCACCCACCTCGGTCCGCGCCATCACCTGCACATCCACCGCGATCTTGCCCAGCACGCCGGTGGTACCCGCCAGCGCGGCGGCCAGGTCGATCATCGGGGTGCGCACCGCGTGCCACGGCAACGGCGTTCGGGCCAGGCCGACTTCCGCGGCGAACGCGTCGACCAGCGCCTCGACGTAGGCGCCCGGGTCGAGCCGTTCGGCCGACTCGTCGCGGCCCGCGTCCTCGCGCTCCGCGGTGGCGAGCGCCGCGTACTCCAGATAGCCCGCCAGCGTGCCGGCCGCGCCGCCGAGCGACACCGGCAGGCCGTCCGCGAGCAGCACCTCGATCCGTCGTCGGGCATCCAGGACCGACTGTCGCCAGCCCGCCGCCTTGAGGCCGAAGGTGGTGGGCACCGCGTGCAGGGTCAGGGTGCGTCCGGCCAGCACGGTGTCCCGATGCCGCTCGGCGAGCGCGCCGAGCGCGTCGGCGATCCGGGTCAGGTCGGTCCGTACGATGTTCAGGGCCCGCGCGGCGATCAGCATCGCGCCGGTGTCCAGGATGTCCTGGCTGGTGGAACCTCGGTGCACGAACTCTGCGGCTGCCGGGTCCCGTTCGGTCACCGCCCGGGTGAGCGCGGCGACCAGCGGGACCACCGGATTGGCACTCTCCCGGGCGGCCACGGCCACCTCGCGCAGATCGAAGCGTTCGGCCCGGGCCGTCGCGGTGATGATCTCGGCGGCGGCCCGCGGCAGGGTGCCCAGCCGCGCCTGGGCCCGGGCGAGCGCGGCCTCCGCGTCGAGCATGGCCTGGAGCCAGGCCCGATCGCATACGGCCGCCTCCACCGGTGTCCCCGCCCGGACCGGGGACAACAGTCCCGCGTCCTGCTCGATGTCCGAGCGATCGCACCCGTGTCGGTCGAGTGGGTCCGGGACCGTGGTCACACGATCACTCCGTTCGGGGTGATGTCCGGGTCGGTCGACAACACCGGACGCACGTTCGCCGGCACCGCGGAGGCGGCGGGCAGCGCGAGGACCGCGCGGGCGATCGCGTCCGAGTCGGCGAGCGTGACCGAGTCCACGCCGGGACGGATCCCGGCGGCGGTGACCCAGTGCACCGATTCGGTCGGCACGCCGTAGGCGTATCGGCGCGGATGCGGCCGACCCCGCCCGTCGATCAGCCGGTACGGCCGCTCGGTCACCGCCAGGCCACCGGTCTCGTAGTCCTCGCCGCCGACGCCGCGGATCCGGTACGGCGCGGCCTGGTCGGTGCTCAGCAGGTGGCGCAGCAGCGGGTCCTCGGTCCGGCGCAGGTCCGGTTCGGGCAACCGGGCTTCGATCAACACCGCGGCGCGTACCGGCGGGCCCGGGACCACGGTGGAGGCGGCCACGAACGCCGGTTCGGCGACGTCCAGGCAGATCCGGGTGCCCGGGCCGGTCAGGGTCAGCACGCCGGCCTCGATCAGCGCGATCATCTGCTCGATCCGCTTCGCCGGCGGGCCGATCGACAGGAAGCCGTTGAGCGGGGTGTACCACCCTTCCAGGTCGTCCCGGTGCGACTCGCCGGTCAGGCCACCGTGATCCACCGCGAGCCGGATCTCGTTGCGCAGGTCCCGCAGGACGTCCAGTGCGGCTTTGAGCGGTCCGTCCACGTTTCCCTCACGGGCCGCCGCGACGTCCCGCTCCAGGTACTGCACCAGCCACCCGGTGAACTCCGCCCGGCTCGCGAACTCCCGCTCACCGCAGGGCCGGGAGATCGCCGACCAGTCCCAGTGCGCGGCCCGCTCGATGCCGTACGCGACCGCCAGGTCGGCACTCTCGTCGTCGTCCGAAACCGCAAGGAACGCCCGGGTGAACGCCGCGCATTCGGCCTCCCGGCGACCTCGCCGGCGCAACAGCGCCGCGTAGTAGACGCCTTCCACCTCGCGCGCGATCAACGGCCACAGGTCCGCGGTGAAGTCGACCGGCCGCCCCGCCCGGGCGCGCCGCCGCAAACCCTCGACGTACTCGGGCGTCAGCAGCCGCGGGGCATGCCGCCCGTACGCACCCTTCCGGTTCTCGCCCCGTGCCTGGTAGGGCACGCCGCGCCTCGAACTCGCATACAACACAGGCTCGTTGCCGGACGGACGGTATTTTGTTCGCCCGTCCTCGGCACGACCGAAGCGGCCGCCCCTGCCACTGGTGAAAAGGGCCATGTAGTCGAAGAAGTTGAGCCCCAGGCCACGCAACAACACGTTCTCGCCGGGCCGGACCCGCTCCAGGTCCAGGTCCGCCGGGTTGGCCGGGGTGATATAGGTCAGGTGGTGGATCCGGGCCAGGCTCGCGGTTCGGGCCTCGCGCGCGGACAGTCGGGCCGGCAGATGCCCCAGGGCCAGTACCACCGCGTCCAACCCGTGCAGCCGGGTGCCGTCCTCCAGTCGCACTCCCTGCGGGCCACCCGGGATGCCATGCGTGTCCGCCAGCGCCACCGCGCGCGAGCGGTGCACCCGCACCGCGACATGTGCCGGCGCGCCGGCCACCACCTGCTCGAACGCGTAGTGCAGGTAGCGGCCGTGGAACGCGCGCGTGGGGTAGTCGTCGGGGCCCAGCGCGCGAGCCTCGGCGAGGATTTCCCCGTCGTGCTCGCCCGTCTCGCCCGCGGCCGTCGACCGTGCCCATTCGTACAGACTCGGCCCGGGTACGATCGGCCCCTCGATCCGCGAATTCGCGTCGGTGTACACGGTGATCTGCGCCGCGACGGTGTTCGTCAGCAGGTGCTGCGACTGCTCCGAACGCCAGACCGCGCCGGCTCCCGGCGAGGCGGGGTCGACCACGTGGATCGTGACCTTCGGATGTACGGGCGCGGCACGTTCGTTGGCGCACAGGCGCTCCACGACGGAGAGCCCGCGTGGCCCAGCGCCCACGACGCAGACCCGGATCGGGCCGGCGGCGCTCATGCCGCCGACTCCGCCGCGCCCGGCCCGCCGACCCGGAACCCGTGCATCCAGGCCACGTGGTCGTACAGTCGATCGGCCGACATCGCGCCGAGCAGCGCGTTCCTGGACTCGGCCTCGGCACCCGCGGGATGCCACAGACGGATGCTCTCCCGCGCGGCGAGCGTGACCCGGGTGGTCCGCTCGTGCCGCGCGTCGCGGTACCCGGCCAGGCGCTTCGGCAGTTCGTCGGGGCGCGCGTCCGCCAATCGCGCGCCGAGCACGACGGCGTCCTCCAGGGCCTGGCACGCGCCCTGCGCCGCGTAGTGCAGCATCGGGTGGGCCGCGTCGCCCAGCAGTGCGACCCGGCCGTCCATCCACCGGGACACGGGGTCGCGGTCGACCAGCATCCAGGTCTTCCAGTCCGCGCCGAGTTCGAGCAGGCGCTGTGCGGTGCCGCCCAGGTCGGCCAGTTCGCGCAACACCCGATCCCGGTGCACGCGCTCGCCGACGACGGCCTCGGTGCCGCCGTCCGCGCGGCTGGCCGCCAGGTTCAGGAAGCGACCGCCGGCGATCGGGTAGTGCACGAAGTGGCAACCGGGTCCGGCCCACCACACCACCGACCGGTCGAAGCGCAGCGCGTCGGGCACCCGCTCCATCGGGATCACCGCCCGGTAGACGCTGATCCCGGAGATCCGCGGCTCGCCGTCGCCGACCAGCCGGGCCCGGATCGCGGAGTGGATCCCGTCCGCGCCGATCAGTACGTCGCCGGTGATCCCGGTGCCGTCCGCGAGCAGGGCCGTCGCGCTCGTGGCGTCCCGGGCGTAGTCGACGACCTGTGCGCCGGCATACAGCGACACGGTGTCGGCGGCCAGGCACGCGTCGAGCAGTGCCCGATGCAGTTCCGCGCGATGCGCGACCACGTAGGGGCCGGCGAAGCGGCGCCGGTATCGCTCGGTCAGCGGCAGGCTCGCCACATGCGCACCGGTGACGCCGTCCATGAAGCGCAGTTCGGCCATCCGCACCGCGGTCGCACGCACCGCCGCGCCCACGCCCAGGACGTCCAGGGCGTGCAGTCCGTTGGGGGCCAGTTGGATACCGGCGCCGATCTCGGCGAACTCGCCCGCGCGTTCGAGCACGACCGCGTGGTGTCCGCGGGCGGCCACCGCGAGAGCCGTGGCCAGGCCGCCGATCCCGCCGCCCGCGACGATGACCTCGGCCATCACGCACCCCGATCCTCGTCTTCGAGCCGGCGCGCCAACTCGAGACGTTTGATCTTGGTGGTCGCGGTCTGCGGCAGGTCCTCGATCCGGCGCTGGACCGGATCGGCCAGGTCGGGGAGTTCGGCGGTGGCCGCACGCCAGGCGTCCGGGTCGATGGGGCGGTCGTCCCTGGTGCACACCACCGGCACCGCGCTGCCGTCGGCGCCGGGCACGATGACCACCTCGGCGAGTTCGTCCAGCTTGTCGAACAGCGCGTCCTCGGCGGCCAGCGTGGAGCCGAAGCCCTCGATCAGGTCGACCTCGCGGTCCAGCAGATGGATACAGCCCCACCTGGTCCGGTAGCCGACGTCGCCCATCCGCCACCAGCCGTCGGCGGACACCTGCGCGTCGTAGCGATCCTGTTCGCCGAGGTAGGTGAGGACTCGTCCGTCGCTCTTGACCTCGATGAAGCCGGGGTGCTCGGCGGACGGCGGCCGGCCCGCCCGGCCGACCACCCGGGCGGCGGTCATCCCGGGGAAGGGGCGGCCCACACAACGACCGTCGGCGTCCGGGGCCCGGCCCCGGGTGAAGGCGCGGACCACGGCCGGTCCGACCTCGCTCTGACCGTACAACTGGCCGAACAGCGGCGCGCGGCGCCGGGTGGCGGCCAGCAGTCGGTGCACGGTGCGCGGGTGGATCGCGTCGAAGGTGGAACTGAACAGCTTGACGCCGGCCAGGGGTTCGCGCGGATCGTCGGCCAACTCCTCCCATTCCATGAAGGTGTTGGGATGCGCCTCCAGGATTCCCGGTCGCAGCCGTGCGAACAGATCGGCGGCGCGTCGGGGATCGGAGTCGGCCAGCACGGCGATCGGGAAACCGCGCAGCAGCGAGATGGCCAGCGCGGTGATCAGCCGGGAGTGCACGAACGACACGTGCAGCGCGATGGTTTCCCGGCGCCGCAGGATCGGCGCGACGATCGCGGCCTGCGGGCGGTATCGGGCCTGGAGGCTGCGACCGGTGTGTACGGCGAGCTTGGGGACGCCGGTGGTGCCCGAGGTGTGGGTGATCAGCGTCGGCTCCTCGGCGGGCCGCGTCACCGCGGGCACCCGGGTCGCCCCGGCGAACGCGTCCAGGGTGGTGGCGTCCGGATGTGTGCCCTTGGTCAGCAGCACCCGCGCCGTCTCGGCGAAGAGCGCGCCCGGCAGCCCGTCGAGCTTGGCCCGGTCGGTGACCAGGAACGGCCGGTCGGTGCGCCGCACCAACTCGGCGACGGTCGCGCCGTCGAGCATCGGCGACAGCAGCACCGGCACCCCGCCGATTCGAGCGATCGCGCAGGCCAAAAGCGTGATGTCGAAGCCGTCGCGCTTGTGCACCACGACCCGGTCGCCGGGTCGGATCCCGGCCGCGTCCAGCCGGGCCGCGAAGTCGTCCACCAGGTCGGCGATCTCCGGGATGGTCGCGCGCCGGCCCAGATCGGGAGCGATGTCCAGGTCGTGGTCGAGGATCAGGACGTTGGTCGGGTGTCGGGCCGCCGCGCGTTCGAAGAGCGTGCCCAGTCGGATGCCGCGATTGCCGATGCGCTGCAAGAACATGAGGTCATACCTTCGTCGGTGGGTTCGGACGGGCCGACGACCACGCCGGGAGGGTGCGAGACGGCGGGCGGTGGACCCGATCGGCCGCGGGCCGGGCAGGGCGGGCGCCGGCGGCGACGGTTCAGTGCCGGCCGGTGGTGGAGCGCTCGGCGATCCGCTTGACGCGTTCGAGGGTGACCGGCAGATCCGCGGCGAGTTTGGCGCCCCACTCGGCCAGGAAGCGCCGCGTCCGCGCCTCGTCCATCGCCGCGGTGATGCCGCGGATCCCCTCGGTCGCGTGGCCCATCCGGAACCGGTGGGTCAACACACAACCACCGGTGGCGGGCTCGATGTCGTAGCGCCACACGCTGTCCTGCCGGACCCCCGCCGAGTCCCGCATCGCCCAGCCGAAGCCGTGCCCGGGGTCGGCGGCGATCACTTCGGATTCGGTGAACCACGTGCCTCGGACCACCGGCGCCCAGCCGACCACGTCCGGGGCCCGCAGGTTTTCGCCGCGGAACACCGCCCCCACCGTGCCCGGTTCGCCGCTGATCCAGGTGCCGCCGACACACTCGGGACTCCACTGCGCGCTGCGCGGCAGGTCGCTGACGAGTGCGTAGACCTCGGCCGGATCGGCCGCGATGTGCGTATGCGCCGCCACCAGGAACAGTGGCGCACGCTCGCCGACCTCGAAGGTCGCCAAGCTGGGTGCGTTGGTCATCTCCTGGTGCCCCTTTCGGTGTCGCCGACATGGCGAGAGCATTGCTACCACTCATCACGTTATGGTGGTAACAGTGCGGCGACCACGCCCCGGCGATAAGACGTGCTTCTCGTATCGCGAAGCCACGCGCGTTTCGAACCGGCGGGTCACGCACGGGAATTCACGTCGGCCGATGCCAGACTCCGTTACATGCGCGCTGCCTACCTCGAACGGCTCGGCCCGCCATCGGAGATCCGCTTCGGCGAGCTGCCCGACCCCCGCCCCGGCCCCTGCGACGTGCTCGTCGACGTGTGGGCCGGCACGGTCAATCCGGTCGACACCTTCGTACGTTCCGGGCGGTTCGTCACCCCCGTGGCCTTCCCGTTCGTGATCGGTCGCGATCTGGTCGGCCGGGTCGCCCGGGTCGGCCCCGGTGCGCCCGGCTTCGCCGTCGGTGACCGGGTATGGAGCAACAGCCTCGGCCACGGCGGCCGGCAGGGTGCGGCGGCCGAACGGGCGGTGATCGCCGCCGACCGGCTCTACCGACTCCCGCCGGGGGTGGATGCGTTCGCGGCCGCGGCGGTGCTGCATCCCGCGGCCACCGCCCACCTCGCCCTGTTCACGCACGGTGGTCTGCGCGCCGGCGACACCGTGCTGATCGCGGGCGCCGCCGGAAACGTCGGCAGCGCACTGGTCACTCTGGCCGCCGAGGCGGGTGCCCGGATCCTGGCCACCGCCTCGGCTCGGGACGCCCGATACTGCCGCGAACTGGGCGCCGAGATCGTCTGCGACTATCGCGATCCCCAGGTGACCCGACACCTCGCCGAGGCCGCCCCGAACGGCGTCGACCTGTATCTGGACACCTCCGGCCACAACGACCTGGTGGCGGCGGTCGGCCTGCTCGCTCGACGCGGCCGGATCGTTCTGCTCGCCGGCGCGGGATCGGGCACCGCGCCGGTGTTGCCCGCGAGCGAGCTCTACATGAAGGACGGCTCGATCCGCAGCTTCGTGATCTCGCACGCCGGCATCGACGAACTCGCCGCCGCCGCGGACACGATCAACCGCCTGCTCGGCGCCGGCCGGCTGCGTCCGCGCACGATGGAGATCCTGCCGCTGTCCGCCGCCGCCGACGTGCATCGTCGGATGGAACGGCACGAACTGCACGGCAGGAGGGTGGTACTGCGCACCGACGGCGCACCCCGACCCGCCGCATTCGGTCCCGCCCGGGCGTGACCCCGCACGATCCGCGGCGTTGTCACCATGTCGGACCGGTACCGCCGAACACCGAGGGAGCACGGATGTTGCAAGGTTTGGCCCATGTCAGGTATCAGGCGGCGGACTTGCCCGCGGCCCGTCGTTGGTACACCGAACTACTGGGCGTGGAGCCCTACTTCGAGCGACCCGGGTATGTGGAGTTCCGGGTCGGCGACTTCCGGCAGGAACTGGGACTGGTGGACGCCCGCTACGTCTCGGAGTTGGGCGCACACGGCACGGCCGAGGCAGGCGGTGCCGTCGTCAGTTGGCATGTCGAGGATCTTCCCGCCGCCCTGGCCCGGTTGTCGGCCATGGGTGCGAGGGAGCACGAGCCGGCGCGCGACTTCGGCGAGGGCTTCGTCGGTGCCTCGGTGCTCGACCCGTTCGGGAACGTACTCGGCATCATGCACAACCCGAACTACCTGGACGTCCTGGCCGAGACCGGCAAGGGCTGAGCCCGGCGACGCGGCTTGTCGTCCCCGTCGGGCGCCCCCGGGGACGACGGCCGCTCGCCCGAGGGTTCAACGCGCGTGGGCTGCCTCGATCACCTCGACCATGCGGTCGATCGTGGGCTCGTGCAGTAGATCACCCAACTCGACGTCCACGTCGAAGAGTTCGCGTACCTGCTCGGTCAGGCGGGCCCCCCGCAGCGAGTCGCCGCCGAGTTCGAAGAAGTTGTCCCGCACGCCGATCCCATCCAGTTCGAGCACCTTCGTCCACAACTGCACGAGCGAGTGCTCGGTGTCGGTGTGCGGCTCCCGGTACGGGCTGTCCAGGTCCGGCCGCGAGCGCGGCGGTTCGGGCAGCGCGGCCCGGTCGATCTTGCCGTTGACCGAGGTCGGCAGCCCGCCCACGACATACGCGGACGGCACCATGAACGCGGGCAACTTCTCCCGCAGCGCCCGACGGATGTCGCGAACCGCCGGCGCCGGTTCACCCTTCGGCTCGATGTACGCGGTCAGTCGCACGTCCCCGTCCGCATCCCGATGTGCCAGGACCGCGACCTGGGCGACGCCCGGCTGCCTCGCGGCGACCACCTCGATCTCGCCCAGTTGCACGGTGTTGCCCTGAACCTTGAGTTGGTTGTCCACCCTGCCGATGATCTCGATGCCGCCGTCCTGCCAGTACCGCGCCATGTCGCCGGTGCGGTAGAGCATCGGGTTCGGGTCCACATCGATCGGGTTGGGCACCCACTTCAGCGCGGTCGCCTCGGGCCGGTTCAGGTAGCCGGCCGACAGGCTGTGGCCCGCGATGCACAGTTCGCCCACCACACCCGGCGGCACCGGCGCGAGGTTCTCGTCCAGCACGTAGATCTTGACGTTCGGGATCGGCCGGCCGATCGGCGGCAGCCTGCGACCTCGTCCCTCCGGCCCCAACTCGCGGCCCAGCTCGGTGATATCGCAGCCGGCGACGGTGGTCGCCTCGGCGGAGCCGTACAGGTTGATCAGGCGGAACGGCAGCCCGGCGGGCGGCCAGGACTGGATCCGCTCGCCGCAGACCCTGATGTTCGCCAACGGGGTGTCGGCGGGCCAGTCCAGGCTCCACAACCGCTCGGCCATCGGCTTCATCAACAGCGTGGTGGTGATCCGCTTGTCCAGGTACCAGTCCTGGAGCAACTGCGGGGATGCCACCACGGACACATCGGGGATGTGCACCGTGCCACCCGCGGCGAGCACCGGGAAACACTCGACCTCGACCATGCCGTAGCCGGGCGCCGCCAGCCAGGTGCCCTGGGTGTCGGTGTTCATCCCGGTCATCTCGCACATGCTGTGGATCTGATTGCGCGCCGCCCCGAACCGGACCAGAACCGCTTTCGGCGCACCGGTGGAGCCGGAGGTGTAGCAGATGTGGATCAGGTCGTCGACGTCCACCGGCGCGCTCACCTCGGTGCTCGGCTCGGTGTGCCAGTCGGCGACGTCGAGCGCGAGCACCGGGCAGTGTCCGCGGACCGTGTCCTCGTGGGCGGACAGCGTCACCACCGCGGCGGCCGAGGCGTCCTCGACCATGAAGCGCACCCGATCGGCGGGAAAGTCCGGGTCGAGCAGGATCGCCGCAGCCGCGAGCTTGAAGCAGGCGAGTTGGGCGATCAGGCTCTCCGCGCCGCGCGGAAAGCAGACTCCGACCCGGTCCTGCCGGCGAACACCGATCGCGGCCAGGCGGTGGGCGAGTCGATTGGCCCGGTCGTCCAGTTCCCGATAGGTCAGCGCGGTGTCGGGCAGCGCGATCGCGGTCGCCTCGGGGGTTCGGCGCGCGAAGTCCGCGACGATCTCGTGGAAGAACGGCTCGGGTACGGACTGGTCGGTCCGGTTCCACTGGACCAGGATGCGCTGCCTCTCCTCGTCGCCCAGCAGCGGCAGATCACGGACGAGCACGCCGTCGTCGTTGCTCAGCGCGGTGAGCAGACGGGCCAGGTGCCGGCCGTACTGGGCGGCTGCCTCGTCGTCGAACTCGTCCTGGAAGAGCAGCAATTCGTAGGTTCCCCGGTCGACGGTCAGGGTCAGCGCGGCGCGGTCGGCAACGTCTTGCGCGGCCGCGTCGGCCACCAGGCCGTGGCAGGGGCGACCGGCCGCCGGTTGGGCGGGCGGCGCGGCGGCGACGGCGGCGAGCAGTTCCGCCGCCGTCTCGTCGCCGGACACCCGCGGTTCGATGATCTCGGTCGGGCCCGGACCGATCCGGCGAGCGATCAGCAGATCGGTCTCGCCGGTGTAGCGGTGGATCAGCGCCGCGAGCGCCGCCGACGCGTACCGCTGCGGATCCGGCTTCGCCCGCTCGGGGGCGGCGATGGCGATCCGATGCACCGCACCGGTGCGATCACCATCGATGTGCCGGGCGAGCGGAAGTGCCGAACTCGTGGTCGTGGCCACCGGAATCGTTCCTCTCGAATTCTCGGGTGTCTGGGTGTCTGGGTGCCTGGGCGTCTCGGTGTCCCCAGTGCCGGGTGCCGGGGGAGGTGTCGGGAGCCGGGTGTCGGTTCGAGCGCTCAGGCCACCATCACCGACGGATCGGCCGCCCGCCGGGCCGTCACCGCCTCCGCCAGCCGCTCGACCATGTGCATGGTCTGCTCCCAGCCCGCACACGCGTCGGTGACGCTCTGGCCGTAGGCGAGGCCGTCGGTCCGACCCAGGATCAGGTCCTGTCGGCCGCAGGCCAGGAAGCTCTCGATCATCATCCCGGCGACGCCGGACTCACCGTCGGCGATGCGTTCGGCGACGTCCTCGACCACGTTGGTCTGTTCCTCGTGGTCCTTGCCGCTGTTGCCGTGACTCGCGTCGATGACCACCCGCCCGGGCAGTCCCGCGGCCTGCAACCGATCGAGCGTCTCGGCCACGTCGGGCGCGCTGTAGTTGGGGCCCTCGGTGCCGCCGCGCAACACCACGTGGCAGTCCGGGTTGCCGCTGGTGGTCACCACCGCCGCCTGCCCGTCGTCGGTGATGCTCGGGAACACGTGGCTGTTCGAGGCGGTGACGATCGCGTCGATCGCGTCGTCCGTACGACCGGCGGTGGTGTTCTTGATCCCGACCGGCATGTCCAAGCCGCTGGTGAGTTGGCGGTGCACCTGACTTTGCACGGTGCGCGCACCGATCGAGGCCCACGAGACCGCGTCGGCGAAGTACCGGGCGATCATCGGGTCGAGGAACTCGCAACCGATCGGCAGTCCGGTCTCCAGGATCCGCACCATCAGTCCGCGCGCCATCCGCAGCCCGGTGTTCAGGTCGTACGACCCGTCCAGGCCGGGATCGCTGACCAGTCCCTTCCAGCCCATCCGGGTACGCGGCTTCTCCACGTATACACGCATGACGATCAACAGTCGGTCGGCCACCTGCCGGGACAGCTCGGCCAGGCGCTCGGCGTAGACCAGCGCGGCCTCGGTGTCGTGAATCGAGCACGGACCGGTGACCAGGACCAGGCGATCGTCCTTCCCGTTCAGGATCCGCTTGACGTCCCGGCGCGCCGCCAGCACGGCCTTGCGGGTCTCGGGCGGGATCGCTATCTCCTTCCGCAGGGCGGTCGGCGACATCAGTCTGTCGACCGCGGTCACGCGGGAGTCGGGGTTGCCGCCGAGGCTCATGACGGAGTTCCTTCCTTTCGCTCGTGGGGTCGGGACCGATCCGTCGCGAACACGGCGGCGGAGAAGGTGAAGCCCATGCCGGTGCCGATCACGAGCACCCGCGCCCCGGGCGCCAACAGGTCCGCCTTGAGCAGGTGGTCGAGCGCGTAGATCTGGTCGGCCGCACCGAGATGACCGATGGTCAGGCCGAGTTCGTGCAGATCGTGGCGGGGGGTGATGCCGAGCGGCCGTACGAAGCTCTCCCGGTAGAGCGTGCTGCCGACGAACGGAGTGACGAACCAGTCGATCTGCTCCTGCTCCAGTTCCGCGTCGGCCAGGGCACGGGCCACCACGCTGCGGGTGCGATCCGCCGAACGGGTCTGTACGTCCCGGATGGAAATCTCGCCCCGGGCCAGGAATTGCCGGGTGCGGTGCCGGATGTCGCCGAGTTCGGCAGGCGCGGTGCGAAACGGCTCGTCGCCGCGCGAGAGCCCCTCCAGGACCGTGTCGGTCTCCGAGACGAGCGAGACCAGCCGCAGCCGACCACCGCCTCGGGCGAGCACGGCCGCCGCGGCTCCGTCGCCGAACACGATGCCCGGGGAGGTGTGCCAGCGATCGGTCGGCGGCGCGAACCGGTCCCCCAGCGTGATCAGCGCGGACGGCAGTGCGGGGCGCGACGCGAGCATCGCCGCGGCGATGTCGATGCTGGCCAGCGAGCCGTTGGACCACGCGGAGACGGTCGTGGGTATCCCGTCGACGCGCGGACCCAGCAGTTCCTTGGCGATCCAGCACGCCGCGGGCCACATGTCGATGCCCTGGAAGTGCCCGTGGCTGTGCAGGTACAGGCTGCCCGGGTCGACCACGGTGCCGTACTCCTGGGCGTCCTTGATCGCCTGGCGCCCCGCGATCACGGCCATCTCCGGCGGCGCGAGCCGGGCCTGGGCGACGCTGACCATGCCGGTGCTCTCGGCGGCCTCGCTCTCGTAGTGGCCGGTCGCGACCGCGTCCGCGACCGGAGTGCGCTCGCCGAGTGTGCCGCCGGTGCCGGTGAGCCAGATGTCATCGAAGCGCATGGCTCGGGCTCCCCTCCGGGGTCGAGGCGACCGGCAGGTCGCGCAGGTGGTGCCCACCGGAGGTGATGCGTGCGCCACCGCCGACGCCGACCAGAATCTCGTGCGCGACGCGGACCAGAACCCGGCCCACGGCCGAGTCGATCGCGCCGGCGAGGTGCGGCACGCTGGTGCGGTAACCGACCTCGAACACGGCCTCGCAACCGTCGTCGGTGTCGGTGCACGTCCACGCGCCGCCGAACTGTTGGAAGTCGCCGTCGACCTGTTCGAACTCGATCCGGTACGGCTGCTGCCCACCACTCGCGTCCCGGGTGCGTTGCGTCCACCGGGCGGTGCCGCCGCGGAAGGCGAGCGTCCACTCGCGCAGGTCGTCGCCGACGTCCCGGACCGAGACGATCTCGGCGGCCCGGTCGGGGAACGCCCGCTCGTCGCGCAGTCGTTCGATCGCGCTCGCCGCCGAGCACGGCAGTGCGGCCTTGAGGGTGCGGGAAGTCATCGGGCTCCTCCGAGTCGGGGCGTCGGGCGCACGATGCTGACGCCCTGTAGATGCGTGGTGCGCAACATGGGATGGCTCGCCTCGCCGAAGGCTCCGCCGGTCAGGCCGGTGCCGCCCGAGTTGGGCAGGAACGGGAGGAAGTTGCCGTGCGAGTCGTTGATCTTCAGGTTGCCGCCGTTGCCGACCGCCGACAGGAACCGCTCGATGTGCTCCGGGCCGGTCGACCAGAACGAGTTCCGCAGGCCGTAGGCGTTGCTGTTGACGAAGGTCAGAATCTCGTCGAACAATCGCTCGTCCGAGTCGCCCGGCTCGGGCACGATGATCGGCAGCAGCGGGAAGAACGTCTCGTCCCGGACCACCGACAACGAGCGGGCGTCGCCGAGTCCGGACACCCGCACGATCGTCGGTTCGATGAAGAAGCCGGTGTCCGACGGGGTGCCGTCCACCTCCAGGCGACGGCCGCCGTGCACCAGGGTCGCGCCGCCCATGAGGGCTTCGGTCAGGCAACCGAAGAACCAGTCGGCGCCGAGCACGGGGGTGAGCACCACGCCGGGCTCGTCGGGATGGCCGGGGTGGATCTTGCCGGTCGCCACGATCAGCCGTTCGATCAGCTCGTCCGCGATCGCGGGGTGGGCGATCACCTGGTTGGGCACGTTGCAGATCTGACCGGAGTTCAGGAAGAACTGGGTCACGGTCTCCACCGCGGCGTCCAGATCGGCGTCGGACCACACCACGCAGCAGTCGTTGCCCGCGAGTTCGAGAATCGGCTTCTTGCCCGCGGCGATGCAGTCCCGCTCGAAGGCCAGGCCCTGCTTGCTGCCGCCGTAGTAGACGATGTCGTTCACGTGTTCGCTGGCCAGCCAGGTGTCGACGGCCGGCGGTCCGCAGTAGGCGTTCAGCGTGCCGGCGGGCGCTCCGGCGGCCTCCAGCACCGGCGCCACCACCTCGCGCATGGCGTACATGCAACTGAGCGCGACACCGCGCGGTGCGCGGACCACGACCGTGTTGCCCGCCAACAGTGCGGTGATCGCGGACAGCGCGTTCACCGTCGCCGCGTTCTGCGGCGGGTTGACACACACCACACCGTCGGCCACGCGTCGCAGGATCATCTCGCGCTCTCCGTCGTGACGACGGAACTCCAGTTGTTCGGCGCACCATTCGAGCGTCTCGGGGCTCCACCCGGTGAGCGGGATCCCGTCGATCATCGCCTCGGCTCCCGAACGGGGCTGCCCCTCGGCGACCAGGATCTCCACCAGCGGATCCCGGTGTTCGCCCAGCCGCCGCGCGATCGCCCGCCCGATCTCCATCCGGGTGGCGAGCGGCGTGCGCGCCCACTCGGGCGCGGCACCGGCGGCCGCCTCGAGCGCCGCCGCGATCATGCCTTCGTCGGCGACCGCACACGCTCCCGCGAGCCGATCGCCGGCGCTCTCCCGGTCGACCCTGCCCAGGTCGAGATCACGCTTCAACCGCAGACTGGGAAAGGTGTCCTCGATGATGGCGCGCGCGGTGACGGTGTGCACGTACTCCCCGCCTTCGCCGCCGATGTCCCGGCCGCCGATGTAGGCGGGATACACCCTGGTGGTCACGGTTCTCCCTTTCGAGCGAAGGATGTGGTTACCGGCAAAAACGCTACGCAGGTAACAGAACCGGAACAACGCACCCGCGATAAGAGTTCGTTCTCACCCTGCGAACCGGACCGACGGGCCGGGGCGGCCGGAGACCGATCCCGCCTACCGAAGCTCGGTGAGCGCCAACCGCTCGACGTGCCGAGCGATCCTTCGAGCCCGCGTCCGGGCCCGCTTGGCATCGGCCACCGAAAGCAACACCTGATACCGCCGACTCGCGCTCAACGCCGAGAACGCCACAGCCGCAGGCGGACACGCGTCCAGCGCCACCCGCAGGTCCGCCGGTACCTCCGCACTGCGTGGCGGCTCCATCGCCGCGTCCCAACGCCCGTCCGCCTTGGCGGCCTCGATCCGAGCCAACCCCGAGGGCCGCATCCGCCCGCGCTCGATCAGCGTCTGCGCCCGCCGGCAATTGATCCTCGACCACCTGCCGCGCGCCCGACGCGGGGTGTACCGCTGCGCCCACCACCCCGGCGGCGTACCACCGGAGAACGCCTTGCCGTCGATCCAGCCGTAACACAACGCCACGTCCAACGCCTGCCCTCGGGTCACCGACGGCTCCGCCGTGCCCTTCTTCGCCAACGCCACCCACACCCCGTCCGAGTCGGCGTGGTTCGCCTCCATCCAGCTCCCGAATGCCTCCGCCGAGGCGAAGTACAGGGTCTCCTCACCCTCGTCGCCGCTCATGGGCGCACCTTCTTCTCCGCCAGATCCCCCAACAACCCACCCAGAATCTCGGCTCCGTGATCGGTCAACACCGAAGCCGGATGGAACTGCACCGAAGCGAACCCGGGCCCGCGCAGCGCGTGCACCTCGCCACTGCCCGCGTCGCGGAACACCTCGACCGCACCGTCCCGCACCGCGCACCGGATCGAATCGGTAGGGCTCGATGCCGCGAACGTGTTGTAGAACCCGACGCGTTCGGCCCGCCCGAAGCAGTCGACGGTCCGTTGGGTGCCCTGATTCGGCAGCGGATTGCGCACGATGTCCAGGCCGAGCGTCGTGCACAACACCTGATGGGCCAGACATACCGACAGGAACGGCGTTCTTGCCGCCAGCAGCGTGCGCGTCACCTCCCGGATCCGGGCGATCTTGGGATGCGCGTGATCCCGCGGATCCCCGGGGCCGGGGCCCACGATGACCAGATCGTGCTCGTCCAGGCGATAGTCCTCGTCGAACCGCCGCACGGTCACCACCAACCCCTGCGCGGCCAACAGGTGTCGACCCATCGAGGTGAAGGTGTCCTCGGCGTCGATCACCAGCACGGTACGACCCGCCAACCTCGGTTCGGCCCGGGTGCGTTCCCCCGGCCCGGCGAACCAGAAGCCGGCCAACGGCCGGTTCCGCGCCGCCAACGCCCGTCGCACCTCCGGATGCTCGCCGAGATCGGCGCCGGTCCCGGCCGACCGGCCGACCGCACCGCCCACCGGGCCGCGCAACACCTCCAGCAGGCCCGCCGCCTTGGCCCAGGTCTCCGCAGCCTCCGAGGCCGGGTCCGAATCACGCACCAGCGTCGCGCCCACCGGGATCCGCACGTGTCCCGCCGGATCGACGTCGGCCGTCCGGATCAAGATCGCCGAGTCCATCGCCCGACCACCGTGCGCGTCCCGCCCGATCAAGGCGACCACGCCCGCGTAGTAACCGCGCCCGGCCGGTTCGTGCCGCGCGATCACCCGGCACGCGCTCTCCAACGGGCCGCCGGTGACCGTCGGCGCGAACATCGTCTCGCGCAACATGTCCCGTACGTCCAGCGAACTGCGGCCCTCGATCAGGTACTCGGTGTGGGCCAGCCGCGCCATGCGTTTCCACCGCGGTCCCACCACACGACCACCGAGGTCGCACACCCGGCCCATCATCTTGAGTTCCTCGTCGAGCACCATGTACAGCTCGCCGGCCTCCTTCTCGTCGGCGAGGAAGTCCAGCACCTCGCCCAGGTCCGGTCCACCGTCCGGATACCGATACGTGCCACTGATCGGATTCATCACCACGGTGCCCGCGTCCAGGCTGATGTGCCGCTCCGGCGAGGCGCCCACGAACGTCCGGCCGGCCGTGTGGATCACGAACGTCCAGTACGAACCCGGATCGCGTCCGAGCAACCGACGGAAGAAGGCCAACGCGGTATGCGGCGACCAATTGCCGATCTCGACCCGGAACGAGCGCTTGATCACGAAGTTGGCGCCGGTACCGCGCCCGATCTCCTGCGCCAGCACCGTGCGCACCGTATTCGCGTACTGCTCGTCGTCGGCGTCGAAGCCGCCGCGGCCCAGCTCGATCGGCCCGTCCGGCAGCCGATCGAGGATCTCCGCGACGGACACCGCGTCCTGGTCCACGATGGTCATCGCCAGCAGCGGTGCGCCGTCGTCGGGAAATTCGTAGCCCCGCTCACCGATCTGCCGATACGGCAGCACGGCCAGCGTCTCGTGCCGGCCGCGACCGCCGGCCGGCGGCAGCGGGATGTCCGCGATCCGGTCCGGCTCGGTGATCCGCCCGATCAGTACGTCGATCCGCTCGGGACCGGCCGCGCCCGGCCGATGCAACAACGCGAACGGCGGCGGGTCCGGGGCCAGGACGCGATCCAGGACGGATGGTTCGGGCAGCGGGCCGGTCATCGCCGCGCTCCGCCCGACATCGCCGTCGACATCGCCAACGCGACCCGGGTGGACACCGTCACCGAGCACCGGGACGCCACATAGTCCAGCGCCATCCGGTGGTACCGCGGCGAGAAGTCGGCCACCGCGTCGGCCACCACGAAGGTCTCGATGTCGTGCGAGAAGGCCTCGTGCGCGGTCATCAGGATGCCCACGTGCGCGTAGACGCCGCAGATCACCAACTGATCCCGGCCGTGCGCGCGCAGCAGGTCGAGCAGGCCGGTGCGAAAGAACGCGCTGGGCCGCCATTTGGTGAACACGGTGTCCGCCGCGTTCGGCGCGATCCGGTCCGGGATCATCCGCTGCCCGGGCTCGGCGGTCATCCCCGGGCCCCAGAAGTCCTTGAGCAGGCCGCGCTGTTCGTCGCTCATTCCGCCGGGTTGCGCGGTGTACGCGACCGGCGCTCCGCATTCGGCGAACCGGGCCCGCAGCGCCGCGACGTTGTCCATCAGGTCGGCCATCGGCGCCCGGTCCGCGTCGAAGGGCCGCAGGAAGTAGTGCTGTAGATCGTGGATCAGCAACACCGCGCGCGCGGGATCGATCGTCCAGGACGCGACGTTGCGCGGCAGCTCGTCCTCGGTCGGCATGGGGTAGGACGCGATCGCCGGGATCGCCATGACGCCTCCGTTCTCGTGCGGTGGGGGACGCTCGACAAAGCGCGCGCTCAGTTGCCCAGCGCGGCGCCGCCGTCGACCGTG
The DNA here is from genome assembly GCF_040629175.1 of Embleya sp. NPDC005971. NCBI lineage: Bacteria > Bacillati > Actinomycetota > Actinomycetes > Kitasatosporales > Streptomycetaceae > Embleya > Embleya sp. NPDC005971. Next base: position 10,684 of record NZ_JBEXUX010000072.1, on the reverse strand, counting down.
AGCTCGTGGAGCGTGATGTGCGCGGCGCGGTCGGAGAGCAGGAACAGCACCGCGTCCGCGACGTCTTGCGGGCGGGCGAGTCGGCCGAGCGGAATGCCGACCCGGAAGGTGGCCGCGGTGCCCTCGATGGAGGCGGCGCGCGCGTCGCCGTCCGCCCACAACGAGGTCAGCATCGGAGTGTCGGTGGAGCCCGGGGCGACCACGTTGCACCGGATGCCGTGCCCGGACAGTTCCAGGCCGAGCGACTTGGTGTAGACGGTCGCCGCGGCCTTGGACGCCGCGTACGCCGCCATGTCCCAGCGCGGGGTGCCCGCCGCGTTGGAGGCCACCGTGACGATCGCGCCGCTCGCGCGCGGGATCATCCGGCGGGCCACCGCGCGGCAGACGTGAAAGACGCCGGTCGTGTTGACCGCGAAGGTCTGCTCCCAGTCCCGATCGCAGAGTTCGACCGCGGCGCCGGTGCGCAGCACTCCCGCCGCGTTGACCAGGTAGTCGATCGGCCCGAGTTCGTCCTCGACGCGGGCCACCACCGCGTCCACGTCCGCGCTCGATCGCACGTCGGCGGCGTATCCGCGCACGCGGTGTCCGGCCTCGGTCAGTTCCTCGACCGGCGGGCCGAGCGCCTCGGCGTTCGCGTCGAGGGCCGCGACCGCGATCCCCTCGGCGGCCAGCGCGCGCGTCACCGCGCCGCCGATGCCGCCTGCCGCCCCGGTGACCAGGGCCGTGGTGTCCCGCATCGGGCCCACCTCACTTCCGCTGTCGTCGAGATGTGCGGGGTCGTCCGGTGAGCGCGGCCACCACGTCCGGGTCGATGCCCAGGCAGCGCACCGAGAACGAGCCGAGCGCCGCCAGGTAATCCGCTTCCAGGTCGGCCTCGTCGATGCCGCCGGCCCGACCGCCCTCGACCAGGACCCGACCCGCGACCACGACGGTGTCCACGTCGGTGGATCCACCGAGTGCGAGGAAGCCCTCCAGGGGTCGCGGGTTGAGCAGATAGCGCCAGTCGTCGGTCGGGATCAGTTGGAGGTCCGCCTGCTTGCCCACTTCGAGGCTGCCGATCTCCGCGGCCCAGTCCAGGCCGCGGGCGGGCAGCCGGGTGGCCATCGCCAGCGCGTCGGTGGGCAACACCTCGGTGGGATCGGCGTACATCTCGTTGTACATCTGCCAACAGGCCCGCATGGCCTCGGCCATCCCGCCGATCGGCAGCGAGGCCCCGTCCGTGGACAGCGAGACGTCCAGACCGGCGCGCCGGAATCGGGGCATCGCCCGGGTCTCGGTCAGTGCGGACTCCCCGGCCGGACCGTACTTCGCCGGCGAGTGGCTGATGTGCGCGTTCGCCTCGATCAGCAGCTTGCTCTCGTCCTCGTCCGCGAACGCGCAGTGCACCGCCATGAACCGGTCCGACAGCAGCCCGAGTTCGGCGAAACGGCGGACCGGGGTGTTGCCGTGGTAGGCCAGCATCACCGCCGACTCGTTGCGCAGCGCACCCACGTGCGTGCCGAACGGGACGTCGTATCGATTCACCAACTCGGCCAGTCCGGCGCCGAGTTCGTCGCTCATGTTGGTGCCGTAGACCGCGGTCGGCCAGGCCCGGACCAGGTCGTCGGGGGCGGCCGCGACCTCGCGCAGCACGTCCTCGATCCGGCGCAGTTCGTCGTCCGCGTCCCGGGTGCGACGAAAGCGTGTCTCGCCCGCCGCGCACACCGCGTCGCTCGCCCACGTGCTGACCACACAGCGCATGCCCAGGTCCCGCGCCGCCCGGATCAGCGCCTGGGGCCGGTTGAACGAGCCGACGTCGCCGAGGGTGGTCGTACCCGACCGCAACTGGGTCCACATCGAGTAGCGCGCGATGGCCGACGCCTCGTCCGGGGTGAGCAGTTCGAGCTGATCATGGAAGACGTCGAAGGCGGTCGAGATCTGTCGGACGTCGCCGCCCAGGGCCATGAACGCGGGTTTGTCGTCCCGGTCGGCGGGCGGACGCAGGGCCCCCTTGAACGGGAAGCGCAGCGCGAACATCTCGTGCCAGTGCGCGTTCACGAAGCCGGGCAGGATCATCTTCCCGCGTGCGTCGATCGTGCGCAGGCCCGCCCGCAGCGCCGGTGTCAACGCGGCCTCGACGTCGGCGGTGGTTCCGACCGCGGCGATCCGCCCGGCCTCGACCAGGACCGAGCCGTCCGGGATCACTCGTGCGCCGGTGTCTCCCGGATACAGGCAGCCGCCGCGAACCAACAGCGCGCTCATCGCTTCGCCCCCGGCGACCCTTTCGCCCCGGCCGAGGCCAACCGCTCGGTCCACGCGTCGATGGTCGGTTCGGCGGCCAGATCGCGGAATTCGATCGCCAGGCCCTGCCGTCGCCACCGGTTGACCAGCCGCATCATCTCCAGCGAACCCAGGCCGAGCAGCACGAGGTTGGCGTCGCCGGCGATCTCACCGGGCGGGGTGCCGATCATTGCCGAGACGCTCGCGCGCAGGTCGGCCGAGGTCGGCGGCGCGGGAGCGGGAGCGGGTCCGGCGGTCCCGGCGGTCCCGGCCGTCCCGCCGGCGCCGGCGTTGTGGTCGGTGCCGGCATTGCCGGCGGTACTGGTGGTGCCGTCCATGTGCGGTTCACCCTTCCCGGTGTTCGCAGACGCTTGCGGCCGGTCCCCAATTCCGGCTCAGTGTCGGGTCGTTCGCCGCGGCCGTGAGGATCTTCTTGTCCACCTTGCCGAGCGCGGTCAGCGGGAAGGCGTCGACGTGTTCCATCCGGTCGGGCAGCTTGTACTCGGCCAACCCGCGCTCGTGCAGGGCCCGTTTGAGGTCGGCCAGGGTGGGTGGTTCGCCGCGGCAGATCACGAACGCGTGGATGCGCTCGCCGAGGAACTCGTCCGCGACCGGGACCACCGCGGCGGCGTCGACCGAGGCGCAGCTCAGCAGGTGGCCCTCCACCTCGCCGGCGGCGATCTTGTCGCCGCCGCGGATCACCACGTCCTTGAGCCGTCCTTCGATCACCAGGTGCCCGGCCGGGGTCAGTCGGGCCAGGTCGCCGGTGCGGTAGAAGCCGTCCGAGGTGAAGACACGCCTGTTGTGCTCGTCGGCGCGGTAGTAGCCACGCAGTGTGTACGGGCCGCGGGTGAGCAGTTCGCCGACCGTGCCGAGCGGCACGTCGGCGTCCTGCTCGTCCACCACGCGCACCTCGTCGGCCGCCGAGATCGGGCGGCCCTGCGTGGTCAGGACCGCCTCCGCGCAGTCGTCGGCGCGAGACATCGCAAGCAGGCCCTCGGCCATCCCGAACACCTGCTGCAATCTGCAGCCGAAGCCCGGCTCGATCCGGGCGGCCAGTTCGACCGGCAGCTTGGCACCGCCGATCTGGATCAGCCGCAGGCTCGACAGGTCCGCCGCTCCCCACTCCAACGCCTCCAGCCACAGTCGGGCCACGGTGGGCACGACCGAGGTGAAGGTGACCCGCTCGTCCTCGACGGCACGAAAACAGTCGTCCGCGGAGGGGTCCTCGGCCAACACGACCGTGCCGCCGGCCCCGAGCGTGCCGAGCACACCGGGGCAGCCCCAGGTGAAGTTGAACTCCACCGGCAGCGCGGCCAGGTACACGTCGTTTGGGCCGACCTCGCATACCTCGGCCGCGGTCCGGATCTGATACGCGTAGTCGTCGTGTGTGCGCGGAATCAGCTTGGGCAACGCGGTGGTTCCGCCGGAGAGCAGGAAGAACGCCACGTCCGCCGGGTCGTTCGCGGGCAGCGGGAGCGGATCCGCGTCCACGCTCGCCAGTGGGACCACCGCTGCGCCGGCCGCGGCCGGCGGGTCACCGTGCACGAACACCGTGCGCAGAGTCGGGATCTCGTCGAGCATGCGGAGTGCGAGACCGGCGTGGTCGAAGCCCCGATGACGATCGGGCACCACGTATCCCGACGCCCCGGACGACGCGCACAGGTGCCGGATCTCGTTGGCACGGTGCGACGCGAGCGAGAACACCGGCTTGACGCCGACCCGGAACAGCGCGAACGCGACGATCACGAATTCGGCGACGTTGGGCAACTGCAGCACGACCCGCTCGCCGGGTCGCAGGCCCAGCCGGCGGAAGCCGGCCGCCGTCCGGTCGATGCGATCGGCCAAATCGCGGTAGGAGTAACGGCGTTCGCCGCTGACCAGGGCGGTGCGGTCGCCGTGCGTGTCGGCCCAGACCCGGGGCAGGCCGCCGAGGTCGACGCCCGGCCACAGCCCTTCGCGTCGATAACGCGCGGCGACCTCCGCCGGCCACGGCACACATCCGTCCGGCATCGGTCAGCCCTCCTTCGCGGGCTCGTACGGGGCGACGATCTCCAGCACCACGCAGTCCGTCTCCATGCCCGGCCCGGCGCACAACAGCAGGACGTGATCGCCCGGGACCACCTCGCCGCGGGTCCACACGTGTTCGAGGCCGATGAACGGGTCCGCCGCACCGGCGTGCCCGAGCGTGCGGGTGAGTTCCCAGGTGCCGCGTGTGTCGTCGATGCCCAGCGGGTCGAGGTAGATGCTCTCCAACGCGCCTCGGGTGTAGCCGGAGTGGCAGATCCGGGCCACCTTGTCCAACGCGAGACCGGCCTCGCCCAACGTATGTTCGACGGTCTCGGCCACCACGTCACCGAAGTGCCCCATCGGCGGGGCCACGCCCTGGGCCCACTGCTCGCGCCAATAGGCGCTGCGCTCCTCGAAGTTGAGTGAGCGGCCGATGGTGATGCCGGGCGGGAAGCGCTTCTCGCCGCCTCGGTGCAGTTCCTCCATCGACGGATTCGACACCGCCCCGAAGGCCAGCACCCGGGCGAAGCCGGCCCGCCGGGACACCACCGCCGCCGCGCCGCCGTCCGCGAGCAGGAACAACTTCGACGCCCGCCAGCGATCCACCAGCGGGGTACCGAAGTTGTCTCCGCAGGTCAGCAGCACCGCGTCGTGCTCCGGGTTGCCGAGCAGCCGGTACGCGGCGCTCTCCAACGCGGCCAGCGAACCGAGGCAACCCGGCCCCACCTGGACCGCGGTGATCGGCCGATCCAACGTGTTGCGCAGCACGTAGTGCGGCGCCGACCAGCCGTCCGGGCCCTGGTGGTGGGTGGCGGTGTGCAGCAGCGCGCCGAAGTCGTCCCGGTCGTGGCCCGACCGGCGCACCGCGACCTCGGCCGCCCGCACCGCCATGTCCGGCCCGGGCAGGTCCCCGGCAACCATCACCGACTCCATGCCGGACGCCTCGCGGTCCGCCGGGTCGTACCAGGACGCGCCGACCGCGAACGCGGTGCTCACCACATCGGGTCGATACGTGCCCACACCCGCGACGAATACGTCCTCGTGGAACCTCATCACGCGTCCTCCTCCCGCGCGGGCACCAGGTAGCGCGCCACGCTCTCCAACTTCTCGCAGGTCTCCTCGAACTCCCGTTCCGGCGTCGAGTGGCCGACGATGCCGGCGCCCGCACGCAGCCAGGTGTGCCCGTCCTTGCGGTAGGCGCTGCGCAGCACCAGGGCCGCGTCCAGTTCGCCGATGTGGTCCACCGTGAGCACCGCGCCGCTGTACAGGCCCCGCGTGCCGGGCTCGTGTCGGCGGATCGAGGCGTACGCGGCGTCCTTGGGCACGCCGGACGCGGTCACCGCCGGGAAGACGGCTGCGAAGGCGTCCCAGATGCCCGCGCCCGGCGCCAGTTGTCCGCAGACCTGCGACGCCAGGTGCTGCACGCTGCCGCGCTCGCGTACGGTCATGAACTCGGGCACCGACACGCTGCCCCGCACACACACGTCTTCGAGTTCGTCGGTCCCGGTCTTGACCGAGATCGCGTGCTCGTAGACCTCCTTCGCGGAGGCCAGCAGGTCGGCGCGCAGGTTCTCGTTGACGAGCAGATCGGGGGTCAACGCGCGGGTGCCGGCCAGCGGTTGGCTGACCACGGTGCCCGCCGCGGACACCTTGACCACGATCTCCGGGCTGAAGCCGATCGCCTCGATGCCGCCGAGGTCGAGCAGGAACGAGCGGGCCGGGTCGTTGCTCCGCCGACCGGTCACGTAGGTGGCGATCAGGTCGATGTCCTCGTCCACGTCGACCACCCGGGAGAGGATCACCTTGTGCAGGTCGCCGTGGTTGATCTCGTTCACCGCGAGCTTGACCGCCTCGCGGTACTCGAACTCGCCCCGGCCGTGCACGTCCAGCGGTCGGGCCGGCTCGGCGGACCCCGCGACCGGCGTGCCGATCGTGGTCATCAGGGCGCTCAGCGTCTCCTGGTCGACCGCGCGCAACAGCGCGTGGCCGTCCTCCAGTCGGACCTCGGCGCGCGGCACCACCAGGTGCAGCAGCCGCTCGTCGCCGACGTGGGTGAGGTCGCCGTCCTTGGCGTAGGAGAGTTCGAACGCCGCCCAGCCGTACGCACGCCACTCGGGCACCGCCACGGTGTCCAGAAGTCGGGACACCAGGTCCAGCGGCCGGTCGTCCCAGGGCAGCACGGTGTCCGGCTCGTGCTCGCGGCTCAGCCTGGCACCGTGCCGGTCCAGCGTGAGTTCGGCCCGTACCCCGCCCGCGTACGCCCACATGCCGTCGTTCTCGTAGACCACGTAGGACGCGTGCAGCCCGGAGCCGGCCAGTCGGGCCGCGACGAGCAGCGGCTCCTCGGCGAGCGGGATCTGCGTCTCGAAGTAGTGCAGCCACCTGGTGGGACTCATCTGCGAGCGTCCTCTCGTAGCGGTCGGGACCGCGCGTCGACGACCGCGACGCACACAGGCCGCGGGCCGGGGGCGGGGACGGTGGTGGGGCGCGGCGGGCCGGAGTCGGACCGATGCCTGGGGTTACCGTCAACGACGATACGGAGGTAACCGGGTGCGAACCACAAGCCCGCGATAAGGGGTTCTTCTCGAAACGCGAAGTCGGCGCATCCCGGGGGAATGCGCCGACGCGGGGGTCCGACCGCCACCGGGACCAGGCGGGGTCCGGCCGTGCGCCGCTACCGCGGCCTCAGGTCGTCGTCCTCCTCCTCGATCGGCGCCGGTACCGCCTTGGGGCCGAACAGGCGGCGCAACACGGGTTCGGCGTAGCGCGCGGTGAAGGGGCCGGCGACCACCAGGATGAGGACGTAGGCGGCGGCGAACGGTCCCATCCGGGGTTCGACGCCCGAGGTCGCGGCCAGGCCGGCGATCACGATGGAGAACTCGCCGCGCGCCACGAGCGCGCCGCCCGCCCGGTAGCGGCCGGGTTTGGCGATGCCCGCGCGGGCGGCGGCCCAGTAGCCGGTGGCGATCTTGGTCAGCGCGGTGACCAGGGCCAGCGCCGCCGCCGGCAACAGCACGCCGGGCAGCGCGCTCGGGTCGGTGGACAGGCCGAAGAAGACGAAGAAGACCGCCGCGAACAGGTCGCGCAGCGGCGCCAGCAGGGTCTGTGCGTGTTCGGCCACGTCACCCGAGATCGCGATGCCGACCAGGAAGGCGCCGACGGCCGCGGAGACCTGGAGCTTGTCCGCGACGCCGGCGACCAGCAGGGTCAGGCCGAGTACGCCGAGCAGCAGGAACTCCGGCTCCTCGCTGGAGAGCGCCTTGGAGATCCGGCCGCCGTGTCGGAGCGCGAGGAAGAGCACGATGCTGATCGTGCCCAGCGCGATGGCCACGGTGAGCGAGCCGCCGAGCAGCCCGACGCCGGCCAGCAGCGCCGTGAGGATGGGCAGGTAGAGCGCCATCGCGAGGTCTTCGATGACCAGGACGGACAAGACGACCGGGGTCTCCCGGTTGCCCAGGTGGCCCAGGTCGCCGAGTACCTTCGCGATCACCCCGGACGAGGAGATCCAGGTGACGCCGGCCAGTGCGAGCGCGGCGGTGGTCCCCCAGCCGAGCAGCAGCCCGGCCAGGAAGCCGGGGACCGCGTTGAGCAGCGCGTCCATCGCGCCGGCGGGCGCGGCGGCGCGCAGGTTGGTGACCAGTTCGCCGGCCGTGTACTCCAGGCCGAGCAACAGCAGGAGCAGGACCACGCCGATCTCGGCGCCGATCTCGATGAAGTCGTCGCTCTGCGAGAGGTCGAGTACGCCGCCGTGTCCGAAGGCGAGGCCGCCGAGGAGATAGAAGGGGATGGGTGACATCCCCATCCGGGTCGCGACCCGGCCGAGGATGGACAGGCCCAGAATGATGGCGCCGAGTTCGATGAGCAGTGTTGCCGGGTGCATGTGGGGCTGTGCTCGCGTCGTTCGCAGGGGCAGGGGCGGTCTGCGGCTCGAACGCGGGTGAGGGAGTCCGCGGTCGGGTGGGTCAGTCCTCGGCGAGCAGTTCCGCGAGCGCCACGGCCTCGGCCCGGGTCAGCCGTACGCCCGGGCCACAGGCGTCGGGGTCGTCCACGTTGTAGAACGCGATCCGTCGCACGCCGTCACGGCCGGCGACCACGGAGATGGCCCGACCGGCGGCGGTGGAGAGCGTGTACTGCGTACCGATGCCCGGGAGGGGGGTTTCGCTGATCGGGACCTGGCCGCCCATGAGGTTCTCCTGTTCGAACATAAGGGGCTTCAGGTTAGGTGCAACAGGGTGTCGATCGGTGTTCTTCCTGGGTTTCGATGCGGCCTTGGCCCGGGTTTGCACTGTTTGCCCGCAGGGACGTGGGTGGATTTCGCCGGATCGGCCGGCCGGCGGAGGTGGGTGGGCGCCGACGGGGTATCCGGGAGGCATCGTCGCCGCCGCGACGTGTCCGGGCCCGCCCGGACCCAGCCCTCGCCAGGAGGTTGCCGTGACCGATCCGTGGCCGGATCCGCTGCCCCCGATTCCGCCGATGCCCGGTCCGCGCCCGCTGCCGGAGCCCGGCCCCGAACCGCTCCCGCCCGACCCGGGCGGCCCACCCGTGCCACCCGTGCCGGACGAACCCGACCCGGAACCGGAGCCGGCGCCGATGCGCTGACGCACGGTTCGACGCCGCCGACCCCGGGCGCTCCGCGTGCCGAGACACGCCGGGAGCGCCCACCGGCGCACGCCACCGCCCTCCGCCACCCACCAGGGGCCCATCCGGGCCCCGCGCTCCCGGGGCTCCGGCCGAGCCGGGTGTGGTCGCTCTCGACGCCGGACGCGGCGGGCGGCGAGAAGCCTCACCGACGCGAGCACCGCGGTGGCGGTGCCGGGCACCGGCGGCTGCGCCTCCCGGAGCACCGTTCGGGAGCGTCGCCGGGCCGTACCTTGCGGCAGCAGGCCGCAGAGAGCGCGAATGCGATTCCCGGCCGCCGGTTGCGGCCGGGTGTTGCTGCTTTCCCGTGGGGGAGAGCCTGGGCTTTTGGTTCGTCAGCGGATCGGTACGCCCGACAACGTTCGCGCGATGACCAGGCGCTGGATCTCGCTCGTGCCCTCGAAGATCGTGTAGATCCCAGCGGCACAACGGAAACGGCCAGGTCAGACGGCTGACCTGGCCTAACACCTCGTGGGTTCTCGCAAGTTCGCGCGAGTTCTCGCAGAATCTCGCGACATCTCACGGTCTCTCCCGGGTGTCGTCTCCCACTCGTCTCCCCGAACAGCCCGAGGCCGGGACGCCACTTGGGGGTGTCGAACCCGGCCTCGGTTCATCCATACAACTGATGTTGGGCGCAACTCGCCAGAGTCTCGGCGAGAGATCATCTAATCGGGTGAACGGTTTCTTCTGTCCCAGCGCGGCCGGTGGTTCTCACGGTGCGGTCCTGGCCGCACACACCACCGGCCGCGCTGTCTCGCTCCGACCGGGCAACTGCCCAGACGGAAGATCAACTTGGTTTGTACCCCTTGGACGTCCAAGAATCCACTGCCCGGCAAGGATTCGCGACGTGCCCGCCGCAGACGACGACTACCAGCGCGTCGCGGCTCACCTGCGGAACCTGATTGAACGCGGCATCCTCCGGCCCGGAGAGCATGTCCCTACGCGTAGCGAACTGCGTGCCCAGTTCGGCATCGGGGACGGCGCGGCTCGCGACGCCATGCGGGTCCTTCGTGCGGATGGACTCATCGAGGGATCCCAGCGCCGGCGGCTTACCGTGGCGCATCCTCCAGCCGTGAGGACACTGACCGATCCCGCGGCACCGTGGCCCCACGGCATCGGTGAACGCCAGCTCTCCCGCGTCGTGCCACCGGCCATCGTCCGGACGTTACTCGACCTGACCGACACCGCTCGACTCCAGCGCGAGCGCGTCGAGTTGCTCGATCCCGACGGCCGGACCAGCCACCTGCTCGTCCGGTACACCGGCCGCCTCCGTCCCGTGCCCGACGCCCACGCGGTCGGCGACCTGTCCGGACGTGCGGCCGTGGCCGGCGAGGCGGGCATGCTGGGTGTTGCCATCGGGGCGATGCTCCTAGTCGTGCCGGTGGTCAGGTTCTCGCGGGACGGACGGCCCGCAGTGGTCGACGAGTTGCTGCTGCCGGCGGACCGGTGGCGGGTCCGGCTCGGGTAGGTCACACCGGCCGTGAGGGCGCCGTGCTGCCGGCGTACATCTCGTCGGCGGGCGCGATGTGCGTCTCCCGCGACGCCCGGCTCCAGCCCCGCACGTACTCGACCATCCACCGGTCGTCCGTCGCCCGCCACACGCGGGTGACGGTGCCGTAGTGGTGGTTGCCGTCGGCGACCTTGCGCCACAGGTTGTCGCCGATGGTCCACGGGGGCGAGTCGGACATGACCTCTCCAGGGTTGGGTGTGAGTGGTGGTCCTCGCCCGGCCGCCGTCGGGGGTACCTGCGGCCGGGCGAGGGTGGGTGGGGCCCGGC
>NZ_JBEXUX010000071.1:0-49800 GCF_040629175.1 Embleya sp. NPDC005971 | reverse complement strand
TACGACCACACCAACGGCGCGACACCCTCCGGATCCTGCACCACCGCCACCGCATCCGGGACCAGCGCCGCACGCTCCTCCAGCAGATCGGCCACGGTCAGTTCGGGTACCGGGTGGGTGGTGTCGTTCCAGCCGGCGACCAGCCGGCCGCGTTCGGCGGGGGCGAGTACGTCGATCCGGGCGCAGCCGCGCGTCGGGTCGTCGGCGAAGGCTTCCAGGATCCGCAGGTAGCGTTCGGTGAGCACTTCGACGTCGGCGCGGGTGAAGGCGTCGTCGTGGTACATCGCCCGCAGGCGGGTCACCTCGCCCGGGGTGACCACCACCGACACCGGATAGTGGGTGGCGTCGCGGACCGCGTGGCCCAGCACGCGCAGTGCCCCGTCGGGGCCGAACCCGCGGTTCTTGTCCGGCAGCGGCAGGTTCTGGAAGACGAAGAAGGTGTCGAAGAGCGGGCCCGCGCCCACCATGGCCTGGAGTTCGCTCAGGCCCAGGTACGGATGGTCGTGCAGGTCCGCCTTGTCGTCCTGGGTGCGCCGCCACAGCTCGGCGATCGACTCGTGGGGCGCCGAACGCACGCGTACCGGGACGGTGTTGAACAGCACGCCGACGGTGGTGTCGATGCCATCGACGTCCGGATGCCGGCCGGAGACGAGGGCGCCGAAGACGGTGTCGTCGCGTCCGGTGAGCCGGCCCAGCAGCAGGCCCCAGGCGCTTTCGTAGAGCGTGCCGACGGTGACCCCGGCCGCACGGGCGCGGGCGGCCAGGCGGCCGGCCAGGGCGGCGGGCACCTCGCGGTGGATCTCTCCGGCCGAGTCCGGGGTGGCGTCGTCGCCGGGCGGGCGTGGGCCGGCCAGGAGTGTGGGTTCGGTGACGTCGCCCAGATAGGCGTACCACGCGGCGCGGGCCGCGTCGTGATCGCGGGTGCCCAACCAGCGCAGGAAGACCCGGAAGGGGGTGGCGGACCGCGCGTCCTCGGCTGCGGCGTCGGTGTAGAACTCCAGGAGCGAGGTCAGCGCGAGGCCGCCGGACCAGCCGTCGAGCAGGGCCACCTGTGAAGTGAGCAGGAGCCGGTGGCCGGTGGCGGAGGTACGGGCCAGGGCGAAGCGGATCAGCGGTGGGCGAGCGGGGTCGAACGGGATCTCGCGCCGGCGGTCGGCGAACGCCTCGAACGCGGCCTCGACGTCGACGGGTCCGTCACCGGGTCCGGCCGCGGGATCGGCTGCGGTGAGGTCGGTGTGGGTGAACGGCACGGTGAACCGTCGGGGCACCACCTGCACGGGTCCGTCCTCGGTGCCGACGAAGCCGGCCCGCAGGTTCGGGTACTTCTCCAGGACCCGGCGAGCCGCGTCCGCGAGCCGCTCGACGTCCACCGGGCCGTCCAGGAACAACACGGCCTGCTGTACGTAGATGTCGCGGGCCGCGCCGTCGAGCATGAGGTGGAAGAGCAGCCCCTCCTGCAACGGGGACAGCGGCAGCACCTCGGCAACGCCCGCGCCGCCGAGCGCGCGATCGAGCGCGGCCTCGTCGACCCGGCCGCCCTCCGCGTTCCCGGCCGAGCCCGCGTCGGGCAGGGCCGGGAGCAGGGCCGCGCGCCAGGACCGGAGCAGGGCCGCGATGTCGAGTTCGGGCAGCGTCTTGGGGTCGGCGACCACCCGCAGCGCGATGCGTCGGCCCGCGCCGGAGGGCGAGTGGTCGACCCACAGGTCCAGGCGCAGCGGATAGCGCGAGAGCGAGTGCCCGTCGCTGTCCCGGTCGTGGGCGAGCAGGGGTTCGTCACCCAGGTCGGTGTGCCCGTAGGCCAGCAGCACGCCGGCCTCGGGTGCATCGGCGAGCGCACCGGCGATCTGCTCGACCAGATGCAGCGCCATGCCGAAGTCCGCCGCGCCGCGCGGATCGGCGGGCAGCGCGTCGGCGGCCGATACACCGGCATCGCCGAATCCGGGTTCCAGCAGCGCGGGGAAGACCCGTCGCAGGTCGCCGACGGTGTGCGCGAATCGATCGCCGTGCCGGTCCCGGTCGTCCTCGGCGATGTCGAGGAACAGCGGTCCGGCGGCCGACTCGCCCAGCACCTTCGCCACGGTCGCCGCCAGGATCGCCCGCAGTGGCGTGTCCGGGGTCAACGCGACCGTCCCCGGCGGGAGTTCGAGAACGTCGGCGACGACGGCGGGGGGTGTGTCGGCGATCCCGGGTTCGTTCGTGTCCCACGGCGCGGGTGTCTCCAGCTCGTCCACCCGGTCCATCAGGGTGAACCAGCGGATGGCGCGGTCGAGCAGGTCCGGGTCGGCGGCGTCCCGAGCGACGGCGGCGGCGTAGTCCGCGGGCGTCGCGGGCTCGGGCCCCAGCGGTTCGCCGCGCAGTCCGGCGCGCAGTTCCTCGGCGAGGATGCGCCACGACGTCCCGTCGAGCAGGCCGCCGGGCACCGCGACGACCAGCAGCCCCGGCCGGGTGGGGCCGCGATCCACCCACGCGGTCGCGGGAGTCGCGTCCACGCGGGCCACCCGGGCGGTGGAGCGCCGGGCGTCCGCGCCGACGCTGAAGGTGCCGCACCACGCCGTGGGCTGCTCGGTGCGCAGGCGTTGGTGGCGGGCCAGCACCGCGGTCGCCCGCAGATGTGCGGTCTCGGCGGTGAGTTCGGGCGGGGCGATCAGCGCGCGCACCGTGGGCGGGGCGTGCTCGAACGCCTCGCGCCGCCACAGCGCCACGGGGGTGTGCACCGGGTGGTCGTTCGAAGGTTTGAGGTCGCTCACGTCGTCCGCCCCGAGTTCGTGTTCGCTGTCGTCGTCGTGGTGCCGGTGGTGATCGTGGCGCCCGGGATGCGCGCGGCCGTCTCCGCGGCCCAGGCCGCGAGCAGGCGGCGGGCGTCGTCCGCGTCGACGCTCGGCCCGGCGCACAGCGTGAGCCGGCATCGGGTGCCGTCCTCGCCCGCCGCCACGGCGATCGCCGCGTCCAGGGGCCAGCGCGTACTCACCGCCGACGGCATGTCGTCGGCCCACCCTCGGGCGGGCGCGTCCCGCAGCACGATCTCCGCGCGGGCGCCCCGGCCCAGCACCCGTGCGCCGGACCGGCTCGCGTAGCGCACCCGGGTGTAGCCGGCCCCGCGCAGGTCGGCGGCGCGCGGTTCCGGCGCGGGGCCGCCCCGGGTGACGGTGAGGGGGTAGACGTAGGCGAACGAGCCGACCGGGGGCGCCGATTCGGGCGCTCGGCGGCGGAACGGATCCACGAGCCGGTCGATCAGCAACTTCTCCACGTCGGGGGTGCGTGCCTGTAGGGCGCTCAGGAACGCCGCGCAGGCGGCGGCCCGGACGGCTTCGTCCGGGCCGGCTCCGCCGGCGCGGGCGACGACGGCCGCCAGAAACAGGGGGCGGCCCGAAGCCGTGCCCTGTACGGCGGGTGCCGGTGCCGCGTCGCGCAGTTCCTCGGCCCAGGTGCTCTCGTCCGCGTCGGCGCGCGCCACCTCGTCCGGGTCCGCGTCGAGCGGCCCGGCCGTGGGCGGCGACGGTGTCCCCGGCGACTCCTCCGCCAACACGGCGGCCAGTTCGTCCGCGACCCGTTCGACCGCCGCCGCGTCGAGCGCGAGCGCGTGCGCGACCACGAACAGGCGCTCCGGCGTCAGGGTCACCGCCAGCGTCGGTCCGCGCGTCACATCCAACTCGGCGGCCATCCGGCCCGGTTCCCCCGCGGGGTCCGCCGTCGTGCTCGCGACGACGCGCACGGTGGGGTCCGCCTCGGCGACCGAGGTGGTGCGCCACAGCCGTTTGCCGACCGTTTCGATCCGCAGCCGCAAGGCCGGGTATCGACCGACGAGTTCGGTCACTGCCCCGGTCGGGAACTCGTCCCGGCCGGCCGCGATCGGGCGCACGGCGCACACGTGGTGGCCGTTCGGCCCGGTCCCGCCGTCGCGGAACACGTGCGACAGCGGCGGATCGGCGAGCGGCACCGGCGCGGCCGGCACCGATGCGGGCGGGGCCGGTGCGGCCGACACCGCCGCCTTCGGGTCCTCGCGTCGGGCGACCCGGGCGAGCGCGGCGGCGCTCTGGTGTCGGAAGACGTCCTTGACCGTGAACCGCAGCCCGATCGACCGGGCCCTGGTCGCCACGAGGGTGGCGCCGATGCTGTCGCCGCCCAGTGCGAAGAACCCGTCCCGCGCGCCGACCCGGTCCACCCGCAACACCTCGGCGAAGATCCGGGCCAGTTCGGCCTGCGCTCCGTCGCTCGGCACGGTGTCCGGAGTGCTCGGCGCGACCACCGGATCGGGCAGCGCCGCCCGATCGAGCTTGCCGTTGGGCATCAGCGGAAGCGCGGACAGCACCACGATCGCGGCCGGGACCAGGTGTTCCGGCAGGTGCTCGGCCAGTTCGGCGCGCAGCGCCTCGGGGTCCACGTCGGCCGCCGCGGCGGGCACCACGTGGGCGACCAGGATCGGCGCGCCGGTCGGCCCGGGTCGGGCGCCGACGACGGCGGTCGCGAGGTCGGTCCGACGGTTCAGGTGCGCTTCGATCTCGCCGAACTCGACGCGCACCCCGCGCAGTTTGACCTGCCGGTCGGTGCGGCCCAGATAGACCAGGACGCCGTCGGCGCGCCGGCGCACCAGGTCGCCGGTGCGATACATCCGAGTGCCGGCGGGGCCGTAGGGGTCGGCGACGAAACGTTCGGCGGTCTGTCCGGGCCGATGCAGGTATCCGTCGGCGAGTTGGGCGCCGGTCAGATACAGCTCGCCGGGCAGGCCGATCGGCGTGGGGCGCAGTCGGGCGTCCAGGACCAGGGCACCGGTGTTCCACACCGGGCGGCCGATCGGTACCGCGTCCGTGTCCGAGCCGGCGCCCGGTGCGGCCGGATTCCACGCGGTTGCGGTGATGGTGGCCTCGGTGGGCCCGTACGTGTTGTGCGGCATCAGGCCGAGTACTCGGGCGCTGCGCGCCGCGGTGGCCGGCGGCAACACCTCGCCGCCGCACAGGAGCAGCCGCAACGACGGGGGGCGGGGCGCGGATCCGGCCTCGACGGTGTCGAGTACCGCGTCCAGCATCGGCGGCACGAAGTGCGCCGCGGTGACCGCGTGGGTGGCCAGGAGCGCGGCCAGGTGCGCGGGGTCGCGGTGCCCCTCGGCGGCGGCCAACACGACGGCGGCGCCCTCGCCCAGTGGCCAGAACAGCTCCCACAGCGACACGTCGAACCCGATCGGTGCCTTGTGCAGCACCCGGTCGGCGGGGCCGAGCCGGTACTCGCCCTGGACCCAGGCCAGTTGGTTCGCCAACGCGCCGTGCAAGACGAGCACGCCCTTGGGCCGGCCGGTCGAGCCGGAGGTGTAGAGCACGTACGCGGGCTGCGCGGCGAGCGGCGGTGCGACGACCGGGGCGGCGGCGTCCGTGTCGTCGTCGATCACCATCACCGGCCGCCCCCAGGACGGTTCCGCGTGCCCGGCATCGGTGAGCACCAGCGTGGGTCGGGCGTCGGAGAGCGTCTCGGCCAGGCGGGCGGGTGGGTCCTCGGGGTCGAGCGCCAGGTAGGCCGCGCCGCTCGCGAGCACCGCGTGCAGGGCGACCACCAGGTCGGGCGAGCGCGGCAGCGCCACGGCGACCAGGGCGCCGGGCCCGGCGCCGGCGTCGACCAGCCGTCGGGCGCTCGCCCGGATCCGGGCGCCCAGCCGTTCGTACGTGGTCACCGTGCCGTCGGTGGCGATCACGGCGGGGGCGAGCGGGGTGCGGCGGGCCTGGGCACGGAAACGCTCGACCACGGTGTCGGCGGGCACCTGGTGTGCGGTGGCGTTGAACTCGTGCACGAGCTGTCGGCGTTCGGCGTCGGCGAGCAGGTCCAGGCTGCTCAGGCGCGCGTGCGGGTCGGCGAGCACCTGCGCGAGCAGCCGGTGCAGCCGCTCCAGCAGTGCGACGACGGTGGCGTGTTCGAACAGGTCGCACGCGTAGCCGGCGTGCACCCGGATGCCGTCGCCGGCCGTCTCCACGAAGCGCAGGTCGAGGTCGAACATCGCCGCGCCCGTGCTCGGGGCGAACGGTTCGGCGTGGGTTCCGGGCAGGGCGAGGTCGATCTCCTCGGCGCGGTGGTGGGTGAGGGTGGCCTGGATCAGCGGGTGCCGGGACAGGGTGCGGGTGGGCCGGAGTCGGTCCACGACCCAGTCGAAGGGCACGTCGGCGTGCGCGAAGGCGGCCAGGTCGCCGGTTCGGGTGCGGTCGAGGAGTTCGACGAAGGTGGGGTCGCCGCCGACCCCGGTGCGCAGCACGACGGTGTTGACGAACAGGCCCACCACGGCGTCGAGATCCTCGTCGGCGCGGCCCGTGACCGGTGCGCCCAGGAGGATGTCCTCGCCCGCCCCGAGGTGGTGCAGGACCGCGACGACGGCCGCGTGCAGCGTGGTGAACACGCTTGCGCCGGTGCTGCGCGCGAGGTCGCGCAGAGCGTCGGCGAGGTCGGCGGGCAGGGTGTGTTCGGCGCTCGCGCCCCGGTGGCTGCGTTCGCTCGGTCGCGAGCGGTCGGCGGGCAGCGCCAGTTCCTCCGGCGCGTCGCGCAACGTGGCGGACCAGTATTCGAGTTGACGCCTGGTCAGGTCGGTGGGCGTGTCCCGTCCGCCCAGGATCGTGCGCTGCCAGGCCGCGTACGCGCCGTGTCCGGCGACCGGTTCGGGACGCGGCGGCGGCGCCGTTCCGGCGGTGCGCGCGGTGTAGGCGGCGGACAGGTCGGCCAGCAGCGGTCCGAACGACCAGCGGTCGGCGGCACTGTGGTGCAGCACCAGGATCAGGACGCTCTCCCCGTCGGGGGCGCCGACGAACAGCGCGGCCCGCAGCGGCGGATCGACGCCGACGTCGAACGGCCGCGCCGCGAGCGCGGCCACCTCGGCATCGACCTGTTCGGGCGACCGGGTGTGTGCCGGCACGACGGCGCAGTGCAGCCGGGCCTGCGCGGCTTCGGGCGTGAGCACCTCGCGCCGGGGTGCGCCGTCGGCGCCGGGTACCAGGAGGGTGCGCAGGCTCTCGTGCCGCGCGACCACGTCGTGCACCGCCGCGCGGATCGCCTCCGGCGCCACCCGGCCGCGCAGCCGCAGGCCCAGCGGCAGGTTGTAGGCCGCGGACGGCCCGCGCACCTGTTCCTCGAACCACAGGCCGACCTGGGCGAACGACGCGGGTGCCGGCCGCGGTACGGCGATCTCGCGTACCCGCGGGCGCACCGGCTCGGCCGTGTCCACCAGTCGGGCCAGGGCCGCGGGGGTGGGCGCGTGGAAGACGTCGGGCACGGCGATGTCGACCGCGAAGGTCAGGCGCAGCCGATTCGCCAGCCGGGCCGCGAGCAGCGAGTGCCCGCCGAGCGCGAAGAAGTCCTGGTCCGGGCCGACGTGTTCCGGTGCCAGGTCGAGGAATTCGGCGAAGATCGCGCACAGGGCGCGTTCGCGTTCGTCGGCCGGCGCGCGGGTGGGCGCGGCGATCGCCTGCGGGACCGGCAGCGCGTTGCGGTCGAGCTTGCCGTTGGGGTTGAGCGGAAACGCGTCCAGGAGCACGTACGCGTCGGGCCGCAGCGGGCCGGGCAGGGTACGGGCCAGGTCGGCGCGCACCGCGTCGACGTCGACGCGGGCACCCGGGGTGGGCACCAGGTAGGCACACAGGGCGGTGCCGGAGCGGTAGGCCGTCACCAGCGCCCGGGCGATGCCCTCGTGGCGCAGCAGGTGGTGCTCGATCTCGCCGGGTTCGATCCGCACGCCCCTGATCTTGAGCTGGTGGTCGGCCCGGCCCACGAACTCCAGTTCGCCGTTCGCGCGCCGTCGCACCAGGTCGCCGGTGCGGTAGAGCCGGCTGCCCGGCGGCCCGTAGGGGTCGGCGACGAATCGTTCGGCGGTGGCACCGGGGCGGCCGAGGTAGCCGCGGGCGAGGCCGTCGCCGGCGAGGTAGAGCTCGCCCGGGACGCCGATGGGCACCCGACGCAGCGCGGTGTCCAGGACGTGGGCCCGGGTGCGGGCGATCGGCCGGCCGATCGGCACGGTGGACGACCCGCCGCCGGCGCCGGCCCGGTGGAGGTGGGCGAGGCTGTCGCCGGCGGCTTCGGAGCAGCCGTACAGGTTGACCACGGTGGCGTGCGGCAGTCGGGTGGTGACCGCGTCGGCCAGGGCCGTGGGCAGGGTTTCGCCGGAGCAGATCCAGGTGTGCACGCCGTCCAGCGCGCCGGGCGGGGCGGTGTCGAGGAGGGTCGCCAGCAGGCTGGGGACGACGGTGAGTACGCCGGCACGGCTGCGTTCGGCCAGCTCGGTCAGGCGCAGCGCGTCTCGGGCGGTGGTGTCGTCGGCCAGGACGAGGGTGTCGCCGGCGACGAGGGCGCCCAGGAGTTCGGTGCTGCCGTCGATGAAGGCGAGCGCGCTCTTGGCCAGGCGCACGCCCGGACCGGGCTCGGCCGGCAGTGCGGTGCGGCCCCAGCGCAGTCGGTTGACCAGGGCGCGTTGGGTGCCGACGACGGCCTTGGGGCGGCCGGTGGAGCCGGAGGTGAAGACGACGTAGGCGGGGGTGAGCGGGTGGATCGGCGGGTGGGCCGGGTCGGCGGCGGTGGTGGCCGGGAGGTCGTCGAGGCGCAGCACGCGGGCGATCTCGCCGGGTGGGGTGTAGTCGGCGTCGCAGACGAGCAGGTCGGGTGCGGCGTCGGCGAGCATCGCGGCGACCCGCTCGGGCGGGTGGGTGCGATCCAGGGGCAGGTAGGCGGCGCCGATGCGCAGGATCGCGAGCAGGGTCGCGACCAGGTCGGCGGTGCGCGGCAGGGCCAGGGCGACGACGGGTTCGGTACGGGTGCCGACGGTACGGGTGCCGACGGTGCGGGTACCGACGGTGCGCAGGGCGAGGGTGAGGCCGGCGGCGATCCGATCGGCGCGGGCGTCCAGGTCGGCGTAGGTCCAGGCGGTGTCGCCGGCGTGGACGGCGAGGGCGTGCGGGTGCTCGCGGACGACGGCCCGGACGAGTTCGGCGACGCCCCCGGCGGGGAAGTCCTCGGCGTCGTCGTCGGGTTGTCCGGGTATCTCGGCCGGCGGAAGCATGTCGAGCAGGGCCAGCGGTGCGTCCGGCCGGTCCAGCGCGGCGCCGAGCAGGCGTTCCAGGTGGCCGAGCAGGCGCTCGATCGTGTCGGGCGCGAACAGGGGGGTGCGGTAGGTGGCCTCCACGAGCAGCTCGTCGTCCCGGAGGAAGCCCTCCAGGGCGAGGTCGAACTGGGTGGTGCCGTTGTGCACATGGCGCCAGGAGGTTTCCAGGCCGGGCAGATCGAGGTCGCCGAGTTCGCGGGTGAGCAGGCCGAACATCACGTCGAACAGCGGTGGTCGGCCGGGTCGGCGGGGCGGGCGGACCGCGTCCAGGACCCGGTCGAAGGGCACGTTCCCGTGCTCGAACGCGTCGGTGCACACGTCGCCGAGCCGGGCGGTGGCCTGACGGAAGGTCAATGGTCGGGCGTCGTCGGCGAGATCGGCGCGCAGCACGACGGTGTTGCCGAAGTTGCCGATCAGGTCGGCGGCGTGCGGGTCGGCGCGGTCCATCACGAGCGTGCCGATCGGCAGGTCGACGGCTCCGGTGTGGCGCCGGAGCACGGCCGCGAACGCGGTGAGCACGACGGTGAACGTGGTGACGCCGCAGTCGGCGGCGAACTCGCGGATCCGGACCGGCAGTTCCGGGGCCATGCGGTGCACGTGCCGGCCGCCGCGCTCGTCGGACGCCGCCGTTCTGGGGCCGTCGGCGGGCAGGTCGGGCGGGATCGGCGGCGGGGTCAGGCGGGCCCGCCAGAACTTGGCACCCGCCTCGTCGACCGGCCGGGTATGCGCCCACGCGGCGAGGTCGGCGTACTGTACGCCCGGCGCGGTCGCGGTGAACGCGCCGTCCGGCCCGGCCGCGCGCCGGTAGAACGCGGCGAGGTCGCGCGCGAGCACGCCCCACGTGCCGCCGTCCCAGGCGATGTGGTGCACGACCTGGACGAGTGCGTGGTCCGCGGGCCCCAGGGCGAGCAGTTCGTAGCGCACGGAGCGTTCGCGGGCCAGGTCGAACGGGCGGGCCGCCAGGCGCCGCGCGATCCGCTCGGCCTCGGCGTCGCGCGCGTCGACCGGCAGGTGGGTCAGGTCGCGGACCGACAGCGGGTTCTCCGGCGGGTCGGCGATCGTCTGGTACGGCACGCCGGCCTCGTCGGCGTGGTACGTGGTGCGCAGGACCTCGTGGACGCGCAGCAGTTCGCGCGTGGCCACCCGCAGCGCGGCGACGTCGAGCGGGCCGCGAAGGCGGATGAGCAGGCAGCCGTTGTAGGACGTGCTGTCGGGGTCGGCCTGTTGGTGCAGCCACAGGCTGTGCTGCACGGCGGACAACGGTGCGGGTGCGCTCCGGTCGCGGGGGCGGACGCCGTCGGTGGGGGTGTCCGGTTGCATGCCGGCTTCGGCCAGCAGCCGCCGGATCAGTTCGCGGCGGCGTTCGTCGGCCGGGTTCGCACTCGTCAAGGCGTGGCCCCTTCGGCGCCGGCTCCGCGGAGCGGCGAACGGTCTGAACAGTCGAAAAGCCTTGCCTGACTTAGGTTTGCCTACCCTATATTTGTGACGCTCGAGGTGAGTGTCAAGAACGAGTCGCCCGGGCGACGCCGGCACTCGTGTCCTGTGGACCCATTCGCGATCGAAGGAGAACGGCGTGCGGCTGACCGTCGAGGACGTCCGGCGCGACGTGGCGCAACTGCTGGAGGTGGCACCGGAGTCCCTGCGCGACGAGGACGACCTGATCGCGCTGGGGCTCGACTCGCTGCGGCTGATGCGGCTGGCCGGGGGCTGGCGCCGCAGCGGCGCCCGGGTCACCTTCGCCGACCTGGCGACCGTCCCGACCGTCGCGGCGTGGATCACGCTCCTCACCGGCGACACCGAACTCCCGCCGGCCGCGGCGCCGACCACACCGCCGCCCGCACCGCGACCCGAGCCCACGCCCGAACGCACACCGGAGTCCGGCCCGTTTCCGCTCGCGTTGATGCAACACGCCTACTGGATCGGCCGCTCCGAGGGACAGACGCTGGGCGGGGTCGCCGCGCACCTGTACACCGAGTTCGACACCGAACCCGGCGGCGCGGTGGACCCGGCCCGCCTGGAAGTCGCCGCCCGCGCCCTGGTCGCGCGCCACCCCATGCTGCGCGTACGCGTCACCGACGACGGCCGGCAGGAGATCCTGCCCGCCGGACCCGACGCGCTGCTGCGGGTGTTGGACCTGCGCGACGCGGACCCGGACAGCGTCGCCGGCCGCCTGGAACGCATCCGCGACGAATGTTCGCACCAGATGCTCGACATCGAGTCCGGCCGGGTGTTCGACCTGCGGGTGACCCTGCTGCCCGGCGACCGCAGCCGGTTGCATCTGGACGTGGACATGGTCGCCGCCGACGCGCTCAGCTACCGGGTGTTGCTCGCCGACCTCGCGCTGCTCTACACCCACCCCGAACCGGCCCCGCCCGCACTCGACTACGACTACCGCAGCTACCTCGCGGCCCGTCCCCCACTGCGCCGCGCCGCCGCCGAACGAGCCGCCGCGTACTGGCACGAGCGCCTGCCCGACCTGCCCGGCGCACCCGAACTCCCGCTGCGCAACCCGCTACCGGCCGACCTGACCCGGGTGACCCGGCGCCACCTGTGGTTGAGCCCCGAGGAGCGCGGCCACTGGTCGGGCCGCGCGCACGCGCACGGGGTCACCCCCGCGATGGCCTTCGCGACCGCCTTCGCCGCCGTGCTGGCCGCCTGGAGCGCCACCCCCCGATTCCTGCTGAACGTGCCCCTGTTCGACCGCGAGGACCTGCACCCGGACGTGCCGCGCCTGGTCGGCGACTTCACCGGGTCCGTGCTCCTGGACGTCGACATGTCCCAGCCGCGCTCCTTCCTCGACCACGCCCGCGCGATACAGACGCGGATGCACCACGACGCCGCGCACGCCGACCACTCGGGCCTGCACGTGCTGCGCGACGTGGCCCGCGCCCGCGGCGAACAGGTGCTGGCGCCCATCGTCTACACCAGCGCGCTGGGCCTGGGCGAACTCTTCGACGCCGAGGTACGCGGCCTGTTCGGCGAACCGTCCTGGATCGTCTCGCAGGGCCCGCAGGTGCTGCTCGACGCGCAGATCACCGAGGTGCGCGGCGGCCTGCTGGTCAACTGGGACGTGCGTGAGGACGCCTTCCCGGACGGGGTCGCGGACGCGATGTTCGGCGCCTACCGGGAGTTGCTCACCCGGCTGGGCAACGCGGACGCCGACTGGCGCGCGCCGGTCCCCGAACTGCTGCCCGCCGCGCAACGGGCCGTCCTGGACCGGGTGAACGCCACCGACACCGCGCGTTCGCACCGCGCCCTGCACGACGGCTTCTTCGCGCACGCCGCGACCCGGCCGCACGCCCCCGCGCTCGTCTGGGGCCGCGCGGACGACGACGGCGGCACCCTGACCTACGGCGAACTCGCCGAGCGGGCCCGACGGGTGGCCGGCGCCCTGCGCACGCGGGGCGTCGGGGCCGGCGACACCGTCGCGATCACCCTGCCCAAGGGCCCGGACCAGATCGTGGCGGCCCTGGGCGTGCTCTCCGTCGGCGCCGCGTACGTCCCGATCGGCGTCGAACAACCGCCCGCCCGCCGCGAGCGCATCCACCGCACCGCCCGCGCCCGACTGGTCCTGGACGCCGACGGCAACACCGGCGGATCGCCGCACGCCGCCGCACTCGCCCTCCCCGAGGCTCTCGCCGAGGTCCCCGCCGAACCCCTCCCGACCGCAGGCCCGGCCGCCGACGCCGACGCGGTCCCCGCACCGCCGACCGTCGACGAGGAGAGCATCGCCTACGTGCTGTTCACCTCCGGATCCACCGGCGAGCCCAAGGGCGTGGAGGTCCCGCACCGCGCCGCGATGAACACCATCGACGACCTGGTCGAGCGGTTCGCGCTGGGCCCGGACGATCGGGCGCTGGGCCTGTCCGCACTCGACTTCGACCTGTCCGTGTTCGACATCTTCGGCCTGCTCTCGGTCGGCGGCGCGGTGGTCCTGCCCGCCGACGAGGACCGACGCGAGGCCGACCGCTGGGTCGACCTGGTCCGCGAGCGGCACGTCACCGTCGTCAACTGCGTACCGGCCCTGCTCGACATGCTGCTCACCGCGGGCGCCGCGGCCGACTCGGCGGGCCTGGGCACCGACCTGCGCGTGGTGCTGCTCGGCGGCGACTGGGTCACCGTCGACCTCCCGAGCCGACTGCACGCACAAACCCCCGACTGCCGCTTTGTCGCCCTCGGCGGCACCACCGAGACGGCCATCCACTCCACCGTGTACGAGGTGCCCGCGGGCACCGAACTCCCGCCGCACTGGCGGGCCGTCCCGTACGGCACCCCACTGCGCAACGTGCGCTGTCGGGTCGTGGACGCGGTCGGCCGGGACAGCCCCGACCGGGTCCCCGGCGAACTGTGGATCGGCGGCGCCGGCGTGGCCGCCGGCTATCGCGGCGACCCCGAGCGCACCGCGGACCGCTTCCACGAGGTCGCCGGACACCGCTGGTACCGCACCGGCGACCTGGCCCGGCGACTGCCGGACGGCACCCTGGAGTTCCTCGGCCGCGCGGACCATCAGGTCAAGCTGCGCGGCTTCCGGATCGAACCCGGCGAGATCGAGACCGCGCTCGACGCCGTCGCGGGAGTGCGGCGCGCGGTGGCCGGCGTGCACGAGGGCGCCCTGGTCGCCGCGGTCGTCGCCGAACCGGAGGTGCGTGCGGACCGGTTGCGCGCGGCGGCCGAGAAGTCGCTGCCCGCGCACATGATCCCCGAACACATCGTCCTGGTCGACGAACTGCCGCTGACCGCCAACGGGAAGGTCGACCGTCGCGCCCTGGCCCCCCTCTGGGGACGTCGCCCCGCAGGCCCCCCGCCCGAACCGCCGCGCACCGACCTGGAACGCCTGATCGCCTCGATCTGGCAGCAGTCCCTGCCCGCCGGCACCCGCGAACTCGGCCGCGACGACGACTACTTCGCCCTCGGCGGCGACTCGATCCTGGCCACCACCATCGTCGGCCGGCTGCGCGAGACCCTCGGTTCCGACAAGGCCACCGTGCGCGCGATCTTCACGTCCCGCACCATCGCCGCCCTGGCCACCCACCTGCGCGCCCACGAGAGCACCCCCGACCGCCTGGACCGGGTCGCCCACATCCATCTCCGCGTGGCCGCCCTGTCCGACGAAGCGGTCTCCGCCGCCCTCGGCGCGGCCCCGGCCTGACCCCGGCCGGCACCGAGCCTGCTCCCGTCGCCCACGCGGCCGGAGCAGGCCCGGCGACCGCGCGAGCAACCACCCGCGACCGCCTCGACGGGCGTGACATCCCGTTTTGGTCAGACCCCGCCGAGCGGGGTAGAACGATAGACATGGCCGACGGTTTCGGCCGATTCCGGGGCGCATCGGTTCAGCCACCGCCCGACAGGCGCCCGAGAAGCGTCGCCGGGCAGGTTTTCGTACTGCAAGTGGTCATCGTGGTGCTGCTCGTGGCCGGCGCGGTGCTCGCGCTCGTCCTGCAATCCCGGTACGACAACGACCAGGAGGCCCGGCAGCGGGCGCTCTCCGTCGCGCAGACGTTCGCCCACGCTCCCGGCCTGCCGGCCGTACTCCAAAGCCCCGACCCCAGCACCGTGCTGCAACCGCTGACCGAGGCCGCCCGCCGGGAGGCCGGCGTCGACTTCATCGTGGTGACCAGCCCCGAGGGGATTCGCTACACGCACCCCAGACCGGAACTGATCGGGCAGCGTGTCGTCGCCACCATCGCCCCGGGCCTGGCCGGCCGCACCATCGTGGAAAGCGTCTACGGCCCGCTCGGCCACGAGGAACAGGCGGTCGTGCCCGTCATCGACGCCGGCGGCACGGTCCGGGGTCTGGTCATCGCCGGGCTCAAGGTGGAGAACGTGAGCGGCGTGCTCGACCGGCAACTGCCGATCATCCTGGGCACCGCCGCGGCCGGCCTGGCGGTGGCCACCGGCGGAACCGCGCTGGTGACCCGGCGGCTGCGGCGCCAGACCCACGGCCTGGACCCGGCCGAGATGACCCGAATGTACGAACATCACGACTCGGTGCTGCACGCGGTCCGCGAAGGCGTGCTGATCGTCGGCGACGACGGGCGCCTGGTGCTGGCCAACGACGAGGCCACCCGGCTGCTGGAACTGCCGCCCGACGCCGAGGGTCGACGGATCACCGACCTGCCCGATCTCGACCCGGAGATGGCCCGGCTGCTGGCCTCCGGCCGCCCGATCACCGACGAGGTGCACCTGGCCGGCGGCAGGTTGCTCGCGGTCAACCAACGCGCCACGGACCGTCACGGCGGCCACGGGAGCACGGTGGCGACCATTCGCGACTCGACCGAGCTGACCGCGCTCGCCGGCCGGGTCGAGGTCGCGGGCGGGCGACTCAGGCTGCTGTACGACGCGGGCGGATCCATCGGCACCACCCTCGACGTGGTGCGCACGGTCGAGGAACTCGCCGAGATCGCCGTCCCCCGGTTCGCCGACTTCGCCACCATCGACGTGGCCGACCCGGTCCTGGAGGGCGGCGAGCCGACCGGCAGCGACGCCAGAATGCGCCGGATCGCCGTGCGCGGCGTCCGCGACGATCACCCCCTGTACCCGCGTGGCACGCTCATCGACTTCGTCTCCTCGACCCCGCAGGCCCGCGGGCTCGACAGCGGCCGACCCGAGATCGTGGCCGACCTGGCCGGCGCGACCGGCTGGCACGCGCAGGATCCGGAACGGGCGGGCGCGATCGTCGCGTACGGCATCCATTCGCTGATCACCGTCCCCGTCCAGGCCCGGGGTGCGGTGCTGGGCGTGGCCAACTTCTGGCGCCTGGAGCGACCCGAGCCGTTCGACCAGGAGGACCTGTCGCTGGCCGAGGAACTGGTCGCCCGAGCCGGGGTGAGCATCGACAACGCCCGCCGCTACACCCGTGAGCACACCCTGGCGGTGGCCCTGCAACGCAGCCTGTTGCCGCGTGCCCTGCCCGAGCAGGCCGCACTGGAGGTGGCCCACCGCTACCTGCCCGCGCAGTCCGGGGTCAGCGGCGACTGGTTCGACGTGATCCCGCTCTCCGGCTGCCGGGTGGCGCTGGTCGTCGGCGACGTGGTCGGGCACGGCCTGCACGCCGCCGCCACCATGGGCCGGCTGCGCACCGCCGTGCACACCTTCGCCACGCTCGACCTGCCGCCGGACGAACTCCTGGACCACCTGGACGACCTGGTGGCCCGGATCGACCAGGACGAGACCGAGTCCGCGGTCGGCACCGGCATCATCGGTGCCACCTGCCTGTACGCGATCTACGACCCGGTGTCCAGACGCTGCACGATGGCCCGGGCCGGACACCCACCGCCCGCGCTGGTCGACCCCGACGGCCGCGTGCACTTCCCCGACCTGCCGGCCGGGCCGCCGCTGGGGCTGGGCGGCCTGCCGTTCGAGACGGCCGAGTTCGAGGTGGCGCGGGGCAGTTCGCTCGTGCTCTACACCGACGGCCTGATCGAGGACCGCACCCGGGACATCGACGTCGGCATGGAACTGCTGCGCCGGGCCCTGGCGCACGCCGGCCGGTCGCCGGAGGACAGTTGCCGGGCCGTACTGGCGGCGCTCCTGCCCGCTCGCCCCAAGGACGACGTGGCGTTGCTGATCGCCCGCACCCGGGTCCTGGGAGCCGACCGGGTGGCCGACTGGACGGTGCCCGCGGATCCGGCCGCCGTCGCCGGAATGCGCGAGGCGGTCTCCGCGAAGCTGGACGAATGGCGGCTGGCGGAACTGTCGTTCGGCACCGAACTGATCCTCAGCGAATTGCTCACCAACGCCATCCGCTACGGCACCGAGCCGATCGGGGTACGGCTGTTGCGCGACCACTGCCTGATCTGCGAGGTCACCGACGGCGCCAGTACCGCACCGCACATGCGCTACGCGGCCGGCATGGACGAGGGAGGCCGAGGGTTGTTCCTGGTCGCCCAGGTGGCCACGCGCTGGGGCACGCGCTACCTCCCGGACGGCAAGATCATCTGGGCGGAGCAGGCACTGCCGACGCCGCCCGACGACGCCGAGACCCAGCGCTAGCCGGCCGCCCCGTCCAGCCATTGCAGGATCTCCGGCGTCACCGGGTCGGCAATGTCGGCGAACTCCTGGTGCTTGCCCAGGAATTGCTTGACGTAGGGGCAGACCGGAACGATCCGCCGGCCGCCGGCGCGCACGTCGTTCAGCGCCTCCCGCACGAGCACGGAGGCCAGTCCTCGTCCGGCGAAGGCGTCGTCGATCTTCGTGTGGTAGAAGACGCGCTGCCCACCCCGGTCGTGGTACATCGTGACACCGGCGAA
The DNA here is from genome assembly GCF_040629175.1 of Embleya sp. NPDC005971. Taxonomy (NCBI): domain Bacteria; kingdom Bacillati; phylum Actinomycetota; class Actinomycetes; order Kitasatosporales; family Streptomycetaceae; genus Embleya; species Embleya sp. NPDC005971. Next base: position 32,493 of record NZ_JBEXUX010000071.1, on the reverse strand, counting down.
CGTGCCGTCGATCCGAATCTCGTAGCGATCCCGGTCGGCCACGTGTACGACGACGGGCGCCACACCCTGATCGGTCATCCGCGTTTTCCTTTCCCGTCAGAAAGTTCCAGTTTCAACAATCAAGGAATCGATGATAGGACGAGCGACGAGAGATCGCGCGACGAGGGAGTGCACGTGACGGAAGCGGCAGTGGCGACCACCGGCGGACGGGTGTTCGTCGACAAGCGAAGCCCGCGAGCGTACAAGGCGTTGACCGGCACCGCCGAGGCCGTGCGGGAGGCTGCCGCCGAGGCGGGCCTGAACCGGCCGCTCGTCGAGCTGATCAACATCCGGGTGTCCCAGCTCAACGCGTGCGCGTTCTGCCTCGACCTGCACACCCGCACCGCCCTGCGCGCGGGCGAGACGGCCCAGCGCCTGGCCGTGCTGCCGGCCTGGCGCGACACCGCGTTGTTCAGCGCCCGGGAGCGGGCGGCCCTGGCCCTGGCCGAGGCCACCACGCATCCCGCGGACGCGGGCGCCCAGGAAGTCGCGTACGCCGCGGCCCGGGCCACCCTGACCGACGACGAGATCTCCGCGGTGATCTGGGTGGCGATCACCATGAACGCCTTCAACCGCGTGTCCATCATGAGCAAACACCCCGTACGCCCCACCGTCCCGACCCCTTCGACCTGATCCGCGACGAATACCGTACGAGCGACCCCGACCCGCGACGAGCCCGGTCAATCGAGGCCGAGATCCCACACGTCCGTGGCCGGCGAGATCTCCTGTTCGGCCCAGATGGTCTTGCCGCTCTGCTGGTAACGGCTCCCCCAACGCCGGGTGAGCTGCGCCACCAGGAACAGCCCGCGCCCGCCCTCGTCGGTGGAGCGGGCCCGGCGCAGCCGCGGTTGGGTGTTGCCGGCATCGGAGACCTCGCAGATCAGCACGTCCCGGCCGCGGACCAGGCGCAGCGTGACCGGGCCGTGTTCGCCGTATCGGATGGCGTTGGTGACCAGTTCGCTGACCACCAGTTCGGTGGTGAACACCAGGTGCTCCAGGCCCCAGACCGCGAGTTGCGCGGTCGACGACTCGCGGGCCCGGGCCACCTGTTCCGGATCGGCGGGCAACTCCCAGACCACGCTGTCCTGCTCGGGCAACGGCCGCACCCGGGCCAGCAGCAGGGTGGTGTCGTCCTCGCGCGCTCCGGTCGTCGCGGCGTCGAGCAGTTCCCGCCCGACCTTGTCCAGGTCCCGATGGGCGAGATCGCTGTGTTCGAGCCGATCCAGGAGGCGGCGCATGCCCGCGGCGAGATCGTGGTCGGGTCCGGAGACCAGGCCGTCGCTGTACAGGAGCAGCACGCTGCCCGGCGCCAGGTCGAGTTCGGCGATCTCGAACGGCATGCCGCCGACCCCCAGCGGCGGGCCGGCCGTCAACTCCACGAACCGGGCGCGCCCGTCGGGCCCCAGCACCGCCGGCGGCGGATGCCCGGCCGAGGCCATCCGGCACCGCCCGGTGACGGGGTCGTATTCCGCGTACAGGCAGGTGGCACCGGTCGCCTCCGCGGCACCGCTCGGCCGGATGGGGAAACGCTGGACCAGGTCGTCCACATGGGCCAACAATTCGTCCGGCGGCAGGTCCATGTCGGCGAGCGCCTGAACGGCGGTACGCAGCCGGCCCATCGTCGCACTGGCCTGGAGGCCGTGCCCGGCCACGTCGCCGACCACGAAGGCCAACCGCAGCGAGGACAGCGGGATCATGTCGTACCAGTCGCCGCCGATGCCGGCCGAGGAGGACGTGGGCAGGTAGGCCGCGAAGGTCTCGGCGGCCGGTTCGTCGGTGCCCTCCTCGGGCAGAAGGCTGCGTTGCAGGGCCAGCGCGACGTTGCGTTCGCGGGTGTAGCGGCGGGCGTTGTCCACGCTCAGCGCGGCCCGCGAGGCGACCTCTTCGAGCAGCCGGGCATCGCCCTCGTCGAAGGGTTCGCGGCGCTCGGTGCGCCACAACTGCACACTGCCGAGCGCGTGGCCGCGGGCGAACAGCGGTACGGCCAGCAGGCTGTGGGCGTTGTCGGGTACCACCCCCACGGCGTCCGCCGGGAGCACGTCGAGTCGCGGGATCAACAGGGTGGCCCCGGACTCCATCGCCCGGATCGCCGGCATGTCGGGCGGGACGGGCAGTCGTTCGCCGACCTGGACCAGTGTCGCGGGCCACGCCTCGCCCGGGTGTGCCACGCCGGCGCGGACCTCGGAGGTGTAGCCGGTCGCCGGGTCGACGGCGGGCTCCTCCCCGGCCAGGACCGACTCGGCCAGGTGTACGGCGGCGAAGTCGGCCAGGCGCGGCACGAACAGGTCGGCGAGTTGTCGTGCGGTCTCGGCGACGTCCAGGGAGGCGCCGATGCTCTCGGAGGCTTCGCGGACCACGTCGAAGCGGGTTTCGGCGCGTACCAGCTCGGTCGTGTCGTTCATCGTGACGAGCAGCCCGAGCGTGTGTCCCGTCGTGCGCTCGACCCGCAGGATGCCCACGCCCAGGTGCAGGAGCGTGCCGTCGGCGGCACGGGCGGGCAGCAGTTGCCAGGCCCGCAGGGCCGGCCCCGTCGGGGACAGCGCCCCGACCAGGGCGGACGCCGGCTGGTCGAGGCCGAGGCGGGTGAGGGCGGCCCGCATGTCGTCCCCGCGGCTCATCGGGGTGCGCGGGAAGAGCTCGACGCTCGCGTTGGTGGCGATGATCCGCAGGTCGGCGTCGACGGCCGCGAGGAGCATCGCCCCCTGATCGAAGACGGCGTGCGCCAGCGGGACCGTCCACTCCGCGGGCAGCTCGAAGTCGGACGCGCCGTGACCGTCTTCCGTCACCCTTCGATCCCTCCGGACACCGAGGCCGATTTGCCCAGTATCTACCACTTGGGCCGACCGTATACACGATCCCCGAACCGAGCCGGACCACGTCTTCCGCCGCCGGGCCCACCGGGGCGACACCCCGCCGCCACCGAACTCCCGCACGAGGTCGGCACGATCGACCACCTCGACGACGACCTCCGCCGCACGCCGGCGCCCGAGGACCACCCGCACGGACCTACCCGGCCGTCCCGAACGGCCCCCGGTCGGCCCGATCCCGGTCGGGCGCGGCTCGGGAGCAGCGCCTCGCCCGCCGAGCGACGCGCTGCCGCGTCCACGAGCGCGCGCACCCGCGCCGCCGAAACGACCATGCCGGGCGTACCCGGCGTCCGGCGCAGGAACCTCTCGACGCCCACGGCGGGCACCTCGCCGAGGTGGGGCCGGATGCGGACCGGCGTGTCCGGCTCGCCGCGCCAACTGTCGGCGCGCGAGCCGATGTCCACCGCGTCGCAACCGAGGGCGGGCGACACCGCGGTGGCCTCGGCCCGCGCGTCGTCGCCCGGCGACGGGCAGGCCGCCGCGGTCCGGGGCACCTGCGGGCCGGGCCGGGGAGAACGGCTTCGCGAACCCGCGAACCCGTAGGACGGGTCCGCGGATCCCCCGTCGGCACGCGCTACGTCGTGGTCGGCCCGGGGAGGTGCCACTGGAGTTCGATGTGTTGGCCGAGGGCGATCAGCCCGCAGGCGACGACATCGGTGCGGACGAACGCCTGGACCATCGTGTCCGTCGCGGCGTCGGGGTCGCCGGGGCGGAAGACGGACACCACCTCGATCCGGCCCGCGAGGTCTCCGCCCGGGCGCCCGGCGGCCTCGACCCGGGCCAGTGCCGCGTCCAGCACCTGCTCGGACGGCAGCCGCAGCCCGAAATGATAGGAATACTGAGGATTTGCCCGCATGTGCGCCATCCACGATGCCTGCGCCCGGGCCAACGGCCCCTCGGTGCTCGCGACGCCCAACTGCTGCTCGAAGGCCCACTGCTCGGGAGTCACCTCCGACGCGTAGAGCACGTTGGCGCGGTAGTCGCTCACCGCGGGTTCGACGAAGGCACTGAAGAAGTGGCCGCCCCGATCCAGGACGCGGCAGCCCAGCAGTTCGAGCACCCGTCGGGCCTGCGCACGCTCACCGGGCCGATGCAGCAGTTCCACGTGGCTGATCCGCCGGAGTCCGGTGTCGTCGTCGGGTGCGGCCATGCGGGGCTCCTGGCGGGTGGCGGCGGGCGGGCCGGGCGGCGGCCGGATTCCGGGCTGCCGCCTGGCTTCATAGCTATCATGGTTATGATAGCCCTCACAAGGAGGTGTCAATGCGCTACAGCTTCAACACGTTCAACCATTCGACGTATTACGGACTCGCGCCGTCCCTCCCCCACCAGATCGCCGCCGCCGCGTCGGCCGGCTACGACCACATCGGCCTCGACCTCCCCTCCGTGCTGGCGCACGAACGCGCCGGCCTGACCCCGGCCGATCTCGCCGCCTGCCTGAAGCAACACGGCCTGACCTGCTACGAGTTGGTCCCGCTCTCGATCTCCGCGGACCCGACGAGGACGCTGCACAGCCTGGAACAGGTGCTTCGGGTGGCACGGTTCCTGCGCCCGGCACAGGTGTTGTGCGTGGTCACCGGCGAGATCGACGACGCGGTAGTGGCCAATACCGCCCGATGCGCGCGGGCCCTGGCCGCGGCGCGGATCGGCCTGTCGCTGGAGTTCCTGCCCACCCGGGACATCGACTCGATTCCCGCCGCCATGCGGCTGCTGGATCGGGTCGCGGACCCGAACCTGCGCCTGGTCGTGGAGAGTTGGCACTTCTTCCGGGGGCCGAGCACGTGGGCGGACCTGGCCACGCTGCCGGCCGGGCGGATCGGCTTCGTGCAGTTCGCGGACGCGCCCGCGCCGATCTCGGACGACGTGCACCACGAATCCATGCACCGCCGGGTGTTGCCGGGGCAGGGCGTCCTGGAGCTCGACCGGTTCTGCGCGGCGCTGTCGGCGAAGGGGTACGACGGCGTGGTGAGCGTCGAACTGCTCTCCGACGTCTGGCGGGCCGCCGACCTGGACATCTTCGCCGCCGCCACCCTCGCCGCGACCCGCGCGACCTGGGAGACCGCGGCGGCCGGCCCCGGGTAGGCCGCCGCCCGCCGGATCACGCCGGGCGGGCCGGGCCGACCGGTCGTGTCCTCGAACAACATGCTCGATCCGTAGTCAGGAAAGTGGAGGAGTTCGCATGTCAGCCAGCCAGGTGAAGCCCGATACCGGGAACCGGACCGCGTCCGACCGCCGATACTCGGGAGGCGCTCCGGGCACGTTCGACGTGATCGTGGTCGGCGCGGGCTCGGCCGGATGTGTGCTGGCCGCCCGGTTGTCGGAGCACCCGGAGCGGTCCGTGCTGCTGGTCGAGGCCGGGCCCGACCACCGCCCCGACGCGTTGCCGGACGAACTGCGGCACCTGTCCCGGCCGGTGGCCTGGCCGTACAACTGGGGCGACCGGGTCGCCTCGACCGGCGGGCGCACGCTCCATTACGCGCGTGGGCGCGGCGTCGGGGGTTCGTCGGCGACCAACGGGGCGGTGGCGCTGCGTCCGGAGCCGGCCGACTTCGCGGCGTGGCCGGAAGGTCTGCGGTGGGAGCGCATGTTGCCCTACCTCAACCGGATCGAGCACGACCTGGACTTCGGCGACGAGCCGCACCACGGCGACGCCGGACCGATCCCGATCGTGCGGCATCCGGAGGCGGACTGGACGCCGTTGCAGCGCGGCTTCGTCGACGGATGCGTGGCGGCGGGCCTGCCGTTCTGCCCCGACCACAGCCGCCCCGAATCCACCGGGGTCGGCCCGATCCCGATGAATCGGCGCGGCACTCGGCGGGTGTCGAACACCGTCGCCTACCTCGACGCCGCCCGCGACCGGCCGAACCTGACGGTGCGCGGCGACGCCCACGTGCGACGGGTGCTGCTCACCGGCGGTCGCGCGACCGGCATCGAACTGGCCGACGGCGAGCGGGTGTACGCGGGCCGGGTCGTGTTGTCCGCCGGGGTCGTGCAGAATCCGCTGCTGTTGTGGCGTTCGGGCGTGGGCCCGGCCGCCGGCATATCCGCGCTGGGCATCGAGCCGGTGCACGAACTGCCCGCCGTCGGCGGCGGCTTGAGCGATCACATGGTGGTGTCCTATCGCGCGGCGGTGCGGCCGGACGCGGTACCCGACGGCGGACCGACGCTCCAGACCCTGGCGCGCGCGACGGCCCGTCCGGGCGGGGAACGCGTGCACGACCTCCAGTTGACCCCCGTCGCCCGGCGCAACCCGGACGGCACGAGGGAGATCGAGATCAGCGTCGCCCTGCAACTGCCCGACGGCTTCGGCTCGGTCGCCCCCACCGGCGACGCACCGGACGCGCCGGCCCTGATCTCCTGGCCGTTCACCGCCGACCGCGACAACCTGGAACGGCTGGCGATCGGGGTACGGCTGGCCGCGCGGGTGGTGGCCGCATCGGGCCTGGCCCTGGACCCGGCCGGCGTCCGGGCCGCGGCGGAAACGCCCGACGACGTGCTGTGTCCGTCGTTCGCCGACTCGCACTACGCCTTCTACCACGGCGTCGGCACCTGCCGAATCAGCGGCGATCCGGCGGCCGGCGTGGTCGACGCGGACCTGCGTGTGCACGGCCTGAGCGGACTGCACATCGTGGACGCCTCGGTCGTCCCGACGGTCCCGCGCGCCAACACCCACCTGCTGGCCACCGCACTGGGCGAGTTGGGCGCGGACCTGATCGCGGCGGCCGGGTAGCCGGCTCGGCGCGCCGAGCCCTCACGGACGTCGGTGGCTCGGCGGCGCCGAGGTGCGCCGGGCGTCCCTGCGCCACAGGGCGCTCGGCCACCACATGCGCTCGCGCAGGTCCAGGATCAGGGCGGTGACCACGACCGAACGCACCACCAGCGTGTCCAGCAGGACACCCAGCGCCACCGCGAAGCCGATCTCGGTGAAGCCGACGATCGGCAGCGTGGCCAGGGCCGCGAAGGTGCCGGCCAGGACCAGGCCGGCCGAGGTGATCACGCCGCCGGTCGCGGCGAGCCCGGTCAGCGCGCCGGTACGGGTGTCGCCGCGGATGCTCTCCTCGCGCACCCGGGTGGTCAGGAAGATGTTGTAGTCGATCCCCAGCGCGACCAGGAAGACGAAGACGAGCAGCGGGAACGAGGTGTCCTCGGCGGGGAAGTCGAACAGGTGCCGGAACGCCAGCGCGCTGACGCCCAGCGCCGCGGTATAGGACAACACCACGGTGGCGATCAGCACGACCGGTGCGACCAGGGCACGCAGCAGCAGCGCCAGGATCACCAGCACCACCGCGAGGATCACCGGGATCAGCAACTGCTGGTCCCGGGCCGAGGCCCGGTTGCTGTCGAGTTGGGCCGCGGTACCGCCGCCCACGAGGGCGTCGGCCTGCGGCACCGCGTGCACGGCGGCCCGGGCGTCGTCGACGGTGTCGCGGGCCGCGCCGCTGTCGGCGGCGTCGACCAGGGTCGCCTCCACGTACGACCGCCCGTCGCGCTCCGCCGGCACGCCCGGCGGCACCCGCACACTGTTGGGCACCACGCCGGAGACCCCCGCCAGCGACGCGCGAACGCCGTCCATCGCACCGGTGTCGGCGATCACCTGGAGCGGCTGCCCGGTCCCCGCCGGGAAGTAGCGGGCCTGGACCTCCTGGCCGACCACCGAGTCGGGCTTGTCGGTGAAGCTCTCGGCGGTGGTGAGCCCGGTGGCGTTCAGCGCCAACAGGCCCAGGGACAGTGCGGCCAGGATCGCCGACGTACCGATCCACACGGCACGCGGCCGGCGGGCGATGCGTCGCCCGATCCGGGCCCACCGGCCGGTCTCCGTCGGCTCGGGCGAACCCAGGTGCGGGATGGCCGGCCAGAAGATCCACCGCCCGACGATCAGCAGCACCGCCGGGAACAGGGTCAGCATCGCCGACAGAGCCACCGCGACACCGACCGCGGCAACCGGCCCGAGACCGTTGGTCGAGTTCATCTCGGCGGCGAGCAGGCAGAGCATGCCGACGATCACCGTCGAGGCACTGGCGATCACCGCGGGGCCGGCGCGGTGCAGGGCGAGCGCCATCGCCTCGTGCCGGTCCTCGTGTCGGCGCAACTCCTCCCGGTAACGGGCGACCAGCAGCAGCGCGTAGTCGGTGCCGGCGCCGAAGACCAGGACGGTCAGGATGCCCGCGCTCTGCGCGTTGACCACCAGGGACGCGTGCCGGGCCAGCACGTAGACCACCGCCTGCGCGGCGACCAGCGCGCCGACCACGCACACCACCGGGATCACGAGCAGGGTCGGGCTGCGGTAGGTGAACAGCAGGATCACCACGACCACGCCCAGGGCCGCGAACAGCAACGTCCCGTCGATGCCCTGGAACGCGTCGCTGCTGTCGGCGGCGACACCGGCGGGGCCGGTGATGTGCGTTTCAAGTCCGGTGTCCGGGTTGGCGTTCACGATCGCGCGGAGGTCGTCGACGGCCTTGGCGATGCTGTTCCAGCCGTTTTCGCCGAAGGTGATCGGCACCAGGATCAGCGCGGCGCGCGCGTCGCCGGCCCGGTCGGGAACCGGACCCTGCACCTGGGTGCCGAGGATCCCGTGGTCGTCGAGGGTGCGCATCCGCGCGGCGTCGGCGGCGATCGTCGCGTCGTCGGCCGGGGTCAGGCCCGAGTCGCGGGCGAACACCACGACGGCGGTGACGTTTTGCGGCAGGAACGCCTTCGACTGGTCGACGACCTTGGTCGACTCGGCGTTGCCGGGCAACCACGCGGAGGCGTCGTTCTTCTCCGCGTCCATCAACTTGCTCGCGGCCGGCCCGGCCGCGGCCAGTACCAGGATCCAGAGCACGAGAATGATCCACTTGCTGCGCCGGCCACAGACCAGCCGCGCCACTCGCCCCGCTCCACCCATCCCCGACACCTCCACCGCTCGGAGAACGTCCCGGTGTCGCCCGAGGTGCACTCTCCTCAGGATGGCACCGGGCATCGCATCACGCGTCCGCTGGAGCCGCGCCGGCCGCCCGGGGCCGGCGGCGGTGGCCGAACGAACCGGGGTGCGCGACCGTGGAAGGCATGAGCGACAAGGCGCACGGCCGCTTCGACCTCGTCGTCGAGGCGTATCGCCCGGGTGATTCGTACCGGCTGGTGATGCTCGCCGACGGCACCTACCGACAACTGCACACCCGCCGGGAACTGGACGACCTCGCCGCGCGGCTCGGCCTCGATCCGGCCGACCGGGACCGGGTCGCCTGGGAGGGCGGCGACGAGTGGCCGGCGGACCACGCGGGGTGACACCGGCGTCGAACGGCAACCGGGCGACGGGCCTGCACCGAGGCCGATTTCACATGCCCGCAGCACAATTGCCGGCCGATTCGCATGGCGGTGTGATCCGCCTCCGGCTACGCTTCGGCGTCCACCGGAGGTGCAGGCGCCGGGGCCGGGGCGGCCGGCTGTCGCCGGGTCCGGTGATTCCCTCGTTTTTGTCTCGTTTGCGTATCGGACCGTGCGCGGACTCCCGGCGTGCGGTGGACTCGATGAAGCGGAACGGCCCGCCCCTGCGGGCGTGTTCTTCGACGTGGGATGGGGATGGGGGAGACAGTGACCGACACCTGGGACTGTGAGTGTCTGGTGGAGCAGGGCCGTGCGCGGGTGGTGGTACCGAGGATCGTGGACGCGTCCGTCGCGCATCGCCTGCGCAAGGACCTGGTGGCGCGCATCAACGCGTTGAGCGACGACGTCGTCGCGGTGACGTTCGACCTGATGGACACGCAGGTGCTGGACGATGCGGGAGCGGCGGCGATCGCCTCCGCGTACCGACACGCCTTCCTGCTCGGGCTGCGCCCCACCTGGCGGGCATCGGCACCGGACACGCGCGCCGCGCTGCTCGGCGCGGACGGCGAACTCCGCACGGGTGAGCACGCGTTGGACGTCCACCCCGGGTAACCGGGCGGTTCCGCGCGCACGGATCGCGGGTGCGGGCCTGCGCGCCCGCACCCGGTTCCGCCTTCGCCCCCGAGTCACCGGGGGCGCGAGGCTAGGTGGCCGTGCCCGGGAAGACCTTCGAGAAGACGAGTTTGGTGAGTTCGTCGGCCGGCGCGTTGCCGTCCGGCGACTGGTTGAGGTTGACCAGGACCACGACCGTCGCGCAGGACTGCGGGTTGTACCCCACGAAGCTGTTGTAGCCGGGCAACTGGCCGTCATGGCCCAGGAATCCGCCGAAGTTCGCGATCGCGAGCCCGTAGCCGGGCGCGCCGGGTCGGTCGGAGGTGGGCACGAAGGTCAACCGCTCGCGCTGCAGCTCCGCGTCGAGCAGGGCGCCGGTGGCCAGGGCCGGGGCCCAGCGCAGCAGGTCGTCGAGGGTGGATACCGCGGCGCCGGCCGACCAGGCCCACGAGGGGTTCGCGTCGGTGACGTCCTTGGGGTTGCCGGCCGACCAGTCCGCCCAGGCCGCGTCCTTGCCGGTGAGCACCGGCGCGGTCAGGCTCGCCACGTTGCCGATGAACTCGTAGCCGTGCGCGTGTGGGAGCGGGAGCCCGGAGTCGTTCGCCAGGCTGCTCTCGGACATGCCGAGCGGCTCGAACACGCGTTGGCGGAACAGCTCGGCGAGCGGCTGCCCGGTGAGCTGCTCGGCGATCAGTCCGAGCAGGATCGTGTTGGTGTTGGAGTAGTGGAACCCGCCCCCGGGCGGGAAGTACGCGGGATGCGCGAACGCGATCGCCAGCAGTTCCTCCGGGGTCCACACGGTTTGCGGGTGCTCGTCGAGCGTGCGGTTGAAGCCGGGATCCTCGCTGTAGTTGTACAGACCGCTGGTCATTTGCAGCAGTTGCCGGATGGTGATGTGTTGCCCGTCGGGTACGTCCGGCCGGAAGGCGGCCACCGGGTCCTCCAGGGACAACCGTCCCGCCTGGACGAGTTGCAGGATGATCGTCCCGGTGAAGGTCTTCGTGATACTGCCGACCCGCATGTGGTCCGCGGTGCGGATGGGGGTCCCGTCGGCCAGGTTGCCGGTGCCCAGGGTCGTGGTCCAGGTGCCCCATTCGGGGGTGCGGATGGAGACGATCGCGCCGGGGACGCGCAGTCGCTGCATCAGGGCGACCAGTTCGGGGGTCAGGGTCTCGGCGAAGGGCGGCGCCGGTTGCGCGACGTCGGCGAAAGCGGGCGATCGCGTCGGGATCGAGGTGCCCGGCGCCGGGGCGGCGGCCGTCAGGCTCAGCAGCGTCGCCGCCGTCACCGCGGCGAGTCGGGCCCGGCGCCGGGCCGGCCCGGTGCGGCGCGGACGTTGTTTCGGGATCCGGGGCGGACGCGACAGTCGGATGCGCACGTGGGGTCCGTTTCGTTCGAGAGCGTGGGCCCCCAGACATACCCGGCCCACCGGCGGCGCGGCCGATGTTGCGCCACCGGTGGGCGTGTTCACGCTCCGGGCCCGGTTAGCATGCGTTCCATGTCGGATGCCCTGCCTCGCCCCGAGCCTTTCGTCTCGCAGACCGCGCCCGCGGCGTCGGAGGACCTGCGGTCGCGGTTGCGCGCGACGCGCCTGCCGGATACGCCCGAGGAGGCCGGGTGGGCGCTCGGGACCGATCTCGACTACCTGCGCGAGCTCCTCGCCTACTGGGCGGACGGCTTCGACTGGCCCGCGCAGGAGGCGGCACTCGCCCGGTTGCCCCGCTTCCGGGTGCCGCTCGGCGGTCTTCGGACCCACTTCGTGCACGCCCGGGCGGTCGCGCCGACCGGGCCGGTGTTGCCGTTGGTGCTCGGCCACGGCTGGCCGGACTCGTTCTGGCGCTACACGAAGGTGATCCCGCTCCTCACCGATCCCGGCGCGCACGGCGCCGACCCCGCCGACGCGTTCGACGTGGTGGTGCCGGACATGCCGGGCTTCGGATACTCCGACCGCCCCACCGGCGCGGCACTCGACACGATCGCCGTCGCCGGCCTGTGGGCCGAACTCATGGACATCCTGGGCTATCCGCGCTTCGGCGCGGCCGGCGGCGACCTGGGCAGCCACGTGAGCCGCTACCTCGCGCTCGACCACCCCGACCGGGTCGTGGCCGTCCACCGTACGGACGCGGGCCTGCCCGTGTTCACCGGCGACCCGGCGGACCTGGCGCCCGAGGAACGCGCCTGGCTCGACGAGGCGATCGCCTGGGGCGGCACCGAGGGCGCCTACGCCGCGATGCACCGCACCAAGCCGCAGACCGCCGCCGTCGGACTCAACGACTCGCCGGCCGGGCTCGCCGCGTGGATCGTCGAGAAGCTCCGGGGGTGGAGCGACTGCGCCGGCGAGGTGGAGCGGTCCTTCACCAAGGACGAGATCCTCACGAACCTCTCCCTGTACTGGTTCACCGAGACGATCGGCTCGTCGATGCGCATGTACCGGGCGAACGCCGCGATCCCGCTCGCGCAGCACGCCCGGCGGGTGGAAGTACCCTCCGGATTCTCGCTCTTCGCCGGTGACGTCGTGCGCCCGCCGCGGGCCTGGCTGGAGCGCATGACGAACGTCGTGCGAGTGACCGAGCCCCCGCGCGGCGGGCACTTCGCGGCGTTCGAGGAGCCCGAGCTGTACGCGGAGGAGCTGCGCGCGTTCTTCCGGCCCTATCGGGCGGCGCTGTCGCGGTAGCCCCGGGCCGGTGTTGCGGTGTCGATGGTGCGCGCCGGGCGGTGTTCAGTGGTGGGCCGTGACGATCGCGCGCTCGCGCGGGCCGGTCCGGGGGTGCAGGTAGCCGATCGTGGCGGCGGTCACGTCCCGGAAGCCGACCAGTTCGGCTTCGTCGGCCAGCGCGAGGGCGGCGAGCCAGGACAGGCCGGGGACCTTCCCGAGGGCCCGGCCGGCCCGGGGCGGGTCGTCGGCCACCACCAGGCCGCCGGTGCCGGCCGGCGACCAGGCGCGGACCCGTTCCAGGATCGAACGCAGGCCCCGGGTCGGGTGGTTCGGCCGGCAGCCGAGGCCGTCGGCGTAGACGACGATCCGGGCACCGCTCGGCAACGTCCGGTCCGGGACGTCCGCACGCACGACGTCGACGCCTTGGCGGCGGGCCGGGTCGACGGCCTCCGGTGGCACGTCCACGGCGAGCACCCGGTGCCCGGCGCGCGCCAGTTCGGCTTCGACGGGCCCGGTGCCGCGGCCCAGGCTCAGCAGTACCGGGTCGGGGCCTCGGTCCAGTAGGCGGGCCAGGTGGGCGACCATCCAGATCCGGTATTCGGGGTCGTAGGTCGCGGGCGTGCGTAAATCCCCCGCGGGAACGCCGTGTCCACGCTTCGGCCGGCGGCCGGGGCGGCCGCCGGGGGCCGCGCTGCAGCGCACGCGCGGCGATTCGAGGTCGGTCATCGTTTCCTCGTATTCCTGGCAGGCGTCCGGCAGCCGCACGGCGGCCGGACGGGTGGATCAAGTGGGTGGGCCCGGGGGCGGCGGCGGGCGGGGCGCCCGGTGTCGCGTGTGCATCCGTGCCCGGCCGCTCGGCCGCCGACGCGCGCATCGGACGGAGCACGGAAGCACCGGCAGGGCGCACTCCCCCGAAGCGCACGCCCTGCGACCTCGACGTCCCGCGGGGACCGCTGCTCCCCGATCCCCAGCCGGCCGAGGACCTTCGCCGAACCCGACCGGGCCCAACGGCCCTGCTCGACCGCACGGACCGGGAGCAGAGTCGGAGGTGCGGCCGACCCACCGGGTCGGCCCGCACGGAGAGCGCGGTCGAGCCCGGCCGTACCTGCTTCGTGCGCAGCCGAGGTCGGCCCGGCCGCCGCACCCATCGCCCGGGGAAGCGGCCGGACCGGCCCCCGGTCGGGGGCGGGCCAAAGGGTTGGAAATGAGCGAAGACGCCGTGCTGAAACGTCCCCTCGGTCGCCATGAGGCGTTGCGGTTGATGGCCGACGCCCGACTGGGACGCGTCGTGGTGAGCGAGGGCGCGCTGCCGGCCGTGCACCTGGTGGCGTTCGCCGTCGATCGCGAGTGTGTGGTGTTCCGGGCCCCGCTCGACTCCTCGCTCGCGAAGGCCGCGCACGACGCGGTGGTCGCGTTCCAGGCCGACCACGTCGACCGGGCCACCCGCACCGGCTGGACGGGCACCGTGACCGGACACGCCTCCCGGGTCGGCGATCCGCACGTCGTCGCCCACCTGGATCGTCTGCTGCCCGACCTCGACGGCCTCGGCGAGGATCAGGTGTGGATCCGGGTCACCTCGGAACTCGTCACCGGACTCGCCCTCGAACGCCGGCCGTCGGGTCACGGCCGGCACTGGACTTACTAGGACGTCCGACTATATCGTCTTCAACTACAAGGTCCGCGGTGCAGGGAAGTCGGTGTGAATCCGGCATGGTCCCGCCACTGTGACCGGGGAGTGCGCTGCCGCAGCACCAAGCCACTGGCGAAGGCCGGGAAGGCGGGCATCGTGCGTCGATCCGGAAGTCAGGATACCGGCCGCGGGTATATCCGTGTTGTCCACGAGGATGGAGCAAACACGCATGACACCGGTCCGCGCCCTCGCCCCGGATGATCCTGCGAACGTCGAACCCACCAGGTTTTCCTGACCACTTCGACGTCGACCCGCACCGGGCAACCACGCGCACCCGCGCCGACGTTGCGCACCCGGGTCGTGCCCCGACCTCCGGATCGCACCCGACGAGAGACAGGTCGTTCATGGTCCGCGAACTTTCCCATTTCATCGGCGGCAAGCACGTCCCCGGCGCATCCGGCGCGTTCGGCGACGTGTACGACCCCAACACCGGTCGAGTACAGGCACGCGTTCCGCTCGCGGATCGCGCCGACACCCTGGCCGCCATCGCCGACGCCGAGCAGGCCCAACCCGCGTGGGCCGCCTGGAACCCGCAGCGGCGCGCCCGAGTCCTGGCCCGCTTCCTGCAACTGGTCGAACCCGAACGCGAGTCGCTGGCCCGGCTGCTGTCGGCCGAGCACGGCAAGACCATCGCCGACGCCCACGGCGACCTGCAACGCGGCCTGGAGGTCGTGGAGTTCGCCACCGGCATCCCGCACCTGCTCAAGGGCGAGTTCACCGACAACGCGGGCTCCGGCATCGATGTGCACTCGATGCGCCAACCCCTCGGCGTGGTCGCCGGCATCACCCCGTTCAACTTCCCGGCGATGATCCCGCTGTGGAAGATCGCGCCGGCCATCGCCTGCGGCAACGCGTTCGTGCTCAAGCCCTCGGAGCGCGACCCCTCGGTGCCACTGCGCCTGGCCGAACTCTTCGTCGAGGCGGGCCTGCCGCCCGGCGTGCTGAACGTGGTCCACGGCGGCAAGGAGAGCGTCGACACACTCCTGACCGACCCGCGCGTACAGGCCCTGGGCTTCGTCGGCTCGACCGCGATCGCCGAGTACGTCTACACCTCCGCCACCGCGAACGGCAAGCGCGCCCAGTGCTTCGGCGGCGCCAAGAACCACCTGATCGTGATGCCGGACGCGGACCTCGACCAGGTCGTCGAGGCGCTGATCGGTGCCGGCTACGGCTCCGCCGGGGAACGCTGCATGGCCATCTCCGTGGCAGTTCCGGTCGGCGCGGAGACCGCCGACGCGCTGGTGGAAAAGCTCGTCGCCCGGATCGCCACGCTGCGCGTGGGCCCCTCGCACGACCCGGACGCCGACTTCGGCCCGCTGGTCGGCCGGGACGCGCTCGATCGGGTGCACGGCTACCTGGACATCGGCGTCGCCGAGGGCGCCAAGCTGCTCGTGGACGGCCGCGACGTGCGCGTACCCGGCCACGAGGACGGCTACTTCGTCGGCGCGTCGCTGTTCGACCACGTGACGACCTCGATGCGGGTGTACCGCGAGGAGATCTTCGGCCCGGTGTTGTCCGTGGTCCGCGCGGCCTCCTACGAGGACGCGCTGCGGCTGCCGAGCGAGCACGAGTACGGCAACGGCGTGGCCATCTTCACCCGGGACGGCGACACAGCCCGCGACTTCGGCCGCCGGGTGAACACCGGCATGGTCGGCGTCAACGTGCCCATCCCGGTGCCGGTGGCCTATCACACCTTCGGTGGCTGGAAACGATCCGGATTCGGCGACCTCAACCAGCACGGGCCCGACTCGATCCGCTTCTACACCCGGACCAAGACGATCACCTCGCGCTGGCCCTCGACCGCGCGCGAGAGCGCGAACTTCGACATCCCCACGATGGACTGACCCGGTGACCACGCTCACCGACGACCAGCTCGCGATCGTCGAAACCACCCGGGACTTCGCCCGCGAACACCTCGCCCCGAACGCGATCGAATGGGATCGCACCAGCCACTTCCCCGTCGACGTCCTGCGCAAGGGCGCCGACCTCGGCCTCGGCGGCATCACCGTCCGCGAGGACGCGGGCGGTTCGGGGCTCGATCGGCTCGACTCCGCGCTGATCCACGAGGCGCTGGCGGGCGGTTGCCCGACCATCGCCGCCTACTACTCGATCCACAACATGGTCGCCGCGACCATCGACCGGCACGGTACGCCGGAGCAGCGCGCCCGCTGGCTCCCGGGGCTGTGCTCGATGCGAGATCTGGCCGGCTACTGCCTGACCGAGCCGGGAGCCGGCTCCGACGCCGCCGCGCTGCGCACCCGCGCCACCCGCGACGGCGACGACTATCTCCTGCACGGCGTCAAGCAGTTCATCTCCGGCGCCGGCTCCGCCGCGGTGTACCTGGTGATGGCGCGCACCGGCGCCGACGGCGCCGACGGCATCTCCGCGTTCGTCGTGCAGGGCGACGCCGACGGGCTGTCCTTCGGGCCCAACGAACGCAAGATGGGCTGGCACGCCCAGCCCACCCGCCAGGTGATCCTGGACGGCGTGCGGGTGCCCGCAGGCCACCGGCTCGGCGCCGAGGGCGACGGGTTCAAGATCGCGATGGGCGCCCTCGACGGCGGCCGGATCGGCATCGCCGCCTGCTCGTTGGGTGGCGCGCAAGCCGCGCTGGATGCCGCCGTGCGCCATCTCACCGACCGCGAGGCGTTCGGCTCGGCGCTCATCGACGCGCAGGCCCTGCGCTTCCAACTCGCGGACATGGCCACCGAACTGGAGGCCGCCCGCACGCTGGTGTGGCACGCCGCCTCCTCGCTCGACGAGGGCGACCCCAGGGCCTCGCAACTGTGCGCGATGGCCAAGCGGTTCGCCACCGACACCGCCTTCTCGGTGGCCGACCGGGCACTGCAACTGCACGGCGGATACGGCTACCTCGCCGACTACGGCATCGAGAAGATCGTTCGCGATCTGCGGGTGCACCGCATTCTCGAAGGAACCAACGAGATCATGCGCGTGATCGTCGCGCGCGGACTGATCGGAGCGGCCCGATGACCCCGACCACGGACCAGGATCCGGTACTGACCCACCGGCAGGCGGCCCTGGGCCGGATCGTGCTGAACCGGCCCAGGGCGCTGAACGCGCTCACCCACGACATGGTGTCGCGGATCGACGCCGCTCTGACCGCCTGGGAACACGACGACGACGTACGGCTGGTGGCGATCACCGGCGCGGGCGAGCGCGGGCTGTGCGCGGGCGGCGACATCCGCGCCATCCACGCCGACGCCGTCTCCGGCGGCACCGCGAGTCTGGACTTCTGGCGCGACGAGTACCGGCTCAACGCCCGCATCGCCCGCTACCCCAAGACCTACGTCGCCGTCATGGACGGCATCGTGATGGGCGGCGGGGTCGGCATCTCCGCGCACGGCGGCCTGCGCATCGTCACCGAACGCTCGACCGTCGCCATGCCCGAGACCGGCATCGGATTCGTCCCCGACGTCGGCGGCACCCACCTGCTCGCCCGCGCCCCGGGCGAGTCGGGCACCCACCTGGCGCTGACCGGCTCCGCCATCGGCCCCGGCGACGCCATCACCTGCGGCCTCGCCGACCACTTCGTGCCCTCGCATCGGCTGGACGCGATGCTCGACGCGCTGGCCACCGGCGAACCGGCCGACGTCCTCGCGCGCTTCGCCGAACCGGCCCCCACCGGCGAACTCGCCGAGCGGCGCGCCTGGATCGACGCGTGCTACGCGGGCGACAGTGTCGAGGAGATCCTCGATCGCCTGGACCACAGCGGGGATCCGGCGGCCGGGCAGGCCGCCGAGCAGATCCGCGCCAAGTCGCCCACCGCGCTCAAGGTGACCCTGGCGAGCCTGCGCCGGGCCCGCGAACTCGGTTCGCTGGAGGCCGTGTTGGCGCAGGAGTACCGGGTGTCGAGCGCGGCGCTGCGAACGCCCGACCTCGCCGAGGGCATCCGCGCCCAGGTGATCGACAAGGATCGCGCCCCGCGCTGGTCGCCCCCGACGCTCGACGCCGTGCGGCCCGAGGACGTGGACCGATTCTTCCGCGCACCGGCCGAGGGCGCCTCGGGTCCGGAATTCACGACCGCGGAGGCCGGCCGATGACCACCCGCGTCGCCTTTGTCGGACTGGGCAACATGGGCGGCCCGATGGCCGCCAACCTGGTCGCCGCCGGACACGTCGTCACCGGCTTCGACCTGGCCCCGCAGGCGCTGGAGCCGGCCCGGGACCACGGTGTGCGGATCGCCGCGTCACCCGCGGCGGCGGTCGCCGACGCGGACGTGGTGATCACCATGTTGCCCAGCGGCACCCACGTCCTGGACTGTTACCGGGGCCCGAACGCGCTGCCGGCCGCCGCGCCGGCCGACGCGGTGTTCGTCGACTGTTCCACGATCGACGTCGCCGACGCGCACGCCGCGCACGCCGCGGTGCGCGAATCCGGTCGCCGCGCCCTGGACGCGCCGGTCTCCGGTGGTGTGGTCGGCGCGGTCGCCGGCACGCTCACCTTCATGGTCGGCGCCGACGACGCGGACTTCGCCGCGATCGAGCCGCTGCTGACCGCGATGGGCCGGCGGGTCGTGCACTGCGGGCCGCCCGGCGCCGGACAGGCCGCGAAGATCTGCAACAACATGATCCTGGGCGCCACGATGATCGCGGTGAGCGAGGCGTTCGTCCTGGGCGAGCACCTCGGACTCTCGCACCAGGCGCTGTTCGACGTCGCCTCGGCCGCCTCCGGGCAGTGCTGGGCACTGACCACGAACTGCCCGGTACCCGGGCCGGTTCCGGCGAGTCCGGCCAACCACGACTACCGGCCCGGGTTCGCCGGCGCGCTGATGGCCAAGGACCTGCGGCTGGCCGCCAACGCGATCCGTGCCGGCGGCGTGGCGGCCGAACTGGGCCTGCACGCGGCCGAGATATACGCGGCCTTCGCCGAGAACGGCGGCGCCGACCGCGACTTCTCCGCCGTCGTCCACGCCATCCGGGAGCAGACCGGCGCCACCGCCACCGCCGAAGGGAACGACCCCGCATGACCGAGTACGAGACGATCCTGGTCGAGCGGCACGAGCGCACGGCGCTGATCACGCTCAACCGTCCCAAGGCACTCAACGCCCTCAACCTGCGGGTGATGGCCGAAGTGGTCGACGCCGCGACCACCCTCGACCGCGACCCCGACGTCGGCGCGCTGGTGATCACCGGGTCCGCGAAGGCGTTCGCCGCGGGCGCCGACATCAAGGAGATGCAACCCAACGACTATCTCGACGTCTACCTCTCCGACTGGTTCTCCGCGTGGGACCGACTCGGCGACGTCCGCAAGCCCACCATCGCGGCGGTCTCCGGCTACGCGCTGGGCGGCGGGTGCGAACTGGCGATGTTGTGCGACATCCTGCTCGCCGCCGACACCGCCGTCTTCGGCCAGCCCGAGATCAAGCTCGGCGTCATCCCCGGCATCGGCGGCTCGCAACGACTGACCCGCGCGATCGGCAAGGCCAAGGCGATGGACCTGTGTCTGACCGGACGCACGATGAACGCGGAGGAGGCCGAACGCGCCGGCCTGGTCTCGCGCATCGTGCCCGCGGCCGACCTGCTCACCGAGGCCCTGGCCACCGCCGCGACCATCGCGGGCATGTCCACGCCGATCGCGATGATGGCCAAGGAGAGCGTCAACCGCGCCTTCGAGACCACCCTGGCCGAGGGCGTGCGCTTCGAACGGCGGCTGTTCCACGCCACCTTCGCGACGGCGGACCAGAAGGAGGGCATGGCGGCGTTCACCGAGAAGCGCCCGCCGTCGTTCCGACACCGCTGAGCCGGCGGCCGCTCAGCGGCGGGTGTGGAGTCTGCGCACGACCACGCCGAGGAGGTCGGCGCGTTCGAGATAGCCGAGCCGGCGGGAATCGTGACTGTGTGCCGCGTTGTCGCCCAACAGGACGAACCGGTGTGGCGGTACCGGCCGGCCGGCCTCGGCGGCGAGCGCGGGACCCAGGCCCCGCGGAACCGGGTCGCCGGGGCCGGCCACGACCCGCTTGATCATCCGGCCCCGGGCCTGCGGCGGCGCACCAACGGCCGGTCGGCCGGACGTCGCGCGCGTCGGGCCCGGCTCCCCCGGCGGGTCACCGGAGGGTGGTCGCCACTCGGCGACCACCACCCGCCCGGCGGCCGGGTCGGCGTGCCCGCGCCGGCCCGGCCGGCGCACCAACACCCGGTCGCCGCTGCGGTACGTCGGTTCCATGCTGGCACCGGCGACGGTGATCACGATCAGCCGGCGCCGGGCCGCCAGGGCGGCCCCGAACACCACGACCAACACCGGCACCAGCCTGCCGCGCGGCAGCCACACGGGAGTACCTCCTCAGGAGACGAGCGAGTCGGGGATGTCGTCGGATCCGCGCCGATAACCGCCGGCCTGCATCGTGAACAACCGGGCGTAGGCCCCGCCGGCCCGCATCAGCTCGTCGTGCGTGCCCTGTTCGCCGATCCGGCCGTCTTCGAGCACCACCAGCAGGTCCGCGTCGCGCAGTGCACCGAGCCGGTGCGAGATCAACAGGCTCGTCCGGCCCGCGCGGTGTTCGCGCAGCCGCAGATGAATCTCCTGCTCGGCCTCGGCGTCGAGCCCGGAGCTGGGTTCGTCCAGGATCAGCAGGTCGGCGTCGGCGCGCAGCAACGACCGGGCCAGGGCGATGCGTTGCCACTGTCCACCGGAGAGCACCACGCCGGTGCCCGGGTCGTCCCGGTCCTCCTCGGAGAAGAAGATCCGGCTGAGCATGGTGCGGTAGCCGTCGGGCAGGCGCGATATCGCGTCGTGCATGCCGGCCAGGCGCGCGGCCCGCTCGACGGCGTCCGGTTCGGTCAGCCGGTCCAGGTCGCCGAGTGCGATGTTCTCGCCGGCGGTGAGGTCGTACTCCATGTAGTCCTGGAAGGTGGCCCCGATCCGCCGGCGCAACTCGGCCGGGTGGAACTCCCGCAGGTCGATCCCGTCCCACGACACCCGGCCCCGGTCCGGGTCGTACAGCCGGCACAGGAGCTTGATGAGCGTCGTCTTGCCCGCGCCGTTGAGTCCGACCAATCCCACGGAACTCCCGGCGGGGATGCTGAGGTTCACCCCGCGCAGCACCCAGGGATGGGCCGGTCCGTAGCGAAACCACACGTCGTGCAGCTCGATGCCGTGCCCGAGCGTGGGCACCGGCTCCGGGCGGGAGCACACCGGCAGGTCGTCCTTCGTCTCCCGGACCACGACGTAGTGGTCGAAGAGCAGGAGCGCCTGATGCCCGCCGGCGATGTCGTTGGCCAGCGCGGCAAGTGCCGTCTGTACGGCGGGCAGCGCGGCCACGAGCAGCGCGACGCCACCGATGCTGATGCCGCCCCGTCCCGCCTCCCGAACCGCCCACAGCAGGCCCAGCCCGGCCACCACCGAGGCGAGCACGCCGAGGCCGAGTTGGATCGCCAACTCCCGGCGGTCCACCGCCTGTTTCGCCGCGTCGGCTCGGCGGCGTTCGGCGAGCATGCGCCCGCGCAGGAAGCCGCCGATGCCGAACAGCCGGATCTCCTTGGCCGCCTGCAGGTTGGTCAACAGTTGGAAGTAGAACATCTCGCGGCGCTCCGCCGGCCCGATCTCCCAGAGCATCGCGGCCCGACGGCGGCTCATCGCCAACTCGCCGAGCAGTACCGGGACTCCGGCCAGGAGCACGGCGGTCGCCAACAGCGGGCTCAGCACCACGAGCGAGCCGAGGAAGCCGCCGATGGTGAGCGCACCGCCCAGCACCCCCAACGTGCTGTTGACCGCCTGCGTCGGCGTCATGCCGCCGGCCTGCTGGGCCAGCCGCAACCGGTCGAGAAAGCGCGGGTCCTCGAACCTGCTCAGGCCGGTCAGGTCGTCGACGGCCCGGTAGAGGCGGTCCTGGGCGCGCAGCGCGGTCGCGCGTTGCGTCTGGGCCTGGATGTACTGGGCCAGGTGCGGCACGGCGGCGGCGGCCACTCCGGTCGCGGCGAGCAGCGCGGCCGGCGCCAGGACCGCATCGATTCCGCCGCCCGCGGCGAGCCGGTCCAGGACCGCCCGCACGGTCCACGCGGCGGCGATGGGCAACACCGCGCCCAGGGCGGTCAGCAGGGTCAGCGCCGCGAGTTGCCGGGGCGCCGCCCGAAAGGCGAGGCCGGTCGCCGCCCGCAACACCGCGGCCAGCCGTCGCGGGCCCGGCGTCGACGTCGCCGGCGTGCTCACGAGGCCGCGGGCACGAGGGCCGGCAATACCCGATCGCCGACCGCCTCGACCACGAGTTCGTCCCCCACGGCGCGTACTCGACACATCACCGGGAAGGCGCGGGCCGCGAACGCCTCGGTCACCGGCCCGTCGATCGATTCGTGCACGACCCGGGCGACCGGCGCCAGTTCCTCGATCATCCCTCGGGTATCCGGGTCGGTGGCCGGCCCGCCCGCGATGACGACCAGGGCCGCTTCCGCGCGAGTCGCCCGCAACGCCGCCGCCACACGCGGCAGTTTCTCGTGACACGGCGGACACCCGGGCGACATGAACACCACCACGGTCCCGGTGTCCAGGTCGCGCCTGCGCAGCGGCCGGCCGTCGAGGGTGTGGGTCTCGAAAGCCCCGACCAGCGCTCCCGGCGGCAACATGCCGTCGTCGTCGATCGGTTGCGCGGACGGGTGTGGCCCCCGGGCCTGTTCGGCCCGCAGTCGCCGGACCAGGCCCACGGTCAGCAGGAGGTCGAGCAGGCACAACGCGCCGACGAGCACGACGGCCGCGATGAGATACGGCATGGTCACCCTTGCCCTTTCCGGACGGCGACGGGGAAGGCGTCGCGCAACAACTCGGATATGTCGTCGAGGACGGTCACCACGACACCCGCGACCAGTCCGATGCCGACGGTCACCGCGAGTGCGCCCGGCGCGTCCGGCAGGCCCCGGGAGGTCCCGACGGCGCCGATGATCGCCACCACGACCAGGAAGCCGTTGCGGGCGAGTTGCAGCGGACCGGTGTCGGTCGCGGACGCCCCGAAGCACCGGCACGACACCCGGACCCCGCGCCGCAGGGAGGCCGCCATCGCGAGGGTGAACGCGGCGAGCAGGCAGCCCGCCAGCGCGAACCCCACGAGCGCCGCCGGTCCCGGCGACAGCAACAGGACGACCGCGGCCGCCTCCGCCCCGGCGACCAGGCGGGCCGCCGCACGGCCGCGGCGCGGCGACAACGCGACGAACGCCCGCACCGAGCGCACGAACGCCGCGAACAATGCCGCGGAACGCAGTTTGCTCACCACCGCGACCGCGAACACCACCACGAGCAGGGCCCGGCAGGCCATCGCGGCCGACTCCATGACGCGGAACTCCCTTCGCACCGAAGACTCGAACGAGGACACAGGGGTGCCGGTGGACCCGCGTGGGAGACCACCGACACCCCTCACTGTTCCGGTGGGTGCCGAGACCGCGACCGTGCGCGAGAACTCGGCCGACCGGTCGGCGTCAGCAGCCGCAGTGGCCGTACGCGTAGTAGTAGCTGCCGTCGTCGCAGTTCATCCGGTACTGGGTGTACTTGCTCTGACCGGCACAACTGCCGTTGATGCACTTCGAGCCGGCCTTGTGGCAGGCGACCGCGTTCGCCGTACCTGCGGGAACGAACCGTTCCACGAGGCGATCGGCGATCGCCTGCACGAGCTTGGTCATGGATGTACCCCTTCGCTGAAGCCGCGTCGACGTCGGCCGACGCGGTGGAACCGGAAGCGCCCCACCCGACCGGCGGGGCACGACCGAGCCTGGGCGAACACGCCCGGCACACACAACGGCTCCGGCCTGTCCCGAACAGCGTCGAGACTGTCCGCCCTGGTCGGGCGGCATGTCCCGGCACCGTTCCGGACAGACCGGAACGCTTGCGCGGCGCGATTTCGAACCTGTCGGCGCCGCCCCGTCGGCGCTGCCCCGTCAGTCCTGCGGGATGTACACCGAGCACGTCGAGAACGCGTTGTCCCGCACGCACAGGAACAGCGCGTTCCACCGGCTGCTGTTGTCGCTCGCCGCCGTGGTCAACGTGTCGGAGCACGATTCGTCGGTCAGACCCCAGAGGGATCCATCCGGCCAACCGGCCTGCGCGGTACGGCTGTCGATCGCCGCGAGACAGGCGTCGGACGGGTTGTAGCGCTTGACCTCCGCCAGGAACTCCAGGTACTTGGGGTTCTGCCGCGAGGCCGCCCGGTCGTCCAGCGTCTTCTTGGCCGCGTCCTTCGCCTGCTGCGGCGCGTTCGGGTCCTGAATCGTGCGCAGCGCCTCGCTGCTCTCCTGCAGGGCCCTCTGCACCTGCGCCACGTCCTCCTTCTTCTTCGGCGCCGTCGTCGGATTCTGGATGGCCAGCAGCCCGTCGCTGATCGCCTCCAGGACCTTCGTGTTGAACGCCTTCTGGTCCGGCGGCAGCGTCGGATTCTGCAGAGCCCTCGTGGCTATGGCCAGCTCGTCCGCGAGCTTCCGGTAGACCGCCCGGTCCGCCGGTGGGACCTTCGGATCCTGACTCAGCCGGACCGCCTCGTTGATGCCCCGAACCAGCTTCGTGTAGGTCGCCTTGTCCGCCGGCGACGTCGTCGGACTCTGGATCACCTTCAGCGTGTTGTTGATCTCGTTCACGATGCGGGTGTACTGAGCCTTGTCCGCCGCTGGGGTCTTCGGGTCCTGAATGGCGTTCAACGCCTTGTTCAACCCGTCTCTGAGCTTCTGTTTCACGTCCTCCGGTACGTTCAACGCCGCGATCTTCGCCTCCGCCTCCTTCTTGGCGTCCGCCGGCGCCGGGCTCTGAGTGGGCGCCTGGGACTTCGAGGGCGACCCGGTGGCGGGCCCGCTCGACCCACCCGAACTCGGCGTGCCGGGTGACTTCGGCGCCTGCGAACCTGGGGACGCCGGGGTGTTCGGGGTGTTCGGCTGCACCGGTTTGGGCGTGTTGGGCGCGGGGCTGTTCGGCTCCGACGCGGGCGGCTTGTACGGCGGCGGCGGCGGTGGCGGGGTCTGGGCGGGCACACCGGTCGTGTGCTGTCGGGCGGGAGCCTGCGTGGCCGCCGCGGCGGCCGCAGCGGTGGGCAACGCGAGGGCGGCCGCCAGGCAGGAGGTACCCAGGACGCGGGAGATCTGTCGTCGCGCGGTTTTGGACATGGTCATTCCAGGTGTGTTCCGAGGGGCTGATGTGCCGTTGTCGGCTCGGCTCTGCCACTGAGGCGGCGCACGTTCACCGGAGACCAGGACTCAACGGTGCACACGTATCGACAGGACCAACTCTTCGCCCACTCGCCGGCCGTCGCAACCCAAGCGCCGGCGACAACCCCGTCCGGGTGGCTCGGATCAGCGGGCTCACCTGCTGCAACCGATCATCCGACGCCGAGGCTCCGATCCGGTGCCGTGCCCTGTCGTGCGGTGCGGTGCGGTGCGGTGCGGTGCGGGGGGTGACGAACGGCGGCACTTCGGGGTGCACATCCGTCAACCGCGGCACCGGCCCGCGAGTGCGCGAGTACGCTCCGTGTCGAAGAAACCGCACAGGGTGGGACAGGGGTTGCCCGTGGTGGGTGTCGAAACAGTGGGGAATGGCCGGTATCGCCTCCTGGCACGGATCGGTGCCGGCGGAATGGGCATCGTCTGGCGGGCGTGGGACGAGTTGTTGCGGCGCCCGGTGGCGATCAAGTGCGCGCGGGTCAACGATCCGCAGAGCGTGCGACGACTCCGGGACGAGGCGGCCATCGCGGCGAGCTTCGACAGTCCGTACATCGTCACGGTGTTCGACCTGGTGGTCGAGCACGATACGTGGTGGCTGGTGATGGAATACGTCGAATCACGCAGCCTCGGGCAGTGCATGGCGCGGCCCGGGCAACGCCCGACGCCCGCGTGGGTCGCGTCGATCGGGTGGCAGATCGCGGAGGCGTTGCGGGAGGTACACGCGCATTCCGTCGTGCACGGGGACGTGACGCCGGAGAACATCCTGGTGACCGTGGACGGGACGGGCAAGCTGGCCGACTTCGGCATCTCGCGGGCGTTGGGAGCGGCGGGTACCGGGCCCCGGGACCGGGCCCTGCACGGAAAGCCCGGCTACCTCGCACCCGAGGTGGCCCGAGGCCGGGAAGTCGGTCGAGCCTCGGACATGTTCTCGCTCGGCGCGTCGTTGTTCGCCGTCCTCGAAGGGCAGGGGCCATACGGCAGCGCCGACGACCCGCGCACACAATGGCGTCGGGCCCGCGAAGGCCGCATCGACAAACCCGTCGCCTCCGGGGAACTGAGCGAGCTGCTGCAAGAATTGCTACGGGTACGACCCGGGCGTCGGCCCGGGCCGGCCGACGTGGCAGCCAGACTGCGCGCCCTGACCTCGCCGCACGACACGACCACGCCGTGGCCGCGAACCGGGATCGTCCCCGGGCCGGTGACCGACTTCGGCACGCCGATGCCGGCCGCCGACACCACCTCGGGCGTCCGGCCGCCGTTCCGGTTCCTGCCCATTCCGCGCCGGCGCCCGCAGTCGTCGAGACGGCCGTGGCCGCTCGTGGTCGGGGCAACGACACTGGTCACGGTGGGAGTTCTCGCCTGGTCGCCGCTCATCGACCCGAAACCGGCGCCCACGCCGGCCGCCGCCCGAACGATCCTTGTCGGCGACGAACGCACCGTCGATCCGTGCGCGCTGCTCGATCCCGCCTCCCTGACCCGCTTCGGCCGGACCGTGCTGGACTCGGCGCTCGGCGGCTTCCGGCGCTGCGACCTGCTCGTACACGGCGCCGAGGACCGGCGCGTGGCCGACGCGGAGCTGTCGTTCACCGAGGGCGGCCAGGAGTTGGGCCCACAACTGCGCACCCGGCGCATCGGTGACATCACCTTGATCGAAGGGGCCGACGACGCGCGGGAGTGCCCCCGGATCCTCCGACTCCCCGACGGCTACGTGGTCAAGGTGACCATCTCGAACCTGGCGAGCGAGCCGGTCGACCTGTGCGGCATGGCCGACGCCGTCACCACGCACGCGATCGACGTGCTCGGTCGCGGTCCCATCCCCCGACGCCCGTCCGCGCCGAGGGACGCCTCGTTGATCCGACTCGACGCGTGCGCGCTGCTCGATCCGGCCGCGCTCGCCCGGATGCCC
The DNA here is from genome assembly GCF_040629175.1 of Embleya sp. NPDC005971. Taxonomy (NCBI): domain Bacteria; kingdom Bacillati; phylum Actinomycetota; class Actinomycetes; order Kitasatosporales; family Streptomycetaceae; genus Embleya; species Embleya sp. NPDC005971. Next base: position 5,279 of record NZ_JBEXUX010000071.1, on the reverse strand, counting down.
ACGATCGACGCCCAACACCCCAACGCCGGTTTCGGCGACTGGAAATGCCGATGGCACAGCACCGTCGACAAGACCGCGATCATCCTGCGCTTCTACCAACGCGAGCCGCTCCCGGCCGACATCGGCCGACCGCAAACAATCGCGGACCGCCGGGCGTTCGTGACACCCGGCGAAGCGGACCGGGACCTGTGCACGATCCGTGTCGTGCATCGCACATATCCCAACGCCGCCCACCCGATCGTGGAACTCGTCCAGATCGAGGTCTACGCGGCGCAACCCCGGGAGCAACTGTGCGCCACCACCGACCGACTCGGCGCCGCGGTGGTCGCGAAACTGCCCCGAGCGTGAGCCGGGCGAACGCTTTCGCGTCCGCCCGCACCCCGCAACTCACGTATGTGCCCGATCCACCCGAGCCGAGAGGCTTCCCGGGCGGGCCCGGCACTCGTATCCTGTCCATGCCGACACGGCGGGGGGCCGCTCGGGGCACGCGGCATCGTGCCCGAACAGGGAAATCATGTCGGATCATCCGATCGAACCCATCCTGCGTGAAGGTTGTCCGTCCTGGTGCCGTGGGCACTTCGACGTCGAGACGCAGGCCGCCGCCCGGCTCCACCACCGCACCATCGGCGTCACCATCGAGGCGGGCTCGCCGATCCCGCAGAGCGTCACCCAAGCCAAGATCTGGGCGGAGTCCGGCCCGGACACCGCCCTGCGGGTGGCGATCGCCCGCTGCGTGCCGCCGCCCGGCCGACCCTGGCGGGTCGACCTGGACCCGGGGCAGGCTCGCAACCTGGCCAACCTGGCGGACGCCTTCGACCCACGCCTGGCCTCCGCACTCCGCACCGTCCTCGACCGAATCCCGGTGCCCCCGGTGCCGGGCAGCAACCTCTGGTAGATGACCGGCACTCGGCCGCTGGTGGACGACCGGGGACTCGATGGCTGGTGGACGACCGGCACTTGGCCGATGGTGGACGACCGGCGCTCGGCCGTTGGTGGGCAACCGGCACTCGGCGAGGAACGGCACAGCGCAGCACGGTCGTTCCGCCTGTCGGCGTCAGTCGGGTCATGACATGCGGGGAGGCGGTCCCGGTCGCGTGGACGGCGCGGCCGGGACCGCCGGTCGGATGCCCGGCTAATCGGTACGCAGCGCGGTGAGCACGTCGAGCCTGGCCGCGCGCCGGGCCGGCCAGGCCGCCGCCAGCACACCGACGATCGCGGCGAGGACCAGGAAGACGAGCACCCGGTCCCACGGAATCACCACGGTCAGGTCCTTCGTGGAGCGGGCCATGCCCTTGACCCCGCCGACCCCGGCGAGCAGACCCAGGACCACACCCAGGAGGCCGCCGAAGAGCGAGATGATCAGGGACTCCAGGCGGATCACCCGTCGGGTGCGCCGCCGGTCCAGCCCGATGGCACGCATCATGCCGATCTCGCGGGTACGTTCGAAGACGGACATGGCCAGCGTGTTGACCACGCCGAGCACCGCGATGACGATCGCCATCGACAACAGCCCGTAGACGATGTTGAGCATGATGTCGAAGAGCTTGTTGAAGTCCTTGCGGACCTCCTTCGCCGTCTGCACGTTGATCGCCGGGCTGTTGCCGACCGCCTTGCGGAGCGTGTCGCGCATCGTGTCCCGCTGCTGCGGCGCGACCTTCGCGAGTACGAAGTCGTCGCCGACGACGTCGACATGCGGCGTCAGCGTCTGCAACGACACCGTGAGGCCACCGAGCAGCGGCGCCTCGTCGTAGATGCCGCCGATCGACAGCCGGCTCTGCCGCCCGTCCGGGAAGGTGACCGAAACCGGCGTCCCGACGCGCCACTTGCGGTCGTCGGCGGTCTGCTTCGACACCAGCAGTCCCGTCGCCAGGGATTGCGGGCCGCCCTGGGTGAACCTGGTCGTGAGCACCGAGAACGCGCTCGCCGGGTCGACGGCGGTGAGTTGGTGTTCCTTGCCGTCGACGCTCACCTGCGCCGAGCGGACCGGACTGACGGCGGTGACACCCGGCACCTTGGCGACCGTGGCGGCGATCTCCGGGGTGAGCGTCTGCCCGTCGGAGGACGAACTGAGCACGAACTCGGCGGTGATGCCCTTCGACAGGGTGCGGTCCACGAGTTGTTTGAGCGACGTGCCGAAGATGGTCAACGAGGTCACCAGCACCATGCCGATCATCAGGGCGGATGCGGTGGCGGCCGTGCGCCGCGGGTTGCGGGCCGCGTTCTGGTACGCGAGCCGGCCCTCGACCGGATGCACGCGTTGCAGCAGCGCGCCGAACAGCCGCACCGCCGGCGTGGCGATGAGCGGGGTGAGCACGATGATGCCGACCAGGACGATTCCCGCGCCGCCCATCACGGTGAACACCTTGGCGTTGCCGGTCGCCGAGCCCTTGATGCCCGCGAGCAGCACGATCCCGCCGAGCACGACGGTCAGGACGCCGGCGATGTTACGACGACGCAGACTTGCGGCGCCGGTCGGCAGGTTCGTGCGCAGCGCCGCGACGGGCGGGATCTTGGCGGCTCGGCGTACCGGCAGCCAGGCGGCGAGCAGGGTGACGCCGATGCCGACGGCCAGGCTCCACAGGGCGGTCGCGCCGGTGACGACGGTCGGTCCCGGGGTGAGGTCGGCGCCGATGTTGTTGAGGATGCCGCGCAGGCCGACCGCGAGTCCGATGCCGATCACGAATCCGGCGAGTCCGGCGACCACGCCGACCGCGAGGGCCTCGAACATCACCGAGCGGGTCACCTGCTCGCGGGTGGCGCCGATGGCGCGCAACAGGGCCAGTTCGCGGGTGCGTTGGGCAACGAGCATGGCGAAGGTGTTGGCGATGATGAAGCTGCCGACGAACAGCGCGATGCCCGCGAAGACCAGGAGCAGCGTGCGCAGCGACGCGATCTCCTTCTGCACCTTGTCCCGGTCGTCTCGGCGCAGTGTGTCGCCGGTCAGGGCTTCGGCACCGGAGGGGACCAACGGGGCCGCCGCGGCGCGCAGTTGTTCCTGCGTGGTCCCGGGTTTCGCGTTCAGGCGCAGTTCGCCGTAGACGCCGGGCTCCAGGTAGAGCCCCTGCGCGGTGGCGGTGTCGAGGAGGGTGAGCGAGCCGCCGGCCTCGACGGCGGCGCTGTCCGTACCGAAGACGCCGACGACGGTCTGCTCCAGGACGGGCCCGCGGGCGACGATCCGGATCCGGTCTCCGACCCGGTAACCGGCGGCCTTGGCGGTCGCGTCGTCGAGCGCCACCTCGCCCGCCTTGGCGGGCAGCCGGCCTGCGGTCAGTGTGTAGCGGGGGTCCTTGCCGTCGCGGCCGGGTACGGCGTTGGTGCCGGTCGCATTCGCCTTCTTCCGGACGAGTTTGCCGTCGCGGTCGACGACGGCGGTGAAGCCGGTGACGTGACCGGTGACCGACGCGGCGCCCGGCAGCGCGCGCAGCTTGGCCGCGAGCGGTTCGTCCAGGGGCGGTATCTGGAGGTGTTCGACGGCGTGCTTGGTACCGCGGACGTCGACCGCGATACCGCGGTGATCACGCAGCGCGGCCTCGGTCATGGCCTGCTTGAGGGTGTCGCCGAAGACCAGGACGGCCGCCACGAACGCCACGCCGAAGACGACCGCGAGCGCGGTGAGGGCGAGACGCACCTTGTAGGCGACGAGGTTGCGTAGGGAAGTGCGAAGCACGGTCGGGTCCTTCAGAGGGGGAGGGAGGAGGCGGTGGGAGTGGTGGGATCCGGGGTGGTCGTGGCGGGGGTGGTCGTAGCGGGGGTGATGGCGGGTTTGGTGGGGACGGAGGTGGTGGCGGTGGGGGTGGTCGGCTTGCGGTTGAACGCGCGCATGCGTTCCAGCACCCGGTCGGTGGTGGGTGCGGGCATGTCGTCGACGATGCGCCCGTCGGCGAGGAACAGGACGCGGTCGGCGTAGGAGGCGGCGACGGCGTCGTGGGTCACCATCACGATGGTCTGACCGGCCTCGGTGACCGAGGCGCGCAGGAATTCGAGGACCTCGGTGCCCGAATGCGAGTCGAGGTTGCCGGTCGGTTCGTCCGCGAAGATGATCTCGGGCCGTCCGACCAGGGCACGGGCACAGGCGACGCGCTGTTGTTGGCCGCCGGACAACTGGGCGGGCCGGTGGTCGAGGCGGTGGCCCAAGCCGACGGTCTCGATGACCTTGTCCAACCACTCGGGGTCGGCCCGTCGACCGGCGATGTCCAGCGGCAGGGTGATGTTCTCCAGGGCGGTCAGGGTCGGAAGCAGGTTGAACGCCTGGAAGACGAAGCCGAGTCGGTCACGCCGCAGGTGGGTGAGGGCGGTGTCGTCGAGCGAGGCGAGTTCGACGTCACCCAGCCGTACCGAGCCGCCGGAGATCCGGTCGAGACCCGCCATGCAGTGCATCAGCGTCGACTTGCCGGAGCCGGAGGGGCCCATGATCGCGGTGAACTCGCCACGGCGGAAGCCGACGGACACGTTGTCGAGGGCGCGGACTTGGGTGTCGGCTTGGCCGTAGGTCTTGGTGAGGGCTTGGGCTGTGGCGGCGTGGGGGGTGGTGTGGGTGGTGGTGTGGGTGGTGTGGGGGGTGGGGGTGTGAGGGGTGGGGTGGGCGGCGTGGCGGGGGGTGGGGTGGCGGGGGGTGGAAGTGGGGGTGCCGGTGGGGGTGGTGTTCATTGGGTCTCCGGTGGTGGGCTGTGGGTGGGATGGCAATGAGGGTGGGTGGGCGGATGGGTGGGCGGATGGGTGGATTGGAATATTAGATCGACTGGTCGGTCTAATTTATCGACGGGCGTTGGGGGCGACGTCAGCCGTGGGGGCTATGGGCGGGTCGGCCGGAAGGTGGATGGGAGGGGGTGGGAGTACGCCGGAGGGGTTTGGGGCGGGGGTGGGGCGGGGGTGTTGGCCTGAGTTGTGGGCGTGGGGCGGGTGTTGGTTGGGGTGGGGTGCAATGGGCTTGGGTGAGTGGGGATTTGGGGTGGGGGTGGGTCGTGGGGCTGGTCGTGGGAGGGGTGGGGTGGGCTTGGCATTCGGCGGGACGGGCGGGGGCGGGCTGGGTCGCGGAGTGGGGGCTTGGCATGCGGCGTGCGTGGAACTGGTCCGCGTGGGCTGGGTCGCGGGGGTGGGGAGGGATTGGGCTGTGGCGCGGGGCGACCCGGCCGGTTGGGCCGGGTCGCGAGCGGAGCGAGCGGGGTGGGCGGCTTTCGGCGATGCAGCGCTGCTTTTTATTGGGCGCCTTTGGCGCCGGCTCGCGAGGGGCCACTTTTTTTTTAACTCGCGGGCGGCTCCACCAAAAAAATTGCACAAAG
>NZ_JBEXUX010000070.1:0-49824 GCF_040629175.1 Embleya sp. NPDC005971 | reverse complement strand
CTTGCGCACGGCCTGGGGTCGGCCACCGGTGAAACTCAGGTACAGCGGGATGATGCCGGGCGGGTCCATGATCACGAAGAGGGTGACGAAGGCCCCGCCGAGGCCACGGCCCTCGGCGGGGTGTTCGCGTGTCGGGCCGGCTCCCGGCTGTGGTGGCCCTGACCGACACCGGCCGGCGTCGCCACGAGGAACGCAAGGCGTTCCTGCTGGACGCCCTGCACACGAGCCTCGGCCACCTGGACACCGACGCCGTCGACACGGCCTCGGAGGTGCCGGGTCGACTCGTGGACATCTACGACCGGCTGTGAGCCCGCCCCGGACGCCCGTCCGGCACGCGGCCCAAACCGCCGAGCATGGTCAGGCCCGCGTACGCCGATTCGTCCCGTACCGGCGTGTCCGGGCGCCAGTGCGGCAGGAAGACCACGCCCGGCTCGACCGGTTCGGTGCCCTCGAAGAAGCTCTCGATCGTCTCCCGGCTGCGGAACCGCCCGCTGCCCAGGGTGGACAGGAACAGCCGCTCCAACTCCCGCCCCTCGGGCGTGGCATCACTGAAGTGCGTGATGAACACGAAGCTTCCCGGGGCCAACGCCTCGCGGTAGGCCCGGACCAGTCCGGCCGGGTCGTCCTCGTCCGCGAGATGGTGCAGCACCGCCAGCAGGAGCAGCCCCACCGGCCGCTCCAGGTCCAGGAGTTCGGCGACCTCCGGTCGGGAGAGCACGTCCCGGGCATCGCGCACGTCGGCGGTCACCACCCGGGTACGGTCGTTCTCGGCCAACAGTGCGCGCCCGTGCGCGAGTACGATCGGGTCGTTGTCGACGTAGACGACGCGCGCCTCGGGGTTGTGCTCCCGGGCCACCTCGTGGGTGTTGCGCACGGTGGGCAACCCCGAGCCCAGGTCCAGGAATTGGTCGATGCCGCACTCGGCCATGTACCGCACACCGCGTTCGAGGACCGCCCGGTTCAGCCTGGCGCCGACCCGGGCATTGGGCATCGCGGCCATCGCCTTGTCGGCGATCACCCGATCCACGGCGAAGTGGTCCTTACCGCCCAATATCGCGTCGTAGACCCGTGCGACGCTGGGCACACCCACATCGATACCGGTAGGCGCCCACGCCTCCGGTTCCTCCGGCCGGTCGTCGACCCCACCACTCGACGGCACTCGCCACTCATCCGACACGTTTCCCCCCGATCGGATCCGACGCACGCGGGACGACCCGCGCACAGCAGCGTATCCACCCCGCCCGCCCCGACCCCGCGCCCCCCTACTCCGTACCCCGACTGTTACACCCGCCCCCCACATCCCCACCTCCCGTGCCACACAACGGAGTTCCCGCCGGCGGCCCTACCGCGGGAACGGCCGGCGGCGGGCCCGCCGGTGGATGCCGGTGCCTCGTGTGCCGGCGATCAGCGGCCGAATCTGCGGGTGCGGGCGCTGTAGGCGCGCAGTGCGCGGAGGAAGTCGATCTTGCGGAAGGCGGGCCAGTTCAGGTCGCAGAAGTAGAGCTCCGAGTAGGCGGCCTGCCAGAGGAGGAAGCCGGACATGCGCATTTCGCCGCTGGTGCGGATCACCAGGTCCGGGTCGGGCCGGCCGCCCGTGTACAGGTGGGCGGCGATGTCGTCGGCGGTGAACCGGCTCGCGACGTCGTCCAGGGTCGCACCCGCGCGTGCCTCGTGGTCCAGCAACGAGCGGATCGCGTCGACGATCTCGTCCCGCCCGTCGTACCCGACCGCGACGGTCAACTCGAAGCCGGCCGTGCGGGTGCCGGTGACGTCCGCCGCGAGCTTGAGCGCGTCCCGGGTCGAGTCCGGCAGCGCGTCGAGTCGGCCCGCCGGGTGCAGGCGCCAGACGTTGCCCGGCTCGGTCACCCCGCCGACCACGACCTCCTCGATCACCCGGGCCAGGTAGTCGACCTCGCCTGCCGGACGTTTGCGCAGGTTGTCCGTCGAGGCCAGGAAGACGGTGGCCCGGGTGATGCCCAACTCCTCGCACCAGCCCAGGACCTCGTGTACGTGTTCGGCCCCGCGTCGGTGCCCCACGCTCGGGTTCTCGTAGCCCATCGCCCGGGCCCACCGGCGGTTGCCGTCGATCACCAGGGCGACGTGATTCGGGAGCGTGTCCTTGGCGAGACCGGCGCGCAGGCGACCGGCGTACAGGCGGTAGGCGGCGTTGCGGATGATCCGGATCATGCCGTCAGCAAACCAGCCCACCCCGCCCGACCGAAGCCGCACGGGGGGAGGTTTTGTGAAGATTGCCCCGGCACGAGGCCGGAGTGCTCCCTTCGACGCCCCGTACGGCGACGGTGGCGCGGGTCAGGCGAAGCCTGCGATCGGGCGGGGCGTGTAGGGGCTTTCCAGGCGGCTGGTTTCGGGGTCGGTGAGGGTGATGGAGAGGGCGGCCACCGCGTCCTCGATGTGGCCGGGCTTGGTAGCGCCGATGATCGGGGCGGTCACGCCGGGACGATCGGCGAGCCAGGCCAGGGCGATCCGGGCGCGGGAGACCCCACGCTCCTCGGCGATCTCGGCGACCGCTTCGACGATCGGGCGATCCGCCTCGCCGTACAGGGTCTTCCCGAAGTCGTCGGTCTCGCTGCGCGCGCTGTCCGCGCCCCAGTCGCGGGTGAGTCGGCCCCGGGCCAGCGGGCTCCACGGGATCACGCCCACCCCCTGGTCGGCGCACAGCGGCATCATCTCCCGCTCCTCCTCGCGGTAGAGCAGGTTGAGGTGGTTCTGCATCGAGACGAACCTGGTCCAGCCGTGCCGCTCGGCGGTGTACTGGGCCTTGGCGAACTGCCAGGCGTACATCGAGGAGGCCCCGATGTAACGCGCCTTGCCCGCCTTGACCACGTCGTGCAGCGCTTCGAGCGTCTCCTCGATCGGGGTCGCCGCGTCCCAGCGGTGGATCTGGTAGAGGTCCACGTAGTCCGTGCCCAGCCGGCGCAGGGAGTTGTCGATCTCGGTCAGCACGGCCTTGCGGGACAGCCCGGCCGCGTTGGGTCCGGGCCGCATCCGACCGTTGAGCTTGGTCGCGATCACGATCTCGTCGCGCCGGGCGAAGTCCTTCAGGGCGCGGCCGACGATCTCCTCGCTGGTGCCGTCGGAATAGACGTTGGCCGTGTCGAAGAAGTTGATGCCCGCCTCGACGGCCTGCCGGATCAGCGGTCGGGACGCCTCCTCGGGCAACGTCCACGGGTGTGTACCGCGTTCCGGCACGCCGTAGCTCATGCAGCCGAGGCTGATCCGCGAAACGTCCAACCCCGTGCTGCCGAGCTTCACGTATTGCATCCGGTGCCGTCCCTTTCCTGCTGCCGCATACCTTCGAGTTCCCCCGCGACCCACCGGCCGCGACGTTCACGAAGATATCCCGCGCGGCGACCGCCCCCGTGAGCGGTCGCCGCGCACCCGTGCGACGGATGCGGCCCGGTGGTGGTGGCGTGCGCTCAGTCGGGCAGGCCGTCGCGGCGGTTGCGGGCCAGCACGGACAACAGTTCGTAGCCCACGTGCGCGGCGGCGATGCCGGTCAATTCCGCGTGGTCGTAGGCGGGCGCGACCTCGACGATGTCCGCGCCGACCACGTCCAGGCCGACCAGTCCGCGCAGCGTGTTGAGCAGTTCGCGGCTGGTCAGACCACCCGCCTCCGGCGTTCCGGTACCGGGCGCGTGGGCCGGGTCGAGCACGTCGATGTCCACCGAGACGTAGACCGGACCGGTGCCCAGTCGGCGGCGCATGCGCTCCACCACCGAGGCCACCGTGGCGTCCTGATAGTCGTCGCTGTGCACGACCTGGAAGCCCAGCACGCCGTCCTGACGCAGGTCGTCGGGCCCGTACAGCGGTCCGCGGATGCCCACGTGCAGGCAGCGGGCCGGGTCCAGCAGGCCCTCCTCGGACGCCCGGCGGAACGGCGTGCCGTGCGTGTACGGCTCGCCGAAGTAGGTGTCCCACGTGTCCAGGTGCGCGTCGAAGTGCACCACGGCGACCGGGCCGTGCTCGGCGGCCACCGCGCGCAGCAGCGGCAGCGCGATGGTGTGGTCGCCGCCGATGGTCAGCAACCGGGTGCCGCGGGCGGCGAACTCCCGGGCGGCCTGCTCCAGGTCGGCGATCGCGGCGGCGATGTCGAACGGGTTGACCGCGATGTCGCCCGCGTCGGCGACCTGCTGTTCGGCGAACGGCGAGACGTCCAGGGCCGGGTTGTAGGGCCGCAGCAGCTTGGAGGAGGCCCGCACGTGCGCGGGGCCGAACCGGGCGCCGGGTCGGTAGCTGACGCCGCTGTCGAAGGGGACCCCGACCACCGCGACGTCCACGTGCTCGACCTCGTCGGCACGCGGCAGCCGCGCGAAGGTGGTGGGTCCCGCGAAACGCGGTACGCGGGTGGCGTCGATGGGGCCCTGCGGAGCGCCGGTCATCGCTCGGTCCTTTCGGTGGTGGTGCGGTCGTTCGAGGCAAGGGTCGGGTCGGCTGCGCGCTCCCCCGCGTCGGCGGCCCGCGCGTGCGACGCGGCGGCCGGGTCGGCCGGCGGCGTCAGGATCGGCCCGTACAGCTCGGGCCTGCGGTCGGCGAACACGTCGTTGTGTGCGCCGATCCGCTTGTCCCGCGCGTCGGCGAGTCGGCAGCGGGCGAGCAGCAGGTGTTCGGCGTCCTCGGCGGGTGGCCCGGCGAGCGGGAAGCCGTCCGGGTCGACGATGATCGAGCCGCCGACCCACGAGGTGCCGCGTTCGGGTCCGGCGCGATCGCACGCGGCGATGAACACCCGGTTCACCGCGGCGTTCGCCTGCACCCGGATGTCCTCCGCGGGCCGCTCGTCGGCGGGCCTGGGCGCGAACGGCCAGTTCACCGGCGCGCACAGCAGATCCGCGTGGCGCAGTGTCGCGGTGCGCACCCACTCGGGGAACTCCACGTCGTAACAGACCAACACCGCGATCCGCCCCGCCGCGGTGTCCACCACGGGTGGCAACTCGTGTCCGGGGACGAACAGTTCCGCCTCCCGGCCCCACAGATGTGCCTTGCGGTAGCAAGCCCGCACGCCGCTCGGGTCGACCAGCACCGCCGAGTTGCGGATCGCCCCGTCGGCGTCCCGCTCGGCGAAGCCGCCGACCACGATCAGGTCGTGCCGCCGGGCCGCCTCGACCCAACCGGTCACGGTCGGCCCGTCGACCGGCTCGGCGAGCGCCGCCGCCTCGGCCGCGTCGCGCATCACGTAGCCGCTGTTGACCAGTTCGGGCAGGACCAGCACGTCGGCTCCGGCCGCCGCGGCGCGTTCGATCGCGGCCAGCGCGGCCCGGCGATTGCCCGCCACGTCGCCCACGGACAGCGCGAGTTGCGCGCAGGCGACCACCGTCTCGGTCATCTCACACCCCCGACGGCGCGTCCGCGCCTTCCAGTTCGGCCTCGCTCGCGCGTTCGGCGGCGCGTTCGGCGGTCAGGTCCAGGTCACGGCACAGCCACGCGTACAGCGCGCCGCCGACCAGCAGCCCGACCACGAAGGACAGGTCCGCGCCGTCGAGTGCGTCGGCCACCGGGCCGGTGAAGAAGCTGGTCTTGAAGAACGGGATCATCGCGGCGAAGCCGACCGTGTAGGCGGTCAGTCCGCGCCAGGACCAGCGGCCGTAGATGCCGCGCGGGTCGAAGATCGCGGTCACCGCGTAGTGCCCGCGACGCACCAGGTAGAAGTCGACCAGATTCACCGCGGTCCACGGGATCAGGAAGTAGAGCATCATGAGCACGAAGTCGTTGAAGCTGCCCAGGTAGTCGTCCGGGAGCACGATCGCGACCACGAAGACGATCGCCTCGATCGCCACGATCCCGGCCACCCGGACGCGCACCGTCGGCCGAACCGGCCGGAAGGCGTCGATGGCGCTGGTGGTGGTGAGCATCGCGCCGTACGCGTTCACCGCCATGATGCTGATCAGCGCGAGCGAGGAGACCAGCACGGCGAAGGTGCCGAAGCCGGGCATGATGTCGTTGCCCACCTTGCGGACCGCGTCGATCGCGTTCGGGTCCGGCAGCGCGGACGCGAGCAGTGCGCCCAGCGACATGAGCCAGGCGGCCGAGCCGGCGGCGCCCGCGTACGTCCACCAGATCACCTTGCGGGCGGGCACGTCGGCGGGCAGGTAGCGGGAGTAGTCCGAGACGTAGACGGCGTAGCTGATCTGGTAGCCGGCCGCGCCGGAGAAGACCACCAGGAAGGCCGTCCAGGACATGCCGCCACCGGTGGCGGGCGTGGCCACGTCGAGGTTGACCATCGCACCGATGCTGAGCACGCCGAAGACGGCGATCAGCGCGTACGTCAGCCAGCGCTGGACCAGGTGCAGCAGGTCGTGGCCGACCACGGCGAGCACGATCGCGATCGAGATCAGCACCGCGTACCACAACGTCGAGCCGCCGGGCAGCACGGTCTGCAGGCCCTCGGTGGCCAGCACCACGTTGAACACGTTGAAGCCGACGTAGACGAAGACGACCGCGACGAAGGGCACGATCGCGCCGCGGATGCCGAACTGGGCGCGCGACTGGATCATCTGCGGCAGGCCCATCCGCGGGCCCTGGTTGGCGTGGAAGGCCATGAAGAAGGTGCCGAAGCAGGCGCCCAGCACCACGGCCAACACCGACCAGCCCAGCCCCAGACCCAGGGCGGGTCCGATGAACCCGGTGACCATCGTGGTGAGCACGAAGTTGCCGGTGAACCAGAACGGACCCTGGTGCCACACCTTGCCGTGCCGCTCCCGGGCCGGGACGTAGTCGATCGAGCGGGTCTCGATGGCCACGCCGCCGGGGCGCCCGCCGGCGTCGGATCGCACAGCGGTGTCGGCTCCGCGGCCGGCGGCGGGACCGGGCGCCGCGGGGACGGCGGCGCGGGCGGCGGAGCTGCCGGTGGCGGGGGCCGCGCGCGGTGGCCTGGTGGCGTCCATGGGCTCTCCTGCGGTCCTGCGTCCTGTGCGGTCGACGCGTCGGGGACGACGGCCGGTGAGGCGACGCGTGGTTCGGTGGGATGACGCTTGAAGGTACGCCCGGTTAACAACCGTAAACGATCGATATCATGTCGAATCTGATCCTGATGGGTGGACACTATGTCCATGTCCCCGTCGACGACTCCACCCGCCGCGCCGTCCGGCCGATCCGCGATGCCCGATTTCTCCGGCGTGTTGCGGATCGCCGACCTGGTCGCCCTGCCCGACCTGCACCTGGCGGTCGCCGCCGGGGCCGAACACCTGGATCGGCGGGTCGAGGCCGCGCACGTGTCCGAGCTGCTCACCCCGGGCCACTGGCTCCAGGGCGGCGAGCTGCTGATGACGATCGGCCTGCTGCTGCCGATGACCGACGCGGACTGCACCGCTTATGTACGTGACGTCGCGGACGCGGGTGCGTGCGCCCTGGTGCTGGGCCTGGGCCGGGAGCTGCCGCACCAGCGGGCCCCGGAGCCGCTGATCCGGGCGGCGCGGGCGGCCGGCCTGCCGTTGTTGACCGTGCCGGACGAGGTGCCGTTCATCGCGGTCACCAAGGCGGTGTTCGAGGCCCGGGCCGCCCGACAGCGGTTGGCCCTGGAGCACGCGTTCGAGGCGCAGCGCCGGCTGACCATCGCGGCGGCCTCCGGCAACGGCGTGCTGGCCACGCTGCGCGCCTGGCGGGCGGCGACGGGGGTGGACGCGATCGTCGCCGACCCGGTGGGCCGCCTGGTCGCGGACAGTCTGGCCGGGCCGCCGGAGGCACCGGGGGCCGACGGGTCGGCGGACGCGGTGGCGCTGCTGGCGGCGAGTGGCGACCTGCTCCGCCGGGTGGCCGCGCGGGGCCTGCACGGCAGCGGCAGCAGCAGCGACGCGCGGGGGCTGCGGTTGGAGGTGCAGCCGTTGGGCGCCCGGCGGCTGCGCGGGCTGTTGGTCCTGGCCGGTCCGGTCGAGTCGGCGGCCCGGCTGCTGGTGTCCGGCCTGGTGTCGCTGCTGTCGCTGGAGTTGGAGCGCCGGCATCTGGCCGACGAGCCGGTGCGCCGGCGGCGGGCCGCGCTGCTGGGCCGGCTGCTCGCCCCGGGGACCACCGCCGAGCAGGCGCGTGACGTGCTGGCCGCCGCGGGGCTGGCGGCGGACGAGGTGCGGGGGGTGGTGGTGGGGCCGGCCGCCGACCCGGCGCGGGTGGACCCGGCGGGCGCGGACGGCGCGCAGGCCGACGCCGCCGAACTCGCCGCCGACCTGGCGTTGGCTGTGCCCGGCGGTCTGGTCCGGGTGGCCGGCGGCGCGGTGGAGGCGGTGTTGGGTGCGGAACTGGACGTACGGGCGGTGCTGGGCCGGTTCGCGCCCGGCCGGCCGGCGGGCATCGGGCCGGCCGGCGCGGCGGAGGCGGCCGGGGCCTCGATCCGCCAGGCACGCAGCCTGCTCGCGGTGAGCCGGGCCGCCGGGCAGCCGGTGGAGGCCCGGCACGGCACCGCGAGCAGACTGCTGCTCGGCCTGGCCGACGCCCGCACGTTGGCCGGCTACGCGGACGCGGTGCTGGGGCCGATCGACGCGGCCGATCCGAGCGGCGAATTGGCGGCGACGCTGGCCACCTGGCTGGAGACCGGCGGGTCCTGGGACGAGACGAGTCGCCGGCTGGACGTGCATCGGCACACCGTGCGCAATCGGGTGGACAAGGCGATGCGGCTGACCGGTCGGCGCCCGGAGGACGGCGACGATCGCTTCGATCTGTGGCTGGCGGCCCGCATCCGCCGCGACAGTCCGAGCTGATCGCCCGCCGTCCCCGGGCGCCGACCCATGGTCAGCCGACGACCCTGCGCACCCTGGGCCGCGTGGCCGGCGCGGACTCGGCGGGCGCGGTCGAGGCGTCGGCGCCGCCACGCGCCAGCAGCCGCTCCAGGGCGAAGCTGCCCGACCCGAACACCACGATCAGCAACATCGACCAGCAGAACATCGCGGAGGCCTCACCACCGTTCTGGATCGGCCACAGGTCCAGCTTCTGGTGCTCGGTGAAGTAGGCGTAGGCCATCGACCCGGACGAGACGAACGCGGCCGCCCGCGTGCCCAGGCCGAGCAACACCAGGCCACCACCCACGAGTTGAATGACGGCCGCATACCAACCCGGCCATTCGCCGGCGGATATGGTGCCCCGCCCGCTGTCCGGGAAGCCGAACAGCGAGGCGGTGCCGTGGCACAGGAAGAGCAGTCCGACGACGATCCGGAACAGGCCCAGAACGTGGGGTTTGACGGATTCGATGGCGGCGTGCGGGACGGGAACTGGTGACATCGGACGGCTCCTGGGGGGACGGAGTGCGGGAGATTGGTCCAGACCAGTGTTGATGGGCGGTCCCGACGCCGACAATGCCGTCCTCCGCAACCGGCACAAAATGGCAACAGGCTCCCGGTGGACACCGCGCCGCGGATGGTGACCCTCACCCGCGCCCGACCGCCCCCGGGCACCCTCCCCCGCGCCGACCGCGGCCGCACACCGCTCCCCGGTCGGGCGGAGCCGTCCCCGGGAGCGGTGTGCGGCGATGGCCCCTACTGGGCGCCGGTCGCAGCCCCCATGTGTTGTAGGTATCGGTCACAAGATCGGCCGCCGCTCGGGGGCCGGCGGCCGAATTCGATCTTTGCTTCGTTCCTTGTCCCGATCGACTCGTCGACTCGTCGGGATTTTCCGCGAAGTCCCGCACGGAGAAGGCCGAGCACCGATCCGGGAGGGATGGGCGGGGCCGATCGACCATCCCGGTACCGGAGTTGCCGAGCCGGCCGGTCGAGATTGGCGCGAACTCGCCGCTGCCGTCCCGGCGTTGTGGCACACCTGGGGCGTCCGATATCGGCCTGTTGGACCTGCTCTCGGGCACCCATATCGGTGCGTCGGGCCGGCTCTCGCGCGCCCGATCGGCAGGTGGCGGGCCCGGCCCGCGCACCCGATCGCCCTCGGCCGGGCCGCGTCGATGTGCCTCCGGCGCCGAACCACCGCGGGAGCAAGGGGAGTCGGTCTTGATCACGCCGGTGACAACAGAGGCGCGATATCACCCAAGTTTCGTTTGACGTCGGGTGGATTCGCAGGGACAGTGTGTGTGCGCACCGATGCGAACAGTTGCCCTACCCGCGATCGGGCGTTTCCTGGTCGACCCCGCACCCCCTTGCGAGGAGTGATCCGTTCATGGGCGTTTTTGCGTCGAAGGCTCGCGGCCGAACGATCCCACGGCGGTCGGTGCGCTGTCCGAGGACGCCGAGTCGGGACGCGAACACCACTTTCGCACCCGGGAGTTCACCTCGGATGAGCCGGCTCCCGCACGCGACCTAGCCGATGCGCGCCGCTCCCGATCGTGCATGACGCGGGCACGGACGGCCGCCGGTCGAGCACCCGGACCGGGCCGCCGCCGGCACAGGGCGCGCGGACCGTTTCCGAACCGGAAGCGGAAGTGCCGCTACCGGCCGTTTTGCTCGCCTTGGTGGTATTCGAGCCGGCCGCCCCGGGCGCTGCCGGCGCCGGATGCCGCCGGCCCGGAAGGCCGAGGCCCACGCACCCGGCTCGCGCCCACGCCGTGCCCGTCGACCGTGTGCGTCGCCGGTGGACCGCCCCTCGGGTCCGCCTCCGGCGCATCCCCCCTCCCACCGACCATCGTTCAGGGATTCCAGCCCGTGTTGCGATTACTCCGCACTCCCCCGCACGTCGCCGACGCGAACCGCTCCGGTGGCCACGACCGGCACCCTTGTGCACCCGCCGCTCGGCCTGCGAGTACCGCTCCACGCACGCGCCCGCAACCCCGGGCGGGAGCACGCCCGTTCGGGTGCGCCCGGCCCCGCCGGCCCGGTCCCGGGAGCGAACGCGGATGAAGATACGTCCCTCCCGCTCGCAGCACACCGGCCCCATCGACGCCGGCCCGACCACCGGCCCCACGGGCGCGCCCCCCGCCCCGCGCCGCCCGTTGCGGACCCGGCTCGCCGCCCGGGTCCGTCCGCGCGTCCGCGGCCTGATCACCTTGATGGTCGTGGTGCCCTCCGCGGGCATGGTCTTCTTCGCCGGATCCGCGATCCTGGTGCTGGTCGAACAGGCCCAGGCCGCCGACCACGCACACGATCTGGTCGGCGTCTCGGCCGACGCCGGCGAGGTGGGTCGCCGACTTCAGGCGGAGAGCGCCGCCGCGGTGACCCTGCTCTCGCGCGGCGCCGGTCCGATCACCAGCGCCGACTACCGC
Organism: Embleya sp. NPDC005971; assembly: GCF_040629175.1. Lineage (NCBI taxonomy): Bacteria > Bacillati > Actinomycetota > Actinomycetes > Kitasatosporales > Streptomycetaceae > Embleya > Embleya sp. NPDC005971. Next base: position 38,684 of record NZ_JBEXUX010000070.1, on the reverse strand, counting down.
ACCGCGATCGACGCGAGCGAGGCCGCCGTACGCCGCTACCAGGATCGCCGACGCGGCCTGGAGCCCGACTCCACCGGCGAACGCGACGCCCTGGCCGCCGTGGACACCGCGCTGCGCGGCCTGCCCGGCCTGCGCACCCAGGTCGACCAGCGGGGCGTGGCCACCTCCGCGGCGGCCGTGCGCTACTGGGCCTGGATCGGCACCACCGTGGACCTGCGCGCCCGGGTCGCGCTCGATCCGGGCGTGTCCACCGGCACCGCCGGGCGGCTGCGCGCGATCACCGCGCTGGCCCAGGCCCGGGCCGCGCTGGGTCAGCAACAGGTCACCGTGTTGCGCTCGTTGGGTGCCGGTCCGCTGGGCGGCCCGGTGCTCAAGGCGGCCTCCACCGCCCGCGCCGCACACGATCAGGCCCTGGAGTCCTTCGCGGTGACCGCGCCCGGCGCCTGGCGCGACCGGCTCGCCCGGGCACTGGCCGGACCCGAGATGATCCGGGTCGCGCAGACCGAGGACGCGCTCGGCCGCGACACCCCGGAGGCCGACGTCTGGCGTGCGGCGCTGGCCGAACGCGCCGACCGGCTGTGGTCGGTGGAGCAACGGGCCGACGCCGACGTCGCCCACGAGGTGGCCGAGCTGACCGACGACCGGTGGTGGCTGGCCGGTGTCCAGGGCGCGGTGCTGATCGGCGCGGTGCTCGCCGCCGCCGCGGCCGCCGCCTGGCTCGGCCGACTGCTGCACCGCCGACTGCAGACCCTGGCCGAGCGGGTCACCGTGATGACCCAGGAGACGCTGCCCGCCGTCGAGGCCGACCTGCGCCGCCGCGACGCGCTGGCCCCGCACGAGAGCGGTCGGGCGTACGCGCTCAAGATGCTCGGCCCGCAGCCGGACCGCGAGCGTGGCGCCGACGAGATCGCCGATCTGGCCCGCGCGCTGACCCAACTCGCCTACAGCACCGTGGAACACAGCGCGTCGCTGGTGCTGGCCCAGCGCGAGTACAACGACGCCCTCGGCGACGTCGCCCGGCGGATCCGGGTGCAGACCAGCCGGGTCAGCAGCGCCCTGGACCGGCTCCAGGCCTCCAACCTGACGGTGGATCAGCTCGGTACCGTGTTCGAGGTGGACCACGGCAACGAGGGCACCAAGCGGCTCGCCGACTCGATCGCGGTGCTCAGCGGCCAGCCGCCGAACCGGTTGTGGCCGGACACCCCGCTCTACGAGGTGATTCGCGCCGGCGCCCAGCGGGTGACCAACTACGAGCGACTGCCCGACATCGCCTTCAAGGGCATCCCCACGTCGGTCACGCTCGCCGGCGACACGGTCGGCGCGGTGACCCAGATCCTCGGCGAGATCGTCGACAACGCGGCCCGCTTCTCCGGCCGGCACGAGGTGCAGATCACCGCCGAACGCACCGAGGCGGGCGTGTTGGTGCGGGTGCAGGACCGAGGCGTGGGCCATCGCGACCCGGAGTTGCTCAATCGCCGGTTGCGCGCCGACGTGGACGCGTTGCCCTCGCTGCGCCAGACCGGCCTGACCGTGGTCGCGCTCCAGGCCCGCCCGCTGGAGATCCAGGTCGAGCTACAGGCGGGCGAGGAAGGCGGAACGGTGGTCGAGATCGTGCTCCCGCACACGATCATCGCCTCGGTGGGCCGGCACCGCCGCCGGGTGGAGCAGGTCTCCCGGCCGCTCGCCGCACCGGCCGGCCTGGCCCGGCCGATCGCCCTCGGGTCCGGCCTGAACGGCGTCGGCGCGAACGGCGTGGCCAGGAACGGCAGTGGCCCGATCGGCGCCGGCACCGACGGCCCGGCCGCCAACGGCAACGATGCGTACCCCGACGGCGCGGATCCCGGCGCCACCGGCACGATCACCGGCGGCCCGCTGCCCGCCGACTACGCGCCCGAGTTGACCGCGCAGGGCCTCCCCCGCCGCGAGCGCCGGACGGCACAAGCGGCCCAGTTCCGTCGTACCGCCCCACCCACCCGTGACATCGCGCAGGCCAGCGCCGCCGCCGCCTCGTTCGGGCGCGGCGCCCGCGATCTGCCCTTCACCCGGACCCCCAAGGAATCCCCATGACCGAGCCCGCCGTCGACCAGAGCGTGCTCGACGACTTCATGCGCCAGTTCGTGCACGACCACGCCCCCGACGTCCTGCACGCGGTGGCCGCCAGCGGTGACTCGCTGCTGGTCGCCCAGGCCGCGCTGCCCGGTCGCATCCGCGCCGACGAGGCATCGCAGACGGCGTGGATCGCGAACGCGGAGAAGATCGCGTCGAGTGCGCCCGGTGCCCTGCTGATGCAGGACTACAGCGCCGACCTGATGGGCCTGGGGCCGGTCAGTGTGCTGATGTCGCAGGCCGAGCACGGTCTGTTGCTCACGATGGGCAACACCAGCCCGGGCCCGGACGGACAGGTGCACCCCTCGGCGCTGATCGTGGCGACCACCTGGAACGCCGACGTCGGCAACCTGATCCGGGCCATGCACGCGCTGATGGAGCGCGTCGGCCCGTCCTTGACGCCGCTCGCACGCGGTCGCGGTCTGCAGCCGCAACCCGCCCGCATGCCGGCCCCCAGCCGGGTCTTCTGATCCCATACCCGGCTGTCCCGTCCCGGACGACCCGGCCATCCGCCCCGGTCGTCCGGAGTATTCGCGCGCCCGGCCCACCGGCCGCCCCGGCGCATCCGCCCCGGCTCCCGCGCGCCCCGAGACACGTTCCGCGTCGTCGCGCGACCGAGCCGGCAGTCCCCATCCGGAGTTCGTACCCCGTATCGCCGAACCTGCCGAGAGAGAGACGGACATGCGCAGCAGCACCCGTAGACGGATCCGAAGCACCCGCACCCCCCTGGCCATCGCCACCGGTCTACTCCTGGTGGTGTCGGCGTGCTCGGGCAGTGCGGCCGGCGACGACAAGGGCAAGGGATCCGACGCCGTCGCCAAGATCGGCCTGCTCACCCCCGCGAGCGGCCCGTACGCCGCGGTGGGCGAGGACACCCGCGCGGGCCTGGAGCTGTACCGCGACACGCACGGCGGCAAGCTGGGCGGCCTCAAGGCGGACATCGTGGTGCGCGACGAGGGCGCCGGTCCGCCGACCGCCGTCCCCGCCGCGACCGAACTGGTCAAGCAGCAGAACGTGTTGGCCATCACCGGCATCGTCAGCGGTGGCAGCGTGGCCGGCGTGTTGCCGATCGCCGCCGCCAACAACACGGCGCTGATGGGTGTCGCCGGCCGGCCCGAGTTCCCGGATCCCAAACTCACCGCGCACGTCTGGTCGTTCAACACCCAGTCCTACGAGGCCGGCGCCGCCGCCGGGCCCTGGGTCAAGGAACACGTCAACGGCCCGGTCTACGCGATCGGCCCGGACTACCAGGGCGGTTGGGACCAACTCAAGGGCTTCACCGAGTCGTTCACCAAGGCCGGCGGCACCCTGGCCAACCCGGAGGGGAAGACCACCTTCACCCCGTTCCCCGCCACCCAGAACTTCCTGCCCTACCTGAACAAGATCGCGCAGAGCGGCGCCAAGGCCGTCTACGCGTTCTACGCGGGTACCGCGGCGGTCGACTTCGTCAAGCAGTACAAGACCTCCGAAGCCGCCAAGCTCCCGCTGTACGGCAGCGGGCCGTTGACCGAGGGCCGCCAACTCGACGCCCAGGCCGACGCCGCGGCGGGCATCACCACGTTCGCCACCTACGGCGCGGACCTGGACAACCCGGCGAACCGGGCCTTCGTGGCCGCCTGGCAGCAGCGTCACCCGGAGCGGAGCCCGACCATCTACGCGGTCGCCGCATGGGACATCGCCCGCTCGCTGGACACCGCGATCGCCGCGGTCCGCGCCGACAAGAAGAAGCTCACCCCCGAGGCGGTGAACGCCGCGCTGGGCAACGTCGGACAGATCGACAGTCCACGCGGGGTGATGCAGCTCAACCCGGCCACCCACTCGCCGGTCCAGCAGTGGTACCGGTTCGAGGTGCGCAACGACGGGCCCAAGCGGGCCAACGTGGCGGTCGAGCAACTCGCCGTCCTCGGCGGTTGATCCGGCCGCGCCGTTCGACATCGTCCATCCCAGCGAGGAGTCGCTCTTGTACGCGTTCGCCGAAGCCGACGACATCACCTTCCAACTGGAAACCCTCCAGGACCTGCTCGATCCCAGCACCCGCATGGTGCTGGACTCGCTCGACGACCCGACCGGCCAGGAGTGGCTGGAGATCGGGCACGGCCTGGGCAGCATCGCCCGCGAGTTGTCCCGCCGGATCGGCCCGACCGGCGTCGTGCACGCCACCGACCTCGACGCGCGGGCGGTCGCCGCGCCCGCCGACGGCGCACCGATCCGCACCTTCCCGCTGGACCTGCGCACCGACGAGCTGCCGCGCCGGCCCTACCGGGGCATCCACGGGCGGCTGGTGCTGCTGCACATACCCGAGCGCCGGGCGATCCTGCCGCGCCTGGTCGACGTGCTGGAGCCCGGCGGCGTCCTGGTGATCGAGGACTGGTACTGCCCCGAGCCGCCGCGCGTGCTGGCCTGCGCCGACCCCACCGACGAGAAGGTGTTCACCGAGGTCGTCGCGGGCATCCTGGCCGTCCTGCGCGGCCGGGGCGCCGACCTGGAGTGGGCGGCGGCGACCAAGGACGCGTTCGTCGAGGCGGGCCTGGTCGACGTACGGGTGACCCGCACCGACGCGGACTGCGCCGGGCCCGGCCTCGCCCACCGCCTGTACGCGTGCAACGCCCGCCAGCTCCGGGCGCAGCTCGTCGAGCTGGGCATCGACGAGGACCTGCTGGACCGCTTCCAGGAGGTTGCCGCCCACCCGGATCTGGTCACCACCGGCTGGCGGCTGATCTCCACGATCGGCACCCGACCCGACGCCCGCTGACCCACCCGCGGTCCTCGGTCGCCTCGTGGTCGGGGCGACCGAGGACCGGGTCGACCGACGCCGCACGCGGCCCGTCGGGCCGCTCGTACGCGCACGTGTCCCCGTCGAGGTGGTTCCGGCCCCCGCCCGGATACCGCTCGCCGAGCGCGGGCGCGCGGGACCGGCGCAGCCCTCGGGTACGGCCCCGCCGCCTACAGCTCGCGCACCGGATCGCCCGCCAGGAACGCGGTGACGTCCTCGACCGCGTCGGTGTAGGCGAGGGTGTAGTTGCCCTGGGTGGTGTAGCCGATGTGTGGCGTGAGGACGGTATTGGGGGCGGCCAGGATCGGGTCGTCGGCGGGGATCGGCTCCACCGGGTAGACGTCCAGGGCGGCACCGGCGATCCGGCCCTCGTGCAACGCGGCGAGCAGGGCGGGGCCGTCCACGATCGGCGCCCGCGAGGTGTTGACCAGGTAGGCGGTGGGGCGCATCAGGGCCAGCTCGGGCGCGCCCACCAGCGAGGTGGTGCGCTCGCTGTGCCGCACGTGGATCGAGACGAAGTCGGCCTCGCGGAACAACACTTCCTTGTCGACCGCGGTGACGCCGACCGCCGCGGCCTGCTCGGCGGTGAGGTTTTGGCTCCAGGCCAGCACCCGCATCCCGAACGCCGCACCGATCGTGGCCACCCGGGTGCCCAGCCTGCCGAGACCGATCAGGCCCAGGGTGGATCCGGCGAGGTCCAGACCGACGCCGTGTTGCCAGCCGCCGGCGCGCAGGTTGGCGTCCTCCGCGCCGGTACGCCGGGCCAGTTCGAGGATCAGCGCCCAGGTCAGCTCGGCGGCCGGATGCGACTGCATGCGGGTGCCGCACACCGTGACGCCGCACGCCCGGGCCGCCGCGATGTCGATCGCGGCGTTGTTCATACCCGTGGTGATCAGCAGCCGGAGCGCGGGCAGTCGGGCGAGCAGGTCGGCCGGGAACGGGGTGCGTTCGCGCATCGCGATCACCGCGTCGAACGGCGCCAGTCGCTCGACAAGTGCCTCGATGTCGCGCACGTGGTCGGGAAAGAACGCGACCTCGGTGTCCGCCGGCAACTTCCGCCAGCAGTCGAGTGCGGCGCCCGGCCCCTGATAGTCGTCGATGACCGCGATCCGAAACACGTGTGAGCCCCCGAATCCGGCGATCGCCGGAGTGCGGATCACCCGGTCGGACCGTGGGTCGACCCTACCGGGCGATCGGGCCGGCGCGGCCGACTCGGCGTTGATCCGCGCCGCGTCGACCCGGCGCGGATCAACCCAGCGCGGCCAGGCCCTTTTGCAGGTCGTCGAGGTTCATCACCGGCTTGAAGGTGACCTTGGCGCCGAGTTCGAAGAACGGCTCGGCGATGCTCGGCAGTTGCGACGAGTCCTGCATGTCGAACACGAGCACGCAGGTCCGGTCGCCCTCGAAGGCGGTGAAGTAGGCGGCCTCGGGATGGACATGCTCGACGACGCCCTTGATGATCGTCGGCAACGACCCGTCCTTGATCGCCTTGTTGCCGGCCTCGGTATCCATACGTGCCTGGAGGAGCATGCGCATCGATCTCACCTGATCCCGGTACGGACCGCGCTCGGCGCTCGCCTGGGGCACTCGTGGGGACCCGGTCGCGTACCCTTCCAGCGTCCTCCCGGGCACCGACCCGTGCAAACGCCGCGAAACAGGGTCCGGGCACCGCTCCCCGACCCGGGTATACGGGGGATAGTCGGGTATGCGAAGGATATGAGTGCCCGACATCGCGCTCCGGCCAGGCGCCCGCCCGGCAGCGAGGCGGCCCATCCGCGCAGCGACCTCGCCGCGCGCCGAGTGATGTCCACCATCGCGCTGCCGTTCTTCGTGATCGGCTGTGCACTGTGCGCGTTGGCGGCCACCGCGGATGTCACGCACGGCGTACGCACGCTGTGGATCGTGGCCGCGATCGTGTGCGCGGCGACCGCCGTGATCGCCTGGATCGATCTCCGGGTCATCGCCCGCCGGATGCGCGCCGAGCGCACCGGATCCTCGCGCGCCCGCTGAGCCGCGGGTTGTGGTCGGCGGGCGCGTGGCGGGTCAGCGGGCGAGCGACACCGGTTGCGCGGATTCGGCGGCGGTCGGTTCGCGGTGTGCGGTCTCCTCGGTATGGCCGACCCGCCAGTAGCCCATGAAGGCGATCGAGCGGTGGTCCATGCCGCGCTCGTCCTTGAGATGCCGGCGCAGCGCCCGTACCCGACTCGCCTCACCGGCCAGCCAGGCATAGCCGCGCTCGACCGGCACGTGGGCGTCCCGGATCGCGTCCAGCAGCCGGTTCTCCGCGAACGGCGCGTCGCCGCGATGCACCCAGTCGACCCGCACCCCGGGCGGCGCCGCCAGGTGTTGGCGGTCCGCGGCCGAGCCCACCTCGACGAAGACGTGCCCGCGGGCGTCGGCGGGCAGCGACTCGACGATGGACCCGATCGCGGGCAGCGCCGCATGGTCGCCGGCCAACAACAGTCGGCGGCCCGCAGGCGGCTCGAAGCTGTAGCCGCCGTTGCGCTCGGCGGTCGGCCCGAGCAGTTCGATGGCATCGCCGGTACGCGCCGCGCGGGCCCAGCGGCAGGCGGGGCCGCCGGGCGTGTGCAGCGCGAAGTCGATGTCGATCTCGACCGGGTCGGACCGGTGTGCGCGCACGGTGTAGGTGCGCTGGTAGGGCCGATCCGCCTCGGGGATCGAGGTCCAGGCTTCGCGCCAGCTCAGGTCGGTCCGGGTGATCCGGGACGCCGGCCGACCCTCGCGCGGGACGAAGAGCTTGACCCGTTGATCGGGGCCGCCCGGGACGAAGTCCGCCAGCCTCGGGCCGGTGAGGGTGATCCGGGTGGCATTGCGGGTGATCGGCGTGTTCCGGACCACGGTGAGTCGGAAGGGCCGGTAGAGCTGCGCGCGGCGTTCACGTTCGGTGGAGATTGGAGCTCGCCCTCTCGGACACGGTCGACCTCGGCCGACCCGAGACGATGTCGAAGTTAGGTTAACCTAACCCAACGCTCGCCGTGCGCACCGTCGACGCGCCGGTAGCGACCCGAACAGCCCTGGGGTGGACCGGATTTGGCCGGTAAGTATGCCTACCCTAAGTTGTCTCGGGTCCGGGCCGAGAATCCGGATCGACGCTCCGGGTCGATGGTCCGGTTCGCCGTGCCCGGGTCGACGTGTCCGAGAGGGACCGATCACGCATGCGGCTGTACCTGCTCGCGCTCAATCCCACCGATTCGGTGACCGAGGGATTCCTCCCCGCCGCCGGCCGCCTCGGGCTCGACGTCACCCTGCTCGCCGACCCCGCCCACGCGGGAGCCCACCGCGAACTGTGCGCCGCGCTCCCCCGGGTCGAGGTGCTGGACTGTGACGTACGCGACTTCCGCGCGGTGATCGATCGCGTCGGCGCCGCGGATCGGCCGGACGCGGTGTTCACCAACAGCGACCACCTCCAGGTGCAAGCGGCCCTCGCGGCGCATTGGTTCGGCCTGCCCGGCAAGGACTGGACGGCCGCGCTGCGGGCCAAGAACAAGGCACAGACCCGCCGCCGGCTCGCCGATACCGGCGCGGACACCGTGTGGGCCGCCGAACTGGCGCCCGAGCAGCGGGCGACGGACCTGCTCGCCCTCGCACCGCCGTATCCGTGCGTGCTCAAACCGCGCGAGGGGGTCGCGGGCGAGGACGTGGTGCTGGTCGCCGACGACACCGAACTCCTGGCACGTTGCGCCGAGATCCGGTCCCGCCGACCGGCGGCCGCGCTGCTCGTCGAGGAATACCTGCCGGGCGAGTTGTACACCCTGGAGACCCTCGGCGACCGGCACGGCGTGCGGGTGGTGGGCGGCTTCCACACCCGGATCTCGCCGCCGCCGTACTTCATCGAGACGCGCCTGGACCTGGTGCCCGACCCGCCGCCCGCGATCACCGCTGCGGTGCTCGCCCAACTCGACGCGCTCGGCGTGGGATTCGGGGCCTGTCACACGGAATTCGTGGTCCAGGACGGGCGGCCGCGACTCATCGAGGTCAACTACCGTGCGATCGGCGACCGGTGCGACCTGCTGCTCGCGGACGTGCTCGGCATCCCGCTGTTCGAGCAGATCCTGGGCGTGCATCTCGGGGTCGACCTGCCCGCCGACCCGGGCGCCCGGTCGGGGCGGCATGCCCGGCTCGACTACCCGTGCGCCGACCGGGCCGGGGTGCTCACCGGTGCCCCCGGGCACGAGGACGCGGTCCTGGACGGCGGCGTCCGGATCGACTACCACCCGTTGCGCACGATCGGCGAACGGCACGAACTGCACCATTCCAACCGGGACTATCTCGGGGTGCTGCGTACCGTCGGAGCCGATCGGGCCGCCGTGCACCGCGCGGCCGAGGCGTTCCTGACCGGCCGGCAGTGGAGCATCACGCCGTGACCCGGCACGCCGACGACCCGCCCATATCCCGGGTCCACCGCACCCCCTCACCCCCGCCGGCCACCCGGTTCGAGGACGAACTGCTGTGTCGGGTGCTGGACACCGTGCTGCGCGAGGACGTACTGGGCCTGCGGAGCACGGCGGTACCGCTGTCCCGACCGGACGGCACCTGGTTGCGGTTGACCGTGCCGGGCGGCACGCACGCGTGGTTGTTGCCGGTCCGGGTCGACGGGTTCCAATGCGAGTACGCGGCCCGGACGCCGCTCCTGGTGGGCGAACACGACGGCACCCGGGTGACCGACACCGACCACCTGCTCGCGGTATTGCGCGAGGCCGCCGATCCGCAGGACCGGTCCGGCTTCGCCGACTTCGCCGAGGAGTGCCGGCAGGCGGCCCGCGCGGGCGGGTTGCTCGCGCGCACCGGTTCCGCCGTGCGGGCCGGGCTTGCCGATCGGCACGGCCCCGACCCGAGCACGTGGACCGGCCTGGGCGCGGGTCCGGCGCTGGACACGCTGGCGGCGCACGTGGACCATCCGCTCTACCCGACCGCACGGGCCCGTTCCGGGTTGCCCGCCGCGGCGCTGCGTCGATACGCGCCCGAGCACCATCCGAGCCTGCGGCTGCGCTGGGCGCTGCTGCCGCACGAGGCGACCACCCGCACCGGGACGCTGCCGGACTGGTGGCCGACCGCCGCGGAACTCGGCCGACCCGACCTGATGGGCGATCATCTCGCGCTGCCCGTGCACCCGTTGACGTTCGACCGACTCCCGGCGCCGGCCGTGCGGACCGACCGGGAGCACCTGGACGTGCGGCCGACCCTGTCGATGCGTACCGTCGCGGTGCGGCACGACCCCGCCGTGCATCTCAAGCTCCCGCTGCCGATCGCCACCCTCGGGCTGCGCAATCGGCGCACTATCAAGCCCGGCACGCTGGTCGACGGCGCCGCCGGGCAGCGCCTCCTGGGCGAGGTACTGAACCAGGAACCGCGGTTCCGGGAACGGGTGTTGCTCGCCGACGAGCAGACCCACCTGCACGCCGGGCACGAGCTGCTGGCCGCTTTGGTGCGCCGCCATCCGCCCGGCCTGGAGGACGCCCTCGTCCTGCCGCTCGCCGCGCTGCTCGCGAGGGGGCCGGACGGTGTACGGGTGCTGGACCGGGTCGCGGACCGCTTCCATGGCGGTGACCGGTTCGCGCTGCTCGACGCCTACCTCACGCTGCTCCTGGACTGGCAGACCACCCTGTACCGGTACGGGATCGCGCTCGAATCACATCCGCAGAACGTCTCCCTGGTGTTCGCCCGGGACCGTCCGGTCCGCCTGCTGTTCAAGGACAACGACGGCCCCAGGGTGTATCCGGCCCGCTGTCCGCTGCCGCACGACGGGTTCGACGACCCGCGCACCTACAGCACGGACGAGGGCGCGCTCGCCGACGTGTTCGTCACGATCACCGTGCATCTGTGCGCCGGCGCCATCGCCTTCGCCCTGCCGGCGCCGGAACGCGACCGGCTGCTGCACCTGGTGCACGACCGGCTGGACGAGTTCGCGGAACCGGAATTGCGCCGACGGGTGCTGCTCGGGGACCGACTGCCGGTCAAGGCGATGATCACCGCCGGCACCCTGCTCAGCAAGCAGCGCTCGGGCGCGGCGGACATCAACAAGCACTACACGACCGGCCCGAACTACCTGCACCGGCACGCGAGACGCGGCTAGCACGCCGACACGCCCGCCGCCGACCCCTGGCCTGCACCCCCGCACGCCCCGCCGCCCCTCGAACCGCTGGAGTCGCCCATGCCGCTCTCGTCGGCCGCATCCCGAACCGTCTCCGCCGTCCCACCCGCACCACCCTCGGCCGACGACGTCGTCGCGCACACCCTGCTCAACTGTCTGCACCGGGAGGTATGCGGCCCGGCGGGACACAGCTTCGTGGAGCCCGGCGACGCCGGCCATCTCCGGCTGCACCTGGTTCGTTCGGGTACCTGGCTGCGCGTGCGGTTGCGGCGCACCTCGCTGCTGGGCGACCACCGGTTCATCGGCCCGGTGGCCGAACTGCGCGGCTCCGCCTGGCGGGTGCTGACCTGGTCCGAGCTGGCCCGGCGCATCCACACCGAACTGGGTCGACAAACCGGCGTGGACAACGACGAGTTCCTCGGCCAGGTGGCGTCCAGCCGAGCCGGCGTGGCCGCAGGGCTGGCCCGACCCGTCGTCCGGCCCGCCTCGCGCTACCTGGAGTCGGAACAGGCCCTGCTGTTCGGGCACCGCTTCCATCCCACGCCCAAGGCACGCGGGGCCGACCGGGCGACGTGGCCGGCCTACGCGCCCGAGGCCCGGGCCACGTTCCGCCTGCGGCACCTGGCGGTGCGCAGCGAACTGATCGCCCAGGAGCGGCTCGCCGCCGCCGACACCGCGGTCCTGGATCGACTCGGCCCGGTCCCGGCCGGATACACCCTGCTGCCCGCACACCCGTGGCAGTTCGACCTGCTCGCCGAACACCCCCGTCTGCGCGCCGCATTGGCCGCGGGCGACATACTCGACCTGGGCCCGGGCGGCGCCCCGTTCGCCGCCACCGCGTCGGTGCGCACCCTCGCCGGCGCGGGCATGTTCCTCAAGTTCGGTCTGAATGTGCGGATCACCAACTGCGTGCGCCGCAACGCGGCCTACGAGTTGTCCGGGGCGGTCGCACTGACCCGTGCGCTGGCCCCGATCCTGGCTCGATCGGCGGCACGCCACCCGGACTTCGCGATGCTCGGCGAGCCCGCATATCGCAGTGTGTCGGCGGCAGTGGCGCCCGACCTGCTCGAAGGGTTCGGGGTGATCGTCCGGGACGGCCTGGACACGCGGCTGCGGCCGGGCCACACGGCGCTGTTGGCCGCCGCGGTGGCCGCCGAATACGCCACCGGGTCCGCCCACGTGTCCCGGCTGCCGCCCGGCACCGGACCGGACGCGGCGCTGCGCTGGTGGGACGACTACCTGCGGTTGTTGGTCCCGCCGGTGCTGGCCGCCTACTTCGCGCACGGCGTGGTGTTGGAGCCGCACCTGCAGAACGTGCTGCTCGCGGTCGACGCCGCGGGCCGGCCCCGCCAGGTGCTGATCCGGGACATGGAGGGCACCAAGCTGCTGCCCGGACCGCACGCCGCCACCCTGGCCGCGCTGCCGCCCTCGGTCGCCGAACCCATGACCTACACCGCCCGGCGCGGCTGGGACCGGGTGGCCTACTGCCTGCTGGTCAACAACGTCGCCGAGATGCTCGCCGCGCTGACCGACCTGCATCCGCGGTTGGAGGCCCGGCTGTGGGCGCGGGTACGCGCGGTGCTGGCGCGTTGTTCGGCCGAGCACGGCGAACCACCGCCGCTGCGGGCGCTGCTGGCCGGCGCCCCGCTGCCCGCCAAGGGCAACCTGCTGGCCCGCTGGGAACGGCGGGCCGACCGCGAGGCGCGGTACCTGCGGATCCCCTCACCACTGGCCGCGTCGATCCCCGACGGGGTCCGCCGCACACCCGCCCGGAGCACGCGATGATCACCCCCGCCGTACGGACCCGGGTGACGCACCTGGCCACCGCCGAACTCCCCGCCTACATCCACGACCTCGGCGCGCTGCGGGCGCACGTGGCGGCCGTGCGCGCCGCGCTGCCCGCCCGGGTCGAGTTGTACTACGCGGTCAAGGCCAATCCCGCACCGGAGATCCTGGCCGCGCTCGCCGCCGAGGTGAGCGGCTACGAGGTCTCCTCGGGCGGCGAACTCGCGCATGTGCTCGCCCGGCAGCCCGCCGTGCCGGTGGCCTTCGGCGGCCCCGGCAAGACGGTGGACGAGCTGATCGCCGCGCTGCGCGCGGGAGTCGGGCGCTTCCATGTGGAGAGCCGCCACGAGCTGCACCAACTCGTCGCACTGGCCGCCCGGTTCCGGCCCGAGCGCGACGTCGACGTGCTGCTGCGGGTCAACCTGCCGCTCGGGCCGGACCTGCTCCGGGGCGCGGCCCTGACCATGGGCGGCGGCTCCGGCCCGTTCGGCATGGATCCGGCCGAGGTCGAGGACTGTCTGCGGCTGCTCGCCGGGCCGGACGCGGGTCGGGCGCGCCTTCGCGGCATCCACACGCATCCGGCCAGCGGCCTGGACGCGGACACCGCGCTCACCGTCGCCGAACGCGTCCTGACCTGGACGCGGGACGTCGCGGCACGCCACCGGATCGCGCTGTCCGAGGTGAACATCGGCGGCGGAATGGCGGTCGACTACGCGGATCCGGCCGCCCGCTTCGACTGGACCCGCTTCGGCGCCGGCCTGGCGCGCCTGGTCGCCGACCACCCCGACCTCACCGTGCGGATCGAGCCGGGTCGGGCGCTGACCGCGTACTGCGGTTGGTACGCCACCGAGGTGCTGGACCTCAAGCACAGTCACGGCCGCACGTTCGCCGTCCTGCGCGGCGGGACCCACCACCTGCGCACCCCCGCGGCCAAGGGCCACGACCAACCGTGCACGATCGTGCCGAGCACGATCCCCTGGCCCTATCCGTGGCCGCGCCCGGAGGTGCACGACACCGAACTCACCCTGACCGGCCAACTCTGCACCCCCAAGGACGTGTTCGCCCGCCACCGCCCGGTCGCCCGGCTTCGCGTCGGCGACCGCGTGGTCTTCGCCCTGACCGGCGCCTACGCCTGGAACATCTCCCACCACGATTTCCTGATGCACCCGCACCCGACCTTCCACTACCTGTGATCGCCGCCGGAAGCGGCGGCGAACTCGTAGGCTCGATACATGCTTTTATGGATCAACGGCCCCTTCGGCGTCGGCAAATCCCAGACCGCACACGAGTTGTCCCGGCGGTTGCCCGGCAGTGTGATCTGCGATCCGGAGGAGGTCGGCTACGGCCTGCACCGGATGTTGCCGCCGGCGCTGCGCGGCGACTTCAAGGATCTGGTCGCCTGGCGACAGGGCGTGTTCGAGGTACTGGATCTGGTGCTGACCGGACGAGGGCGATCCGGCCCGGTGATCGCGCCGATGACGATGATCGAGCCGGACCACTTCCGCGAGACGATCGAACGTCTGCGGGAACGCGGGCACGACGTACGGCACTTCACGCTGTTCGCCGAGCGGGAGACGATCCTGCGGCGGCTGAACGAACGCGGCCTCGGGCAGGCGATCCGGATGGTACTCGGCAAGGAAGCGCCGCCGCGTCGGGAGAGCTTCGCGGTCTCCCGACTCGATGTGTGCCTGGAGAAACTGGCGGCCCCGGAGTTCGCCGAGCACATCGACACCGAGCGCATCGACGTCGCCGGGGCGGCCGAGCGGATCGCCGCCTCGGTCGGGCTGACCCTGGCCCCGAACACCGACGGCCCGCTGCGCGGCCGGCTGCGCCGGGCCGGGGTCGGCATCCGACAGATCCGGATCTTCTGACCCGGGTCGGAAGGCGGTAAAGGCCCGCCGGGCGCCGGTCAGTCCGGCGCCGGCAGCAGGGCGGCGAGTGGGAAGGTTGTGGTGTCCTGGGGTGGGCGGGACAGGTGCAGGGCGGTGTGGAAGTAGCCGGCGCTCTCCTTGCCGCGGGGATCCTCGGCCTCGGCGAGCACCGCCTCGACGGCGTAGCGCTGTTCCTGCTCGCCGGTGAAGCGGCGCTGCGGGAAGGTGTGCGGGCCGACCTTCTCGGTGACCAGGCCGAGCGCGCTCAGGCCGTCGGCGATGGCCTGGTAGGACCCCGTGCGCAGGACGAACGCGGCCACCCACACGGGTTCCGCGGCGTCGGTCAGGAACGGTCGGAAGGACCGCGGGGACAGGAAGCTGGCGCCGCCGGTGACGGTGATCAGCCGGGTCGATCGGGTGGCGGCGAGCAGGGCCGACGAGGGCGGTGCCACCTCCAGGTTCTCGGCGAACCCCGCGTCGAGGAGGCCGACCGCCCGGGCGTAGGACACCGCGTTCGCGGCCACGTCGAGACCGACCACGCGCACCGCGTCCGCCCGGCGCCGGGCCGCGTACCAGGCCCGGTCGGCCTCGATCAGCTCGGCGGTGTCCAGCGCGGCGATGGAGGCGGACCCGTACCGGTCGTAGAGGTCGGCCAGCGTCACGTCGTGATTGAGCAGCGCCGCGTTGATCCCGTACGAACAGCAGATGTCGAGCACGGTGCCCGGCCCCGGGCTGCCGTTGCCGTTGCCGGTCCAGGTCGTGAGCATGTGGCGGAAGATCCGCTGGGCGTGATGCGGCGTCTGGTACTCGAACGATCCGAGCGCCCGGAAGAAGGCCCGTGGGTCCGGCCGGTCGTAGATGTCGTCGAACCGGGTCATCGCCCGGCCGTCGACCTGCGCCGACTCGCCTTCGCGTTCCGTATCCTCGGTCCCGGACACCGCGGCCTCCTCTTCCTTCTCCTGCCGACACGCTGCCCGGCGGCCACCGGCGGCAACCCCTCGACCGAGCGGCCCCGGCCGGCCGAGGCCCGAGCGCACGGGTGCCCCGTGGTTGGTGCCGGCCGCCGCCTGCCCGTTCGGCGCGCCGCCCGGATGGCACTCGGGCGCGACCGCCGCACCGAGTGAACACGACGTCCTCCTACACCACCGGCCCGCGCAGCGTCGGCGGGGCGGTGATCCGTCCGGTGGCCGCGGCCCGGGCGGAGCCGCGGCCCGGATGCACGCCGTGCAGGCGGAGTTGGAACATCGCGTCGAAGCGGGCGTCCCCGTCGGCGAGGTCGATCGCGCCCACCTCGGACAACCGGCGCAGTCGATAACGGAACGTGTTCGGGTGCACGTGCACGGCCGCCGCCGCCGCGGTGACGTCGCCGAAGGTGTCCAGCCACGCGGCGAGGGTCTCGGTGAGGTGCGTGTCGTGTTCGGCGTCGTAGGCGCGCAGCCGGGTGACCGGTCCGGCCGGCGCGTCGTCGGTGGCGGCGACCCGGTCGGCGACGTCGACCAGCAGCGAGGACACGTACACGTCGCACAACCGGGCCACCCGCAACGACGAGCGGCCCGAACGCAGCACCCGCAGCGCGCGGTCCGCGTCGGCGCGGGAGGAGGGCAGGTCCACCTCGCGGGCGGCCACCCGGCCGATGCCCACGACCGCGTCGATCCGGCCGCCGATCCGGGCCAGGAACTCCTCGGCGAGCCGGACCGCCCGAGCGTCCGACTCGGTGGGCAGGATCGCGTAGGTGAAGCCGCCCAGTCGGGCGGTGGCGGTACGCGGATGGACCGCCGCCAGGTGCAGGGCCAGCGCGTCGACGATTCGGTGTTCCTCGGCGCTGCGCTCCGCCGGTGCCGAGTCGCCGACCACGGCGAGGGCGAGGACACACGCGGGCTGATGGGCCAGGCCCAGTCGGCCGGCCGCGTCCACCGCCGCCGGGCCGCCTTCGAGCACGGTGGCGAGCAGATCGGTACGCAGTCGGCGTTCCACGTCCGCGCCGGCCCGGCGCCGCAGCAGGTGCAGCGCGACCACCTTGGCCGCCTCGGTCAGCGAGCGGGCCAACTCCTCGGACAGCGGCTCGTGCACCACGACCCAGATCGAGCCCAGGATCTCGTCCCCGGCCCGGACCGCGATGGCCACCCTGGGCAGGTCGGAGACGCCGGCCAGATAGAGCGGTCCCTCGCTGCGGTACAGCGCGTGGAAGGCGCCGCGCTCCTCCAGGATGCGCAACATCTCCGCGGGCACCTGGCGGTCCAGGATGGTGGCGATCCGGGGTTCGTCCGCCTCGTCCTGGCGGCTGGAGAAGGCCAGCACCCGGCCGCTGCGGTCCTCCACGGTGACCGGTCCGTCCAGCAGCGCGGCGATCGCGTTGACCAGCGCGAACAGGTCGCCGGCCGGTGCGCCGTCGAGGGTTTCGCCACTTTGCGCGGTGCCCACCTCGTCCACCGCGAGCAGGGCCCGCAGCATGGTGGTGACCTGCGACCAGGACGCACCGGGGGTGAGCGCCAGGATCACCATGCCGGTGCTCGCGACGGCCGCCTCGATCTCGGCGTCCACCACGATCGGGCCGCGCACCACGATGGCCGGTGCACCCAGCCCGGCGGCGCGGTGCACCAGGGCGGCGATCGCGGCGGATCCGTAGACGGCGACGCCCAGGACCACCGCACCCGGCAGGTGCGCGGGTTCGTCGTGCGGATCGTGGATGAGCACGCCGGTGACCTCGCGGTCGGGATCCGGCGTGCCGGCCGCCACCGCGAACAGGGTCGAGCCGAGGTCGTCGATGATGCGCCCGAGGACCGCGCGCGGACTCGTGGTCATCGGCTGACCACCGGGGTGTGCGTGGGAATGCTGCCCCCTGGGTGTATTCGCCGGCTGCTCGGCACGTTCATGACACGGGGTTCCAATCCGTCGACACAGGTCCCCCGTCGAGCCTGTCCGGCCCAGGGGCCGCCCATGTCCTCGATGGCCGGCCCGTGGGCGGAGTCTAAACGATCTTGAGTCGGATATGCGGGGGTGAAACCGTCTCACTCCGCACGATGTCGACTCTTACGGTCGATACCCGTCCGGTCCGCGATCGAGCACGTACCGCCCGTCCCGGCCGAAGCCGCGCACCTGCCGACCCTGGCTCATCAGCTCACCCAGCACCTCGCGCACCGCCAGCCGCCACCCCCGCGCCGCCGACGGGTGGGCCCGCCGCAGCGCCTCGATGTCCCGAGGTACCGCGACCAGCACCACGTCCCCGTCGGTGCGGCCCCGGATCGGCCGCCCGTCGGGGCCCGCGTCCAGGCCGATGACCACCTCTCCGGCCAGGTCCTCGGTGTCGACCGGTTGCGCCACCCCGGCACAGGCCAGCGCGACCCGGTCGGCGGTCAGGTCCCAGCGGGCCAACAGCCGGTCGGAGAAGTCGTCCCCGTTGATGGCGTCGGACATCGGCCCGTAGAAGTCGGCCAGGTACTCGGCCGGGAGGGCGCCGAGCTTGGCCAGGTTGAAGTAGGCGTTGCGGCCGACCAGGGGGTCGAAGGTCCAGGTGACCCGGGTGATGGCGCGCTCCAGGCACCAGGCGCGCTGGTAGACCTTGAGCGCGTAGCCCACGTCGCGTCCGCGCGAGCGTTCGTCGACGCCGGCGATGTGCGAGTGCAAGCCCTCGGTGGAGAGCAGGCCCACACACGCGCCGATCAGCCGGTCGCCCTCGTAGGTGCCCACCACGTAGCCGCCCGAGTGGGCGACCACGGTCATCAGTTCGGGGCTGATCATCGGGTTGGTCGGCTCGGGCTGCCAGACGTGTTGGAACAACTCGCACGCGTCGGCCATCTCGCCCAGGGTGTGCAGCTCACGGATCTCGATCCGGGCCAGGCGAGCCGCGCGGTCGGCCGCCTCGACCGCGCGCTCGCGAAGTGCACCGGAATCGGGCTCGGGTTCGCGGTCGGCGCGGTGCAGGTCGCCGCCGGTACGCGCTCCCGCCGGTGTCGGCGTCATCGGGCCGTTGCCTCCGTCTCCGCTTCGGTCGCGGGCTCGACCGCCGCCCGCTCGGGCAGCGGCTCGCCGATCGTGGGTACACCGGACAACAGGGCCCGGGTGTAGTCGTGTTCCGGGTTCTCCAACACCTGTGCGGCCGGGCCGCACTCGACCAGGACGCCCCGGTCCATCACCGCGATCCGGTCCGCCAGATAGCGCACCACGGCCAGGTTGTGCGAGATGAACAACATCGCGAAGCCGAGCTCGCGTTGCAGGTCGCGGATCAGGTTGAGCACCGCGCCCTGTACCGAGACGTCCAGTGCGGAGGTGACCTCGTCGGCGACCAGCACGGCGGGCCGGGCGGCCAGCGCGCGGGCCAGCGCGACCCGTTGGCGCTGGCCGCCGGAGAGCGCGTGCGGCAGGCGGGTGCTGACACCCGGGTCGATGCCGACCAGGTCGAGGTAGCGGGCCACCTCGGTCGCCCGGGTCGCCCGGTCGGCGCGCGGCAGCGCCTCGGCGACCGAACCGCCGATGGTCAGCCGCGGGTTCAGCGACGCGAACGGGTCCTGGAAGACCAGTTGGATCGGCCGACGCCCGGGCTTGCGGCCCTGGTCGACGCCGTCCACCAGGACCTGTCCCGAGTCGATCGAGACCAGCCCGACCGCGGCCCGGCCCAGCGTGGACTTGCCCGATCCGGAACCGCCGACCAGGCCGACCACGCTGCCCGCGGGCACGTCCAGGGAGACGTCGTCCACGGCGGTCGAGGCGTTGCGACCCCGTCCGTAGCGCACGGTGATGTTGCGCAGTTCGAGCGAGCCGGACGTGGTGCTTCCGGCGGGGCCCGAGGCGGCTTCGGCGGCGGAGGGATCCGCCGTGCTCACGGCTTTCATCGTGCCTCCTCCAGTTCGTGTGTGGCGGTGGTGATCGGGTCCCAGCACGCGACGCGTCGGCCCGGGCGGATCTGCTCCAGCACCGGCTCCTCGGTGCGGCAACGGTCGGTGGCGCGGGCGCAGCGGGGCGCGAACGGGCAGCCGACGCTCTGCTCGCCGGGCTCGGGCGGGCGGCCGGGGATGGTCGCCAGCGGGGTGTCCCGGTCGGTGGTCATGCTGGGCACCGCGCCGATCAGCGCGGCCGAGTACGGGTGGGCGACGCCGTCGGCGAGGTCTCCGACCGGGAGTTCCTCCACGATCCGGCCCGCGTACATGACCACGACGCGGTCGCACACCTGGGAGACGACGGCGATGTCGTGCGAGATGAGCAGCAGCGCGGCACCGGATTCGGTGCGCACGTCCCGGAGCAGGGCCAACACCTGGGCCTGGACGGTCACGTCCAGGGCGGTGGTGGGCTCGTCGGCGATGATCAGGCGGGGTTCGCCCATCAGGCCCATGGCGATCATCACGCGCTGGCGCATGCCGCCGGAGAACTCGTGCGGGCGCTTGCGGACCCGCAGTTCGGGGTTGATAATGCCGACCGCGCCCAGCCGGGAGACGGCGCGGGAGACGGCCGCCGCGCGTCCGGCGTTGTGGTGCACCTCGGCCACTTCGGCGAGTTGCCGGCCGACGGTGAGTGCGGGGTTGAGCGAGGCCATCGGGTCCTGGAAGACCATGGCCATCGAAGTGCCCTTGGGCGCCTGCTTGTTCAGGTCCCGGTCGCCGAAGCGCATGGTCCGGGAGCTGACCCGGCCGGGGTGCGGGACGAGTCCGGCCGCGGCGAGCGCGGTCAGGCTCTTGCCCGAGCCGGATTCGCCGACGATGCCCACCGCTTCGCCCTCGTCGACGGTCAGGCACACGTCGTGCACCGCGGTGTGGCCGGGGAAGCGGACCTGGAGGTGGTCGATGTGCAGCAGGCCGGACGCGCTCTCCTCGGCGGGCGTCATGGCGCTCGTTTCGGCCGTCGCGATCTCGGGCTGCGGCGCGGTGCGACCGGCGTTCGCCTTGGCGACGACCTCGCCGATCAGGCCGAAGGTGATACCGGTGAGCACGATCGCGGCGCCGGGGCCGACCGCCGACATCGGGTCGACCATGACCCGGTCGAGTTGTTCGTTGAGCAGGCGCCCCCAGTCGTAGTCGGGCGGTTGCACGCCCAGCCCGAGGAAGGACAGGCCGGAGAAGGCGACCAGGATGCCGGCGGCGGTGGTGGAGACGAACAGCGCGACGGGTTCGGCGATGTTGGGCAGGATGTGCCGCACGATGATCCGGAAGCGGTTGACGCCCAGGATCCGGGCCGCGGCCACGTAGTCGGTGCCGGCGATGGAGGCGGTCAGGTTCTGCACGAGTCGGGCGGTGCTGGGTGCCGCGCCCAGGCCGATGGCGAAGGCGGCGGAGAAGGTGCCGACGCCGAAGATGACGGCGAGGAAGAGCACGAACAGCAGGCCGGGGAAGGCGACGAGCAGGTTGACCGTCGCGGTGATCAGGCGACCGGCGCGGCGGCCGAGGACCGCCGGCAGCACGCCCAGGACCAGGCCGCCGACGACCGCGATGAGCGTGGCGAACAGGGTGAGTTCCAGCGTGAGCCGGGTCGCCACCACCACCCGGGCGGCGATGTCGCGACCGAGCGCGTCGGTACCGAACAGGTGCTCGGTGCCGCTGTGTCGGCCGATCGCGTCGGTGTCGATGCGGTCGGCCGTGTCGCCGAGCAACATCGGTCCGAAGATCGCGGTCAGGACGATGATCGTGCTCGCGGCGGCCGCGGCGATCCCCAGGGGGGTGCGCAGGGCGAGGCGGAGTCTTGGGGTCTGGGACATCGTCAGCTCCCGCGAATCGTGGACTGGGGATCGGCGGCGGCGACGGCGAGGTCGACCATGAAGTTGATCGTGAGGGCGGTGGCTCCGTAGACCAGGACGATGCCCTGGACGAGCGGATAGTCCTTCTGCAGGATCGCCTGGACGATGGTCATGCCCAGGCCGGGCCAGGCGAAGACGTTCTCGATCAGCACGGTGCCCGCCAGCAGGCCGCTGAGCAGCAGGCCGCCGAGGGTGAGCGAGGAGGTCAGCAGGTTGGGCAACGCGTGCCGCAGGTAGACCAGTCGGCCCGGCAGGCGCTTGGCCCGGGCGGTGCGCATGTAGTCGGTCTCGAACACGCGCAGCGCCTCGACCCGAACGATTCGCGACAGTGCGGCGATCGGGGTGACGGCGAGGGCGAGCACGGGCAGTACGTAGGAGTCGGGGCCTTCGCGCAGCGCCACCGGGAACCAGCCGAGGGAGACGCCGAACACCGAGGCGAGGCCGACGGCGAGGAGGAATTCCGGGATGGCCACGATCGCCCCGGTCGAGGAGGCGAAGGCCAGTTCGCCGCGCCGGCGCCGACCGTTGCGGGTCCACACGGCCATCGCCATGCCCAGCGGGACGGCCACCAGCATCACCAGGACGAACGCGTAGATCGCGATCTCCATGGTGGCCGGCAGTCGGTCGCCGATCATCTGGGACACCGGGACCCGGGCGGTGATCGATTCGCCCAGATCGCCGTGGAAGAGCCCACTCAGGAAGTGCCGGTACTGGGAGATCAGCGATTCGTCCAGGCCCAGTTGTTCCTTGCGGGCGGCGACCGCCTCGGGCGTGGCGTTGAGCCCCAGGGCACCGCGGACCGGGTCGCCGGGGACGAAGTGGATCATCGCGAAGGCTGCGGTGATCAGAGCGGCGAGCGAGACCAACAGGCGCCCGGTGCGGCGCACCAGGAAGGAGGCCCAGGGGCCGAGCCGGAAGTCGATCACCCGGCCGCCGATAGCTGCGGTGCTCATCGGCCACCGACCTTGTGCAAAGTGGTGGGAATCGGGCCACTACCGTCGACTTGGAAGGTAAAGCCCCGGGTAAAGAACAGGGTCATCGAGTCCATAAAGGTCACCACATCGACACGTTTGATCAACTCGGACTCCGCTGCCGTCCATTCTGGGCAGCCGGAGGTGTCGGGCTTGGCCATCGCAAGGGCCATGAGCCGCTTGTACTCGGGGTTGTCGAGCGAACCGAAGTTCAGGCCCTCGGGCGGCGGAGGACCGCCCAGGAACGGCACGGCCTGGTCGGGCGTGGTCACCGAGAACGGCGCCCACGCGACCTCCCACGCGCCGCTGAACAGGACGGTGGCGTTGGTCGAGGGGGTGGTCGGTCGAAGGCTGACCTTGACCCCGAAGTCGGTCCACTGTTGGGCCATCAACTCGACCGCGGCGACGATCTGGGTTCCGTAGGTGTTGCCGGGATTGACCAGCGAGACCGACAGTTGCCTGCCGTCCTTGCTCCACTGGCCGCCGACCTTCTTCCAGCCGGCCGCGCGCAACGTCTCGGCGGCCCTGGCCCGGTCGTACGGGGGAATGTTGCCGGTGATCGCGTCCTCCGTACACGGCGGGCCCATCGTGACGCCCAGCCGCAGCGGCGCCACACCCTTGCCGCCGGTGGCCACCGCGCCGATCTGCTTGAGGTTCAGCGCCGAGATCAGCGCCAGCCGCACCTGCGGATCGGCGGTGACTCGACCGGCGGCCTCGTTGAAGGTCAACATCCCGAGCGGGTCCCGCGTTTCCTGATACTTCACCCCGGCCGCGAGCAGGCGGGAACGGTCGCTGCCCGAGACGGGCGTGATGTCGAGTTGGCCGCCGAGCAGGAGATTGGCCCTGGTGGACTCGTTGCCGATGACCTTGAAGACCACCCGCTCCGGCGTGTGATCGTTGCCGATGCCGTCCGGCCCCCAGGCGTAGCCGGGCCGTTTGGTGAAGGTGAAGTGATCGCCCGCGGCCACCTCGGTCAGTCGATACGGGCCGGTGCCGTCGGAGGCGTGGTCGAGCCCCTGCGACGCACGCAGCCCGGTGGGGCACACCAGGGGCAACATCGCCGAGCCGCGGACCAGGAAGGGGCTGGGGTTCGTGGCCTTCAGGGTCAGGGTGTTGGTCGCGTCGTCGGCGGTGGCGACCACGCCGGGGGGCACCATCAGGCCGTTCAGGGGGGACTTGTTCGCCGGGTCGACGATGTACGCGTACTGGGCCGCGATGTCGGACGCGGTCAGTGCGACACCGTTGTCGCACTTCACGTCACGCCTGATCGTGAAGGTCGCCGAGGACGCGTCGGTGGTCCACTTCTCCGCGACGCTGGGGACGATCCGCCCGTCCACCGGGTCGACCTTGATCAACGAGTCGTAGGTGAAGCGGTTCATCGTCACCGCGGACGAGGTCAGCGTGGTCAGCGGGTTCATGTTGCCGGGGTCGCCCGGGATCGCGATGGTGACCGTGTCGGCACCGCCGGCACCGCTGTCGGTGGCGGCCCCTCCGCAGCCGGCGACGAGCAGACCCAGTGCGAACACGGTGGCGGCGGCGCGCGGGGGGCATCTCATCGCTCGCCTCCGGGGGGACACTCGGCGACCTGCGGCCCGTTGCCGGTGCCCGATTCGCCGGCCGTGACCCGAGGGAGCGCGCGGGTCATGTGCAGGAAGTCGGCGCGGTCGCCGTCGCCGAGGAAGGCGTACTGGGTGTGTCGCCCGCCCTGCGGCTCGACCTCGATCAGGGTGCGGGCGTCGCGAACCGCGAGCCTGCCGGTCTTGGCGTGGTCGCCGCCGGCCATCTCGGCGGCGACACCGATCGCCCGCATGGTGACCTCGAGTCCCTCCTCGGACTCGACCACGTCGTAGACCATCGCCTGCGAGGCGTAGCGGCCGACGAAGAAGCGCGAGTCCACCACCGGCGGGTCGACCGGCGGCGCGACGGGTTCCGGGACCACCACGTCGGCACTGGCCGCGAACACGTCGCGGACCAGGTCGTACATCACCCCCAGGTCACCGCCGTTGGTCAGGATCGCGATCGAGACGCCGCTCTCGGGGGCCACCCGCAGGATCGCACTCTGCCCGATGGCACCGCCGTCGTGGCCGATCACCGGGCCGCCGACCCAGTCGAAGAGGTTCCAGCCCAGCCCCCACACGGTGCCCACCGCGCCGATGTCGGGCGCGTGCACCTGCGGCTCGCGCATCGCCAGCGCGGACGCCTCGGACAACAGGCGCGTGCCGTCCGGCAACAGTCCCCGGGCGACGTGCGCGGCGGCGAAGGCGACCAGGTCGGTCGCGGTGGTGGTCAGCGTCGAGCCGGCCGGCGCGTTGGACCGCGGCCCCTCCCAGGCCGGCACCTTGACCGGGACCCCGTCCGGCCCCGCACCGTGCCCGATCGCCACCCGGTGCAGGAGCGCCTCGTTGGCGTTGGTGGCCACCCGGGTCAGCCCCAGCGGGATCGCGATCCGCTCACGCAGGGTGGCCTCCCAGGTCTGCCCGGTGAGTACCTCGACGATCCGGCCGAGCACGACGAAGCCGCTGTTGCAGTAGGAGAACATCTCGCCGGGCGGAAAGAGTTGGCCCGCGTCGTCGGCCAGTCCCGCGACCATTTTGGCCACCGCGTCGTCGCCGGGGCCGTGGTCGTCGAACAGGTCGCCCTCGAAACCGGCGGTGTGGCACAGGAGCTGACGGGGCGTCACCACCTGGGCGGCGGCCTCGTCGACGAGCCGGAACTCGGGCAGGTAGGTCCGCACGGGGGCGTCCAGGTCGAGCACGCCCTCGTCGACGAGCTGCATGATCAGCGTCGCCGTCCAGACCTTGGTGATCGATCCGATCTGGAAGATCGAGTCGGGGGTCGCGGGGTAGCCGATCTCCACGTCGAGCACACCCGTGGCGGCGGTCACCGTCTCGTCGCCCATCCGTACCGCGACGCTGGCGCCGGGGATGTTGCCACGCTCGGCCAGCTCACCGATTCGGGTCGCTAGATACTCCGGCGTCGGCAGCGTCCGGGCGACCGGCCCGGACACCTCGGATCGTCCCATCGTGGGATACCTCCTCGGAAAGCGGCGGCGAGTGCCGCAGAGGACGATCACGGTAGGCAGCGCCCGAATGGCGTGAATCGTCGTCCGGGACGAAGAACCGCCCCCGAACCTGTCCGAATCACCGACGCCGAGCGGTACCGCTTCCCGGAATCCTCGGCAGAGGCCGCCGACGGTCCGCGCACCGCCCGCACCGGTTTCCCGCAGGACGCGCGCGAACCGGACCGGCACGGGCAACGCGACGAAGCGGGAGTGACCGATGGACGTGTACATCTCGATCGACATGGAAGGTGTGGCGGGCATCGCCACGCTGGACCAGATCTGGCGCGGCGGCAGCGGCTACCCGCGGGCCCAGCACCTGATGACCGGCGAGGCGAACGCCGCGATCGAGGGCGCCTTCGCGGCGGGCGCGGACCGCGTACTGATCAACGACAGCCACGGCACGATGGACAACCTGATCGCCGAGGACCTCGACCCCCGGGCCCGGATGATCCTCGGCTCCCCCAAGGCCCAGTGCATGGCCCAGGGGCTGGGCCCGCAACACGCGGTGGCGCTGTTCGTCGGCTACCACGCGGCGGCCGGCGAGCCGGGCGTGCTCGCGCACACCTTCTCCGGCAACTTCACCACGGTCAAACTCGGCGGTCGCCAGGTCACCGAGGCCGAGGTGATCGCGCTGCTCGCGGCCCAGCACGGGGTGCCGATCGGGTTGGTCACCGGCGACAACCACGTGTGTTCGGTGGCCGCGGAGGCGTTCCCCGGCGTGGTCACCGCGCAGGTCAAGTCGGCCGAGGGCTGGGCTGCGGCGGACACCATGCACCCCTCCCTGGCCCGGGACCTGATCCGCGAGCAGGCCGCGCTGGCGGTCAAGAACGCCTCCTCGCTGCGCGCGCTGCCGGTGCCCGAGGAACTGGTCCTGGAGGTGGGTTTCCAACTCCCCCTGGCCGCCGAGTTCGCCGCGTTGGTGCCCGGCGCCGAGCGGCTGGACCTGTTGACGGTGCGGTGCGCGGCGCCCGACCCGAACGCCCTGATGGACCTGGTCAACATCTGGTACGCGGTGGCCGCGCACACCTCGGCCACCCACCTGCCCAACACGTCCGCGAAGCGCTGAGCCACCACCACCGGCCCCCCCGGGGTCGGCCGACGATTCACGGAGCGCACATGAGCAGCGAGCAAGCGCCGGCCGAGCCGGCGAAGAGCATCCGGGCCGTCTTCGACGCCGCCGACGTGGACGGCTATCTGCACGTACGCGAACTGGACGGGGACGGCGAGGTCGAGTACCAAGGCGACGCGCCGGTCGTGCTGGCCTCGGTCTTCAAGATCCCGATCGCCCTGGAGTACGCCCGCCAGGCCGCCGACGGCCGCCTCGATCGGGCCGGCCGCCACCTGGTCACCGACGCCGACCGCGAGGGCGACGGCATCGGCACCGACGGTTGCCGGCACGACGTGGAGATGAGCGCGCGCGACCTCACCCACATGATGATGACGATGAGCGACAACGCGGCCACCGACGTGATGTTGCGGCTGGTCGGCCGGGAGAACGTGCGCGCCACCCTGGACGAGCTGGGCTGCCGGGACACCTCGGTCACCGGGTGCAAGGAACTCTTCGCCTCCGTGATGCTCGATCTGGGCATCGACCCGACGGCCGCGGACGCCCAGGAGAAGATGGCCGCGCTCACCCCCGACCAGTGCCGCGGGCTGCGCGTGCGCGACCCCGAGCGCACCGCCTCGACCACCCCGCGCGAGATCACCAAACTGCTCGCCGCGATCTGGCGGGACGAGGCCGGTCCGGTCGAGGCGTGCGCCGAGGTGCGCGAGATCATGGGCCGACAGATCTGGCCGCACCGGCTCTCCTCCGCGTTCGGGGACGAGATCCGGGTGTCCGGCAAGACCGGCACCCTGTGGGGCGTGCGCAACGAGGCCGGTGTCGTGGAATACCCGGACGGCAAGCGCTACGCCGTCGGCGTGTTCCTGCGCTCGGAGTCGATGGGCTTCCGGCTCCCGCGTGCCGACGCGGCGATCGGCCTGGCCGCGCGCACCGCGATCGACCACCTGCGCGGCTGACCCGATGCCGTATCCGGCGACCCGTGCCCTGTCGCCGGGTACGGCATCCGCGCGTGTTCCGGAGGGGGCTCGGGAACACGCCCGGGACCCCCGCGTCCCGGCCCGGCTCGCCGTCCCGCCGGGTCAGGACGCGGGGTCTCCCGCCTTTCGCGCCACATAGACGGTGTTGGTCGACGTACCGCCCTGGAGCGGATTGTCGAAGTCGACCACGTGCGCGACCGGGTCCGTGAACACCTGGCCGAGCACCTCGCCGAACTCCGCGTCCGGCGGGTCGTTCGACCACAACGCGAAGATCCCGTCCGGATGCAGCCGATCGGCCAGTGCGCGCAGTCCGGCGGGCCGGTACAGGGCGGCGTGGCTGGGGTGCAGCACGTGCCGCGGCGAGTGGTCGACATCCAGCAGGATCGCGTGGAAGCGGCGACCCGGCTCCTGCGGATCGAACCCCCGGGGATCGCCCGCCAGTGCGAAGAAGTCGCCCTGGCTCAACCGGCACCGGGGATCGTCCGCCAGTGCGAGGCCCAACGGCACCAGGCCGCGCCGATGCCAGTCGATCACCTCGCCGAGCGCGTCGACCACGATCAGGCTGCGCAGGCGCGGGTCGTCCAGTGCCGCCTTGGCGGTGTAACCGAGCCCGAGCCCGCCCACCACGACGTCGAGTTCGCCCTCGGGCAGTGCGGCCAGGCCGAGTCGGGTCAGCGCGATCTCGCCCGCGGTGAACAGGCTGGACATCAGGAACTCGTCGCCGAGCTTGACCTCGTACACGTCCTCGCCGGTGGCCGGATCCCGCCTGCGGCGCAGGCTGATCTCGCCCATCGGCGTCGGCCGCCAGTCGAGTTCCTCGAAACGCGCGCTCATCCGTGCACCCTCAACCGTGTCGGTGCCGCTCTCCGGCGCCAGTGGGTGGTCAGCCTATAGAGCGCGGACCGCACGGCGCCGGAACACGGGACGCCGGACGCGGGACGCGAGGCACGTCGGCGCCCGCCACGCACCGTGTGGCCGGCTTGGCGGGGGCCACGGAGTCGGGGCCGATCTTTCGTCGGCGGCGACGGTGCGACCCGTCGCGGCGGCGGCGCACAGTGACGTCATGCGAATGCCGGCGGAACCGACCCCTGGAGCCCGACCATGACCGCACTCGCGATCGATCGCCCGGGGCCGCGGCCGCGGATCCGCGACTACGGCCACGCACCGGGTGGACTGCGCCCCGGGACGTGGAACGCGATCACCGACGTGGCGGGCGTTCGGGTGGGCCACACCACGCTGCGCGACGCCGCGGCGGGGCTGTACTCGGGGGTGACCGCGATCGTGCCCGACGCGCTGTACACCCACGGCCCGTTGCGCGCGGGGCTGTTCGTCGGCAACGGCCACGCGGGGTTGGTCGGAGCCGGCCCACTGGTCGAACTCGGCCGACTGGGCACGCCGTTGTTGTTGACCTCCACGCAGTCCACCTGCCGGGCCGCGGACGCCCTGCTGACCTGGCGGCCGGCCCGGGCCGACCCGCCGCCGGCCTCGGTCGACCCGGTGGTCGGCGAGATCGACGACACCTGGTTGTCCCGGGCGCGACCACGGGCGCTGACCGCCACGCACGTGCACGCCGCGCTGGACACCGCCTCGACCGGGGCGGTGCCGCAGGGCAACGTGGGTGGTGGCACCGGCGCGTGCGCGCTGGGCTACAAGGGCGGCATCGGCACCGCGTCGCGCCGGGTGCCGACGGACACCGGCGAGGCGACCGTCGGCGTCCTGGTCCAGGCCAACATGTCCGGCGAACTGCGCCTGGGCGGCCAGTCGGTGCGGCCCGTCTCGCTGGGCCTGCCGACCGCCGGGCCGGTGCGCGGGCGGGGTTCGTGCGTGATCGTGGTGGCCACCGATCTGCCCTGTTCCACCCGCGAGTCGACCCGGATCGCCGGCCGCGGCGTGTTCGCCCTGGCCCGGGTCGGCGCGGCGTTCGCGCACGGCAGCGGCGACTGCGCGGTGGCCTTCTCCACCGCGCCGCCGCGCGCGATGGAGCCGCTGCCCTCGGCGCTGCTCGACACGGTGTTCGCGGCGACCATGGACGCCGTCGAAGAGGCGGTCCTGGACGCCCTGTTGGCCGCCGAGACGGTGCACGCCCCGGCCGGGCAGCGGGCGTACGCGCTGCCGCACGCGGCCGTCCGCCGAGCCCTCGGCTGAGCCGGCGGCGCGCCGGCTCGGGCCCGGCCGGGTGAGTCGCCGTCCACCCGGCCGGACGTGCCGCACCGCTCAGGGCCAGACCGCCCGCTCGACCTCGCGCGGGGCGAGCACCGTGCTCGATTCGGGCGCGTCGAACACCCGGACCGGGCGCCGGACGTCCCACGGTTCCCAGCCCGGGTCGCCGGTCTTGGCGAACCGCACCCACGCCGCGTGCATCTCGTCGGCCAACCGCTGCGGCGGCGCGTCTCCGGTAAGCGCCCGCCAGTCGGGCAGGTCGAGGCCGTCGAACACGAACGGGAGTTCCATCGCGTGTGCGGCGCCGAGGTCGCGGGCCGGACTGCGCCAGCCGAACTCGTAGACATGGGTGGGTGCCTCGCGCGCCAGCCGGGCATCCGCGAGCCGGTTGATCGGCAGCCGGAGCAGCAGGTCGCCGGCCAGCGTGCCCAGCAGTTCGCCGCGCGAGGCGCCCGGCCGCTCGGCCCGATACACGGCCAGGATCCGGCGCCCGATCCGGAACTTCAGCCGGGCGCCCGCGAACAACAGTGGCCCGACCCGGTGCAACAGGCCCGTGGGCACGAACCACAACCGGTATTCCTCGGCGTTCGAGCCGATCAACAGCCCGATCCCGGAACCGGCGCCGGCCAGTAGCGCGGCGAACGGCTCGACCGGCACCGGGTCCTCGCCGACGGCCAAGGCAAAGCCCGGGCCGCCGGTCATCGGGTTGCCGCCGGCGGTGACCGCCTGCTCGGCGGCGACCAGTTCGGCCGCGGGCACGTCCGCGAACGCCTCCCGGGTGGCCGCCCGGCCCAGCCGCTTGGCCACCAGGCGGGTGATCCGCCCGGCCCGCGCGGGCGGGACGGCGCCGGGCATGCCGCTCTGCAGAATGGCCCGGGTGCACAACGACTCGGCCTCGGGATGCGCGATCAGCGCACCGAGCAGGATCGATCCGGCGGACTCGCCGAACACGGTGACCCGTTCCGGATCCCCGCCGAAGGCCGCGATCTCGGCCCGCACCCAGCGCAGCGCGGCGAGCACGTCGGCCAGTCCGAGATTGCGCGGCGCACCCGCCAGCAGCGAGAAACCCTCGGACGCCAGACGGTAGTTCGGCGCCACGAACACCACGCCGTCGCGGGCGAAGGTGCTGCCGTCGTATCCGGGCAGCGCGTTCGCGCCGTGTGCGAGCGAACCGCCGTGCACCCACACCATGACCGGCAGACCGGTCGCGTCGGCGGGCGCCCAGATGTTCAGGTTGAGCACCTCGTCGCCCTCGACCGTCACCGTCGGCAGCAGCGATTCCAGGCCGCCCCGATACGGCGCCTGCGGCGCGGTCGGCCCCATCGAATCGGCGTCCCGCACACCGGACCAACCCGGGTGCGGCACCGGCCGGTCGAACCGTCTCGGCCCCACCGGCGCGGCGGCGTACGGGATGCCGAGGAAGCGGTGGATGCCGTCCGAGGCGGTGCCGCGCACCCGTCCGGCGGAGATCGACACGGTCGACCGCTTTGTCTCGACTTCCGGGGGAACGCTCATCTTGGCCATCCGATCCGCGGGCCGCCCCGCTCGTCGATTCCGACAGGTCGGCCGAGGGTAGCGAAAGGGGCCGGCGCACCGGAACGGCTGTTTCCCACTTCGGATTTTCCTCCCATACTCCCATCGCGGAGCACCATGAAATGACAGTGTGTCCTGAAGTCGGCACGCACTGCGATCATGGTGTGTCGTCGACGTCGTGCGCTCGATCCGACGAAGTGGGAAAGGACCGACGTGAGTTCTCAGGAACCGCAACCGACCACCCTCTATCCGGAACTGGACGAGGCGGCCTTGGCGCGAATCGCCGAGGCCCTGGAGACCGGGGACACCAGTCATCTCGCGCCCGCGCGGGCGGCCGAGATCGAGCAGCTTCGGTCCCGGGTCGACTTCCGCCGGGTCACCGTTCCCCGTCCGCCGGAGGGCGGGAGCACGAAGGTGTCGCTGGACGGCGCGCTCTGGGCGCACCGCGACGGCGAGGCCCGGCCGGTGGTGGTGATGCCCTCGCCGTGGACGGACGCGGGCTGGCTCGTCTACGTGGCACAGGCGATCCGGTTCGCCCTCAAGGGATACGACGTCCTGGCCTACACCGCCCGCGGCTTCGCCGGATCCGGTGGCCACGTCGAGGTGGCCGGCACCCCGGACATCGAGGACGGCATCGCGGCGCTGGACTTCGCGATCGAGCAGATCGGCACCGAGCCGACCTCGGTCGGCTTCCTCGGCGACTCCTACGGCTCCGGGATCAGCCAGTTGGTCGCCGCCCACGAACCCAGGGTGAAGGCGGTCGCCGCGCTCAGCACGTGGGGCGACCTGGGCAAGGCGTTCTACGAGAACGACACCCGCCATGTCGCCTCGGTCGCCGCGTTGTTGAAGGCCGCGGCCAAGGCCAGGCTCAGCGAGAAGACCCAGCAGGTATTCGCCGACGTGTTGAACAACGAGAACGTGCCGGACACGTTGGCCTGGGCCGTCCCGCGCTCACCGATCACCTACATCGAGCAGATCAACGACAACGACGTGGCGGTGCTGTTCGCGAACGCGTGGCACGAGACGCTGTTCCCGAGCAATCAGATGTTGGAGACGTTCAACCGACTGACCGGTCCCAAGCGGCTGTTGATGTCCATCGGCGATCACTCGGGCCCCGAGGCGACCGGCATCGTCGGGTTGCCGAACCGGATCTGGGAGGACGCCCATCGGTGGTTCGACCACCATCTCAAGGGGGTCGACAACGACATCGACACCGAGGGCGAGGTCGTCTCCGAGATCATGTGGCACGGCCCCATCGAGGAACGGTCCACCTGGGGCGCGGTCACCGGACGCACCGAACGCCTCTACCTGTCCGCGCCGCAGAACGGCGGCGACGGCACGCTCACCGACAAGCCGAGCGGCGACGGTGACGTCACCTTCCGGGCCGGCACCGACACCCGGGCCACCGTCGCGGACGCGATCATCTTCTCCGGATTCGCCGAACTGGCCGGTCTGCCCAGGGTCTACCGCACCGGCAAGATCGACCGGGCGAACGCGGGCGTGTGGGTCACCGCGCCGCTGCCCGTCGTCACACCGCTGCGCGGCATCCCCCGGCTGCACCTGACCTACACCGTCGACGCGCCGGAATCGACGTTGGTGGCCTACCTGTTCGCGGTCGGTCCGCGCGGCCTGGGCCACATCATCACGCACGCGCCGTTCACCCGGCTCCTCGGTGAGGCCGGCGAATCGGTCACGGTGGACATCGAACTCCAGGCCACCGGTTACAACGTGCCGGCCGGCCACCGGGTGATGTTGGTGGTCGACACCATCGACCCGTTCTACGGTGCCGCCACCGTCGAGGGCAGCACCATCACCATCGCCCCCACCGAATCGGACCCGCATCATCTGGATCTCCCGTTGGGCTGATCCGGGCCGATCGCACCGACCGCCCGATGCCCGACGTGCCTCTCCGAAGGCGCGCCGGGCGCCGGGCGGCCCCGTCGACCGACTCCCGGCCGTCATTCTCCGTCCTGGGCAACTCTGGTGCGGAAGAAGGCATTTGACAGATTTTGCCGACCGCTCGACGGCGCATTGAACGGGGCCGTCCCACCGTGTGAGCGTTTGCCGATCGGGCACGAACCCGGCGGCCATACTCGGCGGCGGTTCGCTCTCCTTGCGGACACGCACGGCGAAGGCCGGATTCGTGGTCGAGGTCTACCTTCCACTCAAGGAGCCTCGATGAATCGAAAAACGGTGACGGCCGGGACTGTTCTGGCCGTACTCGCCGGGCTGACGGTCGCCTCGACCGCTCAGTCGGCCTCCGCCGACCCGCCTCCCCCCGGCTCGCAGTCCCTGGCGGTCTCCGCCGCCGACCGGGCCGCGGCCAGTGGTCTGGACTCTCTCGCCAAGGGTCCCGACGAGCAGTATCAGCGCCAAGCGGTGACCCCCTGGGTCAACGGCCTCTACTCGGTCGCCTACGAGCGCACCTACCGGGGCATCCCGGTGGTCGGCGGCGACGCCGTGGTGCTCGCCGACGGCCAGGGCCGCGTCCGCGCGACCCAATCCGCCACCGGCACCCGGATCGCGGCGAACACCACCGCGCGAATCGACGCGGCGGCGGCGGAAGCCACCTCCAGGACCAGGCTCGCCTCGGTCGACAAGGTCGAGTCGCACCGCCTGGTCGTCCGGGTCAAGGACGGGCAGAGCAACCTGGCCTGGGAAACCGTCCTGGCCGGTCGTACCGCGACCGCGCCCAGCAGGCTGCACGTCTTCGTCGATGCGAGCACGGGCACGGTGCTCGACACCGTCGACGACGTCAAGGCCGGCAGCGCGAACAGCCAGTGGAACGGGCCCGGTCCGCTGACCATCGACACGACCAACAACAACGGCACGTACTCCCTGCGCGACCCGAACCGTCCCGGCCTGACCTGCGCCGACTACGCCAACGGCACGGTCTTCTCCAAGTCGAGCGACTCGTGGGGCAACGGCCAGGCGTCCAGCAAGGAGACCGGCTGCGCCGACGTCATGTGGGCGGCGCAGAAGGAATGGAACATGCTCCGCGACTGGTTGGGTCGCAACGGGCACAACGGTACCGGCGGGAGCTGGCCGGTCAAGGTCGGCCTCAACGACGTCAACGCCTACTGGGACGGCTCGTCCGTTTCCATCGGGCACAACCAGGCGAACCAGTGGATCGGTTCGATGGACGTCGTGGGCCACGAATTCGGGCACGGCATCGACCAGTTCACCCCCGGCGGCGCGGGCACCGAGCCGGGTCTGGGCGAGTCCACCGGCGACATCATGGGTGCGCTGACCGAGGCTTACACGAACGAGCCCTCGCCGTACGACGTCCCCGACTACACCGTCGGCGAAGCCGTCAACCTGGTCGGCCAAGGCCCGATCCGCTACATGTACAAGCCCTCCACCAACGGCGACCCCGACTGCTACAGCTCCTCCATCCCGAACACGGAGGAGCACGCTGCGGCCGGCCCGCTGAACCACTGGTTCTACCTGCTCGCCGAGGGCACCAGCCCGGGCGGCGGCAAGCCCACCAGCCCGACCTGCAACAACACCACCCTCACCGGGGTCGGCATCCAGCAGGCCGGCAAGGTCTTCTACGGCGGCATGCTGCTCAAGACCAGCGGCATGACCTACAAGAAGTACCGCACCGCCACGCTGAACTCGGCCAAGACCCTCGACGCGACCTGCGCGCTGTTCAACAAGACCAAGGCCGCCTGGGACGCGATCAGCGTGCCCGCGCAGCCCAATGACCCGACGTGCACCGGTGGCCCCGGGCAGAACGACTTCTCGATGGCCGTCACCCCGAACTCGGGTTCCGTGCTCGCCGGCAACTCGGTCTCGGCCACGGTCGGTACCACCATCACCTCGGGCGTGGCACAGACCGTCGCGCTGACCGCCACCGGTCAGCCCGCCGACGTCTCGGTGAGCGTGGTCCCGAACTCCGTCCAGTCCGGCGCCTCCGCCACCCTGACCGCGACGGCCGCCGCGAACGCGGCGAACGGTACGTACGTGATCACCGTGACCGGTACCGGTCCCTCCGCCACGCACACCGCGCAGTACACGCTGACCGTCGGCAACGCGCCGCCGGGCAACTCGATCCGCAACGGCGACTTCGAACAGGGCACCGCGAACTGGACGCAAAGCGCCAACGACATCACCAACAGCAACCCGGGCTCCGCGCACGGCGGCTCCTGGTACGCGTGGATGATGGGCTACGGGTCCACCGCGACCGAGACCGTGAGCCAGTCCAACATCACGATCCCGGCCGGTTCGCCGAGCCTGAAGGTGTGGATCAAGACCACCACCAAGGAGACCGGCAGCACGGTCTACGACACTCTGAAGATCAAGATCGGCTCCACCACCCTGGCCACCTATTCCAACGTCGGCGCCACCGGTGCCTACGTGCAACGCACGGTGAACCTGAGCGCCTATGCGGGCCAGACGGTCACCCTCACCTTCGCGGGTGCCGAGGACTCCTCGCTGACCACCACGTTCCTCGTGGACGACGTGAGCATCTCCTGATCACGCGCGACCGATGACGGCCTCGCTTCCGGCGCCCCACGCCGGGAGCGAGGCTTTTCGCCGTTCCGGCGGCGCAGCGCTCCCGGGCCCGATACGGGCGTTCGCCCGTCCCGCGCAGCCGGGGTTTGGTCCGACCCGGACCGGGCGACCATCTCGCCCACGGCGGCCCGCCCGTCGCCGTGCCTGCGCGCGGGTGGCCGGTCCGCCCTCGGCCCCTCTGGAGAGTGATGGCCTCGAACCAGTCCACCCCCTGGGTCGGCGCGTCTCGGGTGCTGCGCAATCCGCGGATCTGGGTGATGCCCTCGGTCATCGTCGGGGTACTGGCCTTCCTGTTGTCCATGCTCTACATGGGCGGCATCCTCAACCCGCGCACGGATCTGCATCGCCTGCCGATCGGCCTGGTCGACGCCGACCAGGGCGCGCCGGCCGGGACGGAGAACCTCGGCGCCCGGATCACCAAAGGCATCGCCGCCGCGCCCGACCCGGATCACGCGGTCTCCTGGCGGATCATGGACGAGGACTCGGCCCGACAACAAATGGGCTCGGGCAAGCTGTACGGCGCGATCGTGGTGCCGGCGGGCTTCACCGCGTCGGTGGCCGCGCTGGGAGCGCCCGCGCCGGCCGCGCCGACCCGCCCCACGGTCACCGTGCTGACCAACCCCGGGGCGGGCAGCCTGGCCTCGTCACTGGCCACCGGCATCGCCCAACAGGCCCTGCACGCGGCCTCGTTGCAGTTGGGTGCGGCGCTCACCGCCGTGCCGCCGAGCGGGCCGGGGCAGGCCACCACCGCGTCCCGACTGCTGCTCGCCGACCCGATCGCGGTCGCCGTCGCGGTGGGTCACCCGATCGGCCCACACAGCGGACTGGGCCTGACCGCCTTCTACTACACGCTGCTCCTGGTGCTGGCCGGCTTCCTGGGCGGCAACGTCATCGGCAACGGGGTCGACGTCGCGCTCGGCTATGTGGCGAGCGAGATCGGCCCGTGGCGTACCGAACGGCCGCTGGTGCACATCACCCGCACCCATCAACTCGCGGTCAAGAGCGCGATGTCCGCGGTGTTGTCGATGCTCACCACCACCCTGATCATGATTGCCACGATCGGCATCCTGGACATGGACGCGACCCATCTGCCGCTGCTGTGGGTGTTCTCGGTCTGCGCGACCACCGCGGTCGGGCTGGGCGTGCAGGCGATCAACGCGGCCTTCGGCGGGATCGGCCAGTTGGTCAGCATGTTCGTCTTCATCGTGCTGGCCCTGCCGTCCTCCGGCGCGACCATCCCACTGGAGGCGTTGCCGCACTTCTACCGGGTGTTGGCCGTGTTCGAACCGATGCGCCAACTCAGCGACGGCGTGCGCGCGATCCTGTACTTCGACGCGCGCGCCGACGCCGGGTTGACCCGGGCCTGGCTGGGCATCGCCTTCGGCGCCGCGGCCGGTCTCGCCTTCGGCTTCGCGATGACCACCTACTACGACCGCAGGCAACTGCACCGGATCGCGCCGAAGAGCGAATAGTCGTGCGGGCCGGCGGCGGTCAGGACGGGTGGTGGCGGCTGATGTTGCGCTCCAGCAGCGCCGTCGCGGTCCGGACGCCGACCGCGTCCGGACCGTCGGCCGCGGGCAATCGGCCGTCGGCACGGATCAGTTCGGTCAGCGCGGTGTCGATGGCGGTGTGCGCGGCGAACAGGCAGGGCGTGCTGTAGATCGCCGCGTCCACGCCCAGTTCGGCCAGTTCGGTCAGAGTCAGGCGCGGCGACTTGCCGCCCGCGATCTGATTGAACAGCAGCGGCTTGTCGCCGACCGCCGTCCGGATCCGGCGGATCCACTCGACGCTGCGCACGCCGTCCACCAGGACCAGGTCGGCGTCCGTCTTGGCGAGTGCCTTCGCCCGGCGCAGGATGTCGTCCGGCTCGGTGGCGTCGGTGCGGGCGACCACGACCAGGTCGCCCCGGCTGTCCAGCACCTGCGCCAGCTTGTCCAGGTATTCGCTCAGCGGAAGCACCAGCTTGCCGTCGGCGTGGCCGCAGCGCCGGGGCCGCATCTGGTCCTCCAGGATCACCCCCGACGCCCCGGCCCGGGCCAGCCGTTGCACCACGTGGCAGGCCACCTCCGGGTCGCCGTAGCCGTCGTCGATGTCGACCAGGAGGTGCTGCCGGGGGAAGGCGAGTCGCAGGCGTTCGACGAACGCCACCATGTCCGGCCAGGCGATGAAGCCGATGTCGGGCAGCCCGTAATAGGAGGCGGCGAAGCCGAAACCGGAGACGAAGAAGCCGTCGAAATGTCGCGCCGCGAGCGACGCGGAGTACATGTCGTGAATGCCGACGAGGGGTGTGGTCTCCGCGCGGGCCAGATCGTCCCGCAAGGCGCTTCCGTAGAGCACGAGTTCTCCATGTGTAGTCAATCGACTACAGCCGCAGTATGGAGATCTCGGGTGATTCATGTCAATCTCTGCCAACCGCCCGGGTGACCTCCAGCGTCTCGACCATCCGGCGCAGCCTCGCCTCGACCCGGGCCGCGTCCCGGGCACTCACGGTGACCTCGACGGTGGCCGCACCGAACTCGGTGGAGACGTAGCTGAGTCGGCGCACGCCGTGGTTGTTCAACGTGGAGGCGACCCGGGCGAGCACGCCGCGGCCGTGTCGCATCCGGGCCACCAGGCGCGCGTGGCCGGCGTCCTCGTCGCCGGGCAGGGCGACGGGGCCGGGGTCGCCCGGCGGTGGGGCGACGTCCGCGGACCGGGTGACTTCGAGGACCTGGGTGCCGTCGTCAACCATGGATCGGGCTCCTGTCGAGGTGGGATCGAGGGGATCGAGTGCTCGTGCGGATCGGAAGGAGGTCCGGAAAACAGAAAGACCCCTCGCGAAGCGCGAGAGGTCTGCGTGCGGACGGTGGGCCGCAGGGAAGTGGTCGTCCTGGTCAGCCCGGTGTCGGCACGCTGCCGGTAATAATCATCCGACGTCGCATGGGGTCGAACCTCGCACACCCGCTCCGCGTCGTCCAACGCGTCTCATGATGCGGATGCCTGCGTCCGCTCCGTGGGCCGACGGCGCCCGGTCGATCGGCTGATCGACCGGGC
>NZ_JBEXUX010000069.1:0-51847 GCF_040629175.1 Embleya sp. NPDC005971 | reverse complement strand
CTACCCCACCCCCCCCCCCCCCCCCCCCCGGCGCGTCAGCGCCCCCGACCCAGCCCCACCCCGGTGATCGACGCGCGCAGCGCGGAGAGCGGCGGAGCCGCAGAACAAAGACTTCGTGCCCCGTAGCGAGCGAAGGGACACGAAGTCACGAGCGAGGGGCCACTTTTTGCGGAGGAGCGTCGCCGAACGAGAGCTACTAAACGGGAGTGGTCTGAAAGAGCCCCGCCCGGCATCGGGTGGCCGGACGGGGCAGGGCCGCGCTGGAACGCGAGGGTGACGGGCGGCAGCGGGTCACGGTCGGGCAGGAAGCGCGCGTCCGGCTGCGGAAGCGGCGGGAAGGCCGGGGCGTGCTCTGTGCAGGCCCACAGCGTGAACCCGGACCCACCACGCCCGGACTCGATCACCTGCACCGGTACGAGGTCGGCCGAGTCCTCACAGCGGCAGCAGTGGCGGTAGAACGGGGCGGGCATCACGCCATCACCCCCGCCGCGCGTGCCGCCCGCCGGACGGCACACAAGGCCGTTGAGACGTTGATCGAGAGCGGCCGGGCGTATCGCGTCAAGGGAATGGGGACGTACGTCAAGCGCGACCAGGGCGCCGAGGTCGACCCGTCGGAGTGATCGGCGGGGCGAGTGCTGCCCAGGAAGCGATCAGCCCCGACCCGTGTTGCTTCGGGCCGGGGCTGACACGGTGCCAAGCGCCGGACGCCGGTCCGACGTCAACCCGCCCGTTCGGTCCGTCGCACCACGTGCGCTGACCGTCCGGGGTCACGGTTACTCCGTGCTGTTCCCGGGTCGGTTCTCCCCGGCTGCGCCAATCCTCGAATGCTGTCTCGGCTTCCGCCCACAAGTCGCGCGGACCATTTTCGTTCACCTCGAACTTGTCGGCCCCGGGCTTGTAGTCCACCGATGCCCAGGACAGTCCGTCACTGAGCCATTGCGTGTATTCGCCTGCCGTATCGCCGTGCCCGAAGTAGACGCGTTGTTCAACCTCGGGCAGGCAGAGCCCGATTGCGAACTCGGCGTGTTCTTCCCGCATGGGTCGCGGGTCGGTCGTGGTGTGTCGAACCCTCTTGGTGTCCGGGTCCGCGATGACGTCGCCGACGAACTCGCGGGTGTCGAACCGGCGTCGTTGCGACCGTGCCCACATGAAGTTCACGCTGCCCACGAACGGGCCGCTTGCCGTGCCGTCGCCGTTGACGACAAGGCGTAGAAGCCCGCTGTTGTGGAACGCGGTTCCCCAGGGCGTGAGGATCACACCGCCGGGCTTCACTTGCTCCGGCCACTCGTACGGGACGTGCTGAACCGCCATGGTCGCGATGAGGCGGTCGTAGGGCGCGCCGTCCGGGTACCCCCGCAATCCGTCGCCCACGATTACGAACGGCTCTGCGTCGCAGGCAAACAGGTTCTCTTTCGCCTGTACCGCAAGAGCCGGGTCCACCTCGATCGAGATCACCCCGCCGTCCGTCAGTGCAGTGGCCAACAGCGCGGCGTTCCATCCGGTGCCGGTCCCGATTTCGAGGACGCGGTGATCCGGGCGGATGTCGAGTTGTTCGAGCATGAGCCGGACAAGGGACGGCATCGACGCGGACGACGACGGGAACAGACCACCCCCTTCCGCTCCGTCGTCCATTTGGGTGACCAGAGGGATGTCCGCCGCTACGGCTTCCGCCCACGCGT
Organism: Embleya sp. NPDC005971; assembly: GCF_040629175.1. Lineage (NCBI taxonomy): Bacteria > Bacillati > Actinomycetota > Actinomycetes > Kitasatosporales > Streptomycetaceae > Embleya > Embleya sp. NPDC005971. Next base: position 50,168 of record NZ_JBEXUX010000069.1, on the reverse strand, counting down.
CCGGGTTCGTCTCGCGGTTGATCGGTTCGTCGGCGTCCGTCCACACCACATCAGGGATGTACGGGCGCCGGGGGACCGCTGTGAACACCCGATCCCAATCGACTTCGGTCACTTGTCCTAGTCCTTGTCCGGCGCGGGCTTGGGCTGGGGCCGCTGTCCGTCCTGCTCCCGGATGGGGGTCTTGCTGTCTCCGTCGTCTCCGGGCTTGTTGTGCTGTCCCATTGCCGTACCTCCCGAGTTGTCGAGTCGGTATCCATGCTGTGCCTGCCCGCCGGTTGCGGGACGCCGAATACCCATAAGGGGTAGAGCTGTTCCGTTTCCGTCGGCGGGTGGTCTTAGGTCCCCGTGGGGTGGTCCCGCCGATGATCGGCACGCCGAACGCTCGCGGGAACGAGGGGTTGAGCGTGGACCGATCCGCCGGGATCCGGTCGGGTCGTGTCCACGGTCAGTCCGGACATCGGTGCCGTTCCAATTGGATCGGTGCAGCACGTGGGGCCGCACGATGCCCCAGGGCAGTCCTGTATGTGTGTTCAGCCGAGTTTCAGGAGCACGCCGGGCGGATACGGCGGGTCCTGATCGGGCCGAACGTCGACGTCCATATGCCGCACGCTGTTTCCGATGGACGGAGCCCGGCGTCCCGCCGGCGAGAACTCACGCCACACCGACACGCTCTCTCCTTTCCGGGTGGGATGGGGCAGGGGCCCGACCAACTGTGAACGGAGGTTGCCGGTTCACCCTGCCCCCTGCCGCGCACGGATCGGCCGTACGCGGGTCAGGTGCCGTCTCACGGACGGCCACCCGTCTGGTGGGCCCGGTCCGGGGTCAGTCGAGCCTGTTGTAAGTCGCCGTGCAGTTCTTGCACTTCATCGGCGTGACGCCCAAGTGCGTTTTGCCGTGCGGCCGAAAGTCGTGAACGCCGTCCGCAGCGCCGGGACATTTATCGCTCATGGCGCACTTTCTTGAGTGGGTGAGTGGGGGCAGAAGCCGCCGCTCTGGGGCGTCGTCCGTTGGTCAGCCCGGCGGGTCGACCCGGTAGACCTCGGACTCCCGGACCGTGCACGGCATGCCGCTTCCGGCGGGGAAGACCATCAAGACGCGGTCGTTGTCGAGTCCGGCGCACGTCACCACCCGGTCGACGCGGGCAGCGCGGATGTCGTGCTTCCGGCCCGGCAATGAGGCCACCCAATTGCCGACCTTGATCGGCTCGCGTACGCGGCGGGGTTCCTCGCGGGGCGGCGGGGTGCGCGGCACGATGACGGGGATGACCACACCATCCGTGGTCACGGCGTAGTCGGTCGCGCGCTCCGCGGGTGGTTGTTCCGGCATCTTGCGCTTCCTTTCCCGGGGTTGGTGCCCGCCGCGCCGGACTGTGGGAGCCGTAGCAGCTCGGCGCGGCGGGATCGGGCGCCCTGATGACCAGGTGCGGGCCCAGACGTCAGAGCAGCTGAGGAACCGCTCGCGGCGGCTTGTTGGGGTCCGGGTGGCGGCAGCTCGGTGAGCACGCACACGACGAGTCATGTCCGGCGCCATCGTTGAATCGGGAACAACGCGCTGAACTTGCGCAGCTCGGACAACCTTCGTGCGGGGTATGACTGCGTCCCCCGACCGCACCTGGTTGCGATTCCGTCGCCGATTCAGCTTCATACGCAGATGTTCGCGGCGTGTGCCAGATCTGCGCAGCGACACACAAGACGGCATTCCGGCGTCATTCAGGGCGGCATATCGGTGTCGGAAGCGTGTGCGCACGTCTACCGTGATCTGCATGACGGAGCCGAACAGCACACTTCGCGCAGTCCGCATGGGGCTGCTTCTGAGTCAGGACGACATGGCCCGAGCCGTTCGCAACGCCGGGGAACGATCGGGGGAACCCAACGGGTGCAGCAAGCGACACGTTCAACGGTGGGAAGCGGGTGAAGTGGCAGCGCCACGGCCGATTTACGCCCGTGCGCTCGAGTCGGTCACCGGCCTGCCGATCAGTGCGCTCGGCTTCTCGCTCTCGGTACCCCCGGAACGGGTCTCCGACGACGGAGCCGGCGGGCATGATCTGAAACCTTCCACCGCCGGGGTGGCGCCGGCACGCAACACCCCCCTCCCCGAGGGTCGAGGGGCTGTCGAAGGCAGCTACGGCGGGATCTGGCTCAGCCGTTACGAGTACTACTCCAGCGGCCGGTCCGGTACTTACGTGGGACAGCACTACGTCGTCCTGCTGCAACACGGCAACCGACTTTCGGCACGCAGCCTGCCCGGCTCCTCGGATTCCCCGCTGACCCTCGATCTGGCCATCGACCGGAACGTTGTCACGGGCACATGGACGGAGCAGAGCGCAAGCGACGGCTACTACCAAGGTGCGCGCTACCACGGGGCAATCCAACTGCTGGTGGAGCCGACCAGTCGCCGCATGTCCGGGAAGTGGGTCGGGTTCGGCAAGGAGTTCGACGTCAACACGGGGCCGTGGGAACTGGTCTTCAAGGACGCGTCCACATCCAAGACAGCCTTGGAGCGATACAACCGACGCCCCGAATGAAACAGCGCGATTACAAGCGCAACACCGTGCAATCGACGCAACGATGGGTTCGGCCTTTGCCGGCATCCGGAGTGACACCCAAGAACGCAGCAATGCCCCGACCCGCCGACAGGTGGCCAACGAGTCGGGGCATTGCCGTAAGCATCCACAGTTGCAGATGCCCACCGAAACAGCCCAATGAGCCGTGCCGGAAATTCGTCTCCCTGCCGCCAGGTGTGCCCGGGGGGAGGGGGTCCCCGGGTGGGCGCGGGCTCAGCTCGGGCCGGACTCGCGCCGAGAGCGACGCTCGGCAGCCCAACCGCCGGGCTGAAGCCGTGCCGTCTCCCTGTTGTGGCAGCGCACGCACAGCGGACGCAGACGCTCGGGCGCGTCCGGGTCGGTCACGCCCTGGTCGATGAGCTGCCGGCGGCTGAGCGGGAAGTGGTCGGCGACCACAGCGGGTTGAGCACAGAGCACACACCACGGGTTCGCGTAGATGAACGCAGCCCGAAGCCGCTTCCACCTGGTCGACGCGTAGCGATCCTCCGAGGTCGGTGCACGCTGCCGCTCGGCTTCCCGTCGATGCTTCGGGCACTGCCCGCCCGATGTCAGCTCGGGGCAGCCCGGGATCGGGCTAGGGGGGCGGGGTCTTCGGGGCATGGGGGTACCTCCGAACGCGTGGGGGGTGTGAACGCACAGCGCCATGGGAAGATCACGAACGGTCGACAACTTGTCGACCGGGGAGGGGACTGGACTCATGGCGGACGAACAAGCGGTGCCGAACTCGAAGGGCCCGGTACAGGAGCAGATGTCACCGGAATTGGCCGCACGTCTCGGCTTGACACCCAAGCCCGAGGATGTCGGGACGCTGTCGATCGAGTACCGGGACGGTCGGCCCGTAATCGTCGTCACCGGCGGAAAGACCGTTCCGGTCGCCCTCCCGCTCCTGAACGCGGACGGAATCGTCGTGGCGGCATACCGGGCAGCGGAGGCGCCTGCCGCCTCTCTCGACATGCTGTTCGATCTCGGGGATGACGAACCCGTGTACGACTGGACGCAGTATGTGAACCTGGACGGGTTTCACAAGTAGGCATGCCGCCCCGGTACGGACCTCTCAGCGCCCGTACCGGGGCGGTTGCATGTCGCGAGACAGGCAGGGTCGAACTGCCGCTACCGCCGTGTTCCGACACCGACCGACCGGGCCGGGCGTACTCGGGCAGGGTGCGCGCCACACACTGTGTCTCTCACACCACGGTCGCGAGCGGGTCAGGCTCGCCCGGGGCGGTCTGCCTTTCGTCGTGCCTTCACGGCGGCCGAGTAGCACGGCACACAGAACGACCGCCGGTAGCCGGGCATGTCCGGGCGAGAGACACCGCGTGCGACCAACTCGCGCCGTGTCAACGGCCAGTGCGCCGAGATGTCCGCTCCTTGCCCGCAGACCGAACAGAACGGGCTGACATGCCTACTCGTGTCCTGAAGCATCCACCCCCTCGGAGGAATGACCGGCGGATCGATCGGCAACCCGTCCGGCCCGATCGGCGTCATGTCGATCACGACCAGGTCGCCACCGGCCGAACGCTGTCGGCGGATCCCGCGCGGCCTCGGAGCCCCGCCATTCACAACCGGCAACGGGTCGGGGGTGTCACTCCACACAGGGCGACCCAACACGTCCCGGGGGAAGTACGGGTAATCCCGATTCGGCCCGGGGTCCAACGCGTCAACAGCCATTGCTAGTCCGTGCCCTTCACGTAGGCGTCGCGCTCGGCGGAGAGTTCCCTGTCGTACTCACCACCGATCTCCGTCGCCTTCGCGTTCGCCAATTCCACGATCTCTTCGAGTAGGCGCGAGTCGTACCAGCGCTGCTCCGAAATGGTGATCACCTCGCCCAACACCCTCTGGGCAGCCTGGGCAGCATCCAGAATGTGCCGCCGCTTTTCGCGGCCGGCACGGTACTCGGCAAAGGCCACGAACCAGGGTTCGGCGACGGGGTCTACGCGGTTGCGGAAGTCGAACACCATCGGGCCGGACCCGCCGAGTCCTTCGGCGAACACGATCATGATCCCGTGCTCGCGCGCCCACTCGGCGAGCTTGCTCATGTCCGCCATGGACCGAATGGCACGGTCGAAGCGCCAGAACACGATGGCGTCGTACTCGGCGGGCTTGCGCAGCCACTCGCCGAGATCGGGCCGGTCGAACGGCGACGTCTTGGACGCGCTGACGTCAAGGTCGCACGCTTCGCGCCCGTCGAAGTCGATACCGAGTGCTGCCGCCGCACGGTCGTCGGCGTCGCGCTGCCGGTCGACCGAGGTCGTCTCGTCCGTGAGCACGGATAGGCGGATGGCTCGAAGTCCGCGAATGGTCGTTGTGTGCATACCCCCCGTGGGGGTCAGCGATGACTTCGGGGCGGTCGACAGAGCGGTTGCGGACACTGGGAAGCTCCCTGAGTGGTCCGTCCAGTCGCTCTCTATCGGATCAGCGGGGGAGCAAAAAGTGGTGCCTCGCGAGCCGGCGCCGAAGGCGCCCGACAAAAGAGAACGCGGCCCGCCTGCTCATCGCCGATGTGGGCGGCCGGCCGCTGGACGTGGGTGACCTCGGTCGGACCCGCCACCTGGAGGCCATGGCGATCATCGTCATCCGGCTGCTCTTCAGCGGCTGTCACCCGCACTCGGTGTTCGCCTTCCTCAGTCCGGACCCGCACTCCGCGACCGCGTAGGTCCGGTCTGGAGGACGGGGCGTAGGTTGGGCAGCGTGAGCACTGTGAGCGCCGGATTCACGCCCGTACCCGCTCGGGTGGCGACGGTCGACGACATCGACGCGATCGTCGCCGCCCTGACCACCGCGTTCTTCGACGACCCCATGTGGGGACCGGCGTTCGCGAACGTCGAACGGCGGGCCGAGCAGGCGGGGGCGATGTGGCGGCTGTTCGCGACCTCCTCGCAGCGCTATCCGTGGACGTTGGTGACCGAGCACGTCGAGGCGGCGGCGCTGTGGATCCCGCCGGGCGGCTCGGAGTTGTCGGCCGAGGAGGCGGCCGGCCTGGAGACGTACCTGCTCGCCAACAGCGACCGGGCCACGGCGGACGCGGTGCTGCGGGTGTTGGAACTGCTGGGCGCCGCGCAGCCGGCCGAGCCACACTTCTTCCTGAGCCTGCTCGCCACCCACGACGACCACCGAGGCCGAGGGCTGGGCATGGGCCTGCTCGCCGAGAGCCTGAGGCGCATCGACGCCTTGGGCGCGCCCGCCTACCTGGAGTCGTGCAACCCGGCCAACCACGCACGCTACGCACGAGCCGGATTCGCCCCGCTCGGCACCGTCACCCTCGACACCGGCCACGTGGTGACCACGATGTGGCGCCCCGGCCGAAGCGCCTGAGGAGCAAAGCGGCCGAGGGTCGAAACGTCCACGCAGCGAAACGGCCGCACGTCGAAACGGCCAAGCGCCGAACCGGCCGCGCAACCAAGCACCCGAGGACGGAGCGACCGAAGACGCAAGGCCCCGGGGGAGATCGGCCCCCGCGAACCTCACGTTTTCCTCAGATGACGCCCGTCCCGCCCCACCACCTCCTAGCCTCGTCGCCAACGGCGGCCCCAACGGGCGCTACAGCCCGCGACCTTCGCGGTGCTGCGCCGGGCGGTACCGGAACGTGGCACGGCGGCGACCGACCGGAGGGGGGACCGCGATGACACACTTCGGCGGCGCACGTCGTCCCGCGCTCGCGGACCCGGTGCTGCGCTCGACGAGGGTGCTGAACGAGGTGGCCGAACGTCACCCGGAGGCCCTCTCCTTCGCCACCGGCCGCCCGTACGAAGGCGGTTCGCTCGCCGGCGGCGGCCAACAGGCGCTGTTCCTGACACTGCGGGCGCTGCGTGGTTCGGATCGGGACGTGGTGCTCGCACTCACCCCCACCTACCTCGGGCTCACCGACGCGGCCCGGCGAGCCGACCTGCCCGTGCTCCCGGTCGCGGACGGCCCGCGCGGTGTCGACCTGGACGACCTCGCGGCGCAGGTACACGGCGCCCGTGCGGCCGGCCTGCGTCCACGCGCCCTGTACCTGGTCCCGGACTTCGCGAACTCCTCCGGGGTCAGCCTGGACGAGCCGGCCCGGCGCGATCTGTTGTCCGCCGCCCAGGAGTTGGACCTGCTGGTCCTGGAGGACGACCCGTACGGGCTGGTGCACGCCGCCGGACGGCACCGGCCACCGACCCTGGCCGCCCTGGACACCCGGCAACGGGTGCTGAATCCGGGTCAGTTCGCCGGAACCGGCCCGCTGGGCGCACGCATCGCCCGCGTCGTGGACACCGATACCGGCCGACCGGTGGGCCCGTTCGTCGACCTGCCGACCCGGTCCGAGCGCGCGTCGACGGCGCTCTCGTCCGCGATGCTTCGGCCGGCCGGCACCGGTACGAGCCGTCCGCGCGCCGCCGACTCCCGGTCCCGGTGGGCGGATCGGCGCCATCCCACGCGGCTGGCGAACGGCCTCGCCGCCCGGTTCGGGCGTGGTCCGACGGCGGACCGGGTGCACTGGCACTGCTCGGACGGGGGCGGCTTCGTCGTGCTGACCGTGCCGTTCGTGGTCGACGACGCGTTGTTGGAGCTGTCCGCTCGCGAGTACGGCGTGTTGTGGACGCCGATGGCGCACTTCTACGATCCGGGCGTCGGGCCCGCGCATCGCCTGCGATTGGCCGCCGGCGCACTGGGGCCGACCGGCATCGACGAGGGCCTGGATCGGCTCACGGCGCTGGTCGAGGACCGGGCGCGCGAGCAGATGCGCTCCTTCACGAGGCGCCGGCCGGGCCGCCGCCGCCCTGCCCCGGACCGGGACGAGGGGCCCCGCGCCGCCCGCGATCAGCCCTGAGACGACGCCGCGAGGTAGGGCGCCACGGTCGCGGCCACCGCCGCCGAGCCGAGGTACTTCACCGCCGGGTGGAACGCGAACAGGCCGACGCTCTCGGCCAGATCGAGGTCGACGTCCGGGAAGTGCGCGCTGAACGGACGGGGAATGGCGACCGGATCGCCGTGATCGGCCACGTTCACCCAGCGCCGCACGCCGGGCGGGCGGGTACCCGTCGGGGTGGGCGTCGGCCGCAGCCGATGGAACACGGCGTGCGGCAGGGCCAGCGGCGAGCCGAGGGTGACCAGGAGTTCGACCTCCGACTCGGGGTGGGCGTGCAGTGCCTCGTAGGTGACGACGCTGCCGAGCGAGTGCGCGATCACCACGCGCGGCCGGTGCGCGGCGATGCACGCGGCCACCTCCTCCCGCGCGGCGATCCGCGCCGGCGCGTCCACGTCCCGCAGGTAGGCGGTCACCTCGCGGACGAACAGGGACATGAACAGGTGGGTCAGCCGCCCGTCGAGCCGGAATCGCTCGGCGACGACCTGGGCGATCTGCCGCAGCGGCACGGTCAGTCGGCCCTGCACCGTCGCCGGGGGCAGGTCGAGCGCCGCCAACCACTGCTCGGCGAACACCGCGAGCGCCGGATCGGCCGGCGCCAACCGATCGAAGGCGTCCTCGTCCGGGCCGCCCTGGGCGACCGGTTGCCCGCGATACAGGTGGTGGGCGTAATAGGCGAACGCGACGTCGAGTTCGGCCGCCGGTCGCCCGAGGCCCGTCGCCAGGGCCGCGCCCCAGGTCCGTGCCCGCGCGGCGGCGACCACGTCGGGGGCCGCGCCCGCCTCGTGGTTGCCCACGCCGTGCACGGCGACGATCGCACTCATCGGGACTCCAGGGGGTTGTTGCGGAACGGACCCGGAGTCTCCGGGGCCGGTACACGGGCGAGGTCGAACACGGCCCGATCGGGGCGCAGGAGCAACAATTCGTTGCCGGTGGCGACCAACACATCGCCGCTGTGCGTCACTTCGAGGGATCGCACGCCGTCCGGAAACGTGTAGCGGTACAACTCCCGGCCGGAACTCGGCTCCCACAGGCGCATGGTGCGGTCGGCGCCGCCGGTGAGCAGATGCGGACGGCCCTCGAGCAGTATCCCGACCAGGGCGAGCACGGGCCGTGCGTGGCCGACGAGTTCGCGAACGAGGGCACCGTCGAGTGTGGTGATCCGGACGACGCCGTCGCCGCCCGCACCGACCAGGGCTCGACCCTGCGGAAGGTCGATGAACACCAGTGTGTTGATGTGGGCGGGATGGGTGATGAGCAGTCGTGGTCGCACCGGCCCGTCCGACGTCGGCGCGAACAGCCGAACCCCGCCCTCGGCATCGCCAATCGCGACCAAGGGCGTGCGGGGGTCCGCCAGGACCGCGAGGCACTGCGTCGTCGCACCGTCGACGGTCTCCGGTATCAACGTGCGCCGCCGAATACCCGACCCGGCGTCCCACAGATCCACCCGGCCGCCCCAACCGCCGGTCAATACATGGGCCTTGCCCTCCAGCACGATTCCCGCCACCGCCGCCATTCCGGCCACCGACTCGTCCGAGTCGCTGCACAGGGCCCCGGTTCGGGCATCCCACACGGCCACTCCACCCTCGGGTCGCACACCCGCGACGACCGGCCGGCCGGCCATCCCGAAACAGGCGATGTCGTGGAGTTCGCCGGTGTCGACGGTGTGGCGGATCAGCCCTGTCCCGGGATCCCAGACGCAGACCGTGCCGTCCGCACTCTCCGAGATGCCGAATCCACCCGACTCGGCATCGGTTACGGCCAAACTCCGCGCGCGCAGCGGATGTCCCGGTTGGGCATGACCGCGATGGACGCCGAGAGCGGCACCCTCGTCGGCGACTTCCGGGGCAAGCCGCCATACCCGGGCGGTACCCAACTGCCCGCCGCTGACCACCGTCAACCCCGCCGAGTCGGCGTATCCGGCCAGTGACGGCACCGCCGTCGTATGACCCGCGAGCACCGAGGCGCACCGTCCACTGGCGGAATCCCACACCCGAACCGTTCCGTCGCTGCCGGCACTCACCACCCACCCACCGTCCGCATCGGGCATCGCCACGGCGGTCACCCCGTCGATGTGCCCTTCACCAAGGCCGCGAACCCGATCACCGTCCGACGGGTCGACCATGGCCACGCTCCCGTCGGCCCGCCCGATCAGCAACGTCGGCCGGCGGGCACCACGCACCGGTGACAGGGCGGTGACGAAATCGCGGTCGTCCGAATCACCGGAAAAGCGGGTCAACACGCGGACGAAGACGATCCTCCGCGCCTCCAGTCGCCACAGCCACACCTCGCCCCGCACACACCCCACCACGTGGGTTCGCCCGTCCAGGTCCCACAACCCCAACCGCCCCACCGAGCGCGCCAGGGTCGTATCCGCGATCCGCTCCCCGCCGACCGGGTCCCACCAGGTCAGCCGTTTGCCGTGGGCGGTGACCAACACCGATGCATCGGGGGCGACCGTCAGGCTCTCCACACCCGTGGCGTGCCCCCGCCATTCCCGGACCAGGGCACCGGTGGACAGGTCCCACACCTGTAGACCGTCCGCCGTGCCGGTGACCGCGTGTGGCCGCCCGTCGATGCGGCATGCGGCCACCCGGACGGGGTGGTTGCCATGGCCGCGCAGATCGAACAGGACGGTGCTCGTGGCGAGATCCGAGAGCAGGACGATCCCGTCGGTCGATCCGCTCAGCACACACGCCCTGCCCCGCACCTCGACGATCGCCAGGCCGATCACCGCTCCGCCCAGTCCGGTCAGGGTGGAGCGCAGGGCGCCGCCGAGCGGCCGACCCGCCGCCCAGGCCACCGTCCAGGGCAGGTCCCGCGAGAAGCCCTCCGACAACTCCGGCGCGTCGTGCCGCGCCGCGTCGACGGCCAGCAGTTGCCGCCGCTCCTCGGGGCCGGCCCGGTGATGCGCGCCGTAACTGGTGCGGTACACCCACGCGCCCACCGGGGTCCGGTCCGCGGAGCGCAATTCCTCGGCCAGCGCCGCCGGTTCCGCATGTACGAGGAAATCGGTGTCGGCGAGCAACGGGTCGAGTTCGCCCGCCTCGCGTGCGTGCCGAGCCGCGTGCCGACGCAGATACGGCGCCGCTGCCGCCCAGTCGCGCCGACCGTCGGCCCCGGCCGCGACCGAGCCGAGCAGCCCGGCCCACAAGGCGCGCACGGCATCGGGGTCGGCCGCCTCGGAGTCGGCCCGCAGCGCGTCGGCCAGGCCCTGGTGGAACAGGCGGTACAGCGGCCTGCCCAGCGGGTCGGCGTTGCAGCGCAGGTAGAACCGGGCCCGGCGCAGGGCGAGTTCGACGGCGGCGGCCGGATGACCCACGGCGTCCCGCGTCGACGCCAGGAAGGCGGGTGCCGCCACGCGCAGGATGTCGATCGGCATGCCCTCGCCTCCGGCGTAGGCGAGCGCGGTCAACGTGGCCCGGATCCACGGATTGTGCTGTTGGGCCGGCTCCAGGTCCAGCACTCCGCTCAGGGTCCGCGGAATCCGGGCGCCCAACTCCCGGGCCGCGGCCTGCGTCGCCGGTATCGACCGAATGCCCAACAGGTGCCGGGTATACAGCCGGGCGACCAGGAACTCGCCCCACTCCGGCGGCTCGTGGTCCGCCCCGGCGCCCTCGGTCAGTGCCGACGCCATCGACGCGGCCAGGGCATGGGAGTTGGCCCAGTTGTGCGCGGTCGCGCGGTTCGCATCGGTGAAGAGCAGACTGTTGATGTAGTCCACGAGATCGGTGCGCAAGGCGACCCGCGGCACCGTGTCCAGGTCGACCACGTCGCCGTGCCGCTCGGCCAGGGCGAACAGTTCGGCCAGGCGCGCCTCGCGCCGACAGCCGATCATGATCCGACAGCTCGACCGACCGTCCGCGCGGCGCGTGGTGAGCAGGGGCCGCAGGAGGGACAGGATCACCTCCTCCGCCCCCTCCGCCTCGTCGAGCGCGTCGAGAATCAGCACCGGTGGCTCGGCCCGCACGGCGAGTTCGGCGGCCAGGAGCCGGCCCGGTCGGGCGCCCGATCGATCCGTCAGCTCCCACTGCCGGGCGAGCGCGGCGGTGATCTCCGAGAGCGTCCGGCGGCGCGCGTGCACCACGGCGAGGTCGTCGATCAGCGGCGGCACGGCGCCGCCGAGGGTGGTCCATACCGATCGGGTGCGCAGCCGCAGTTCGGGATGGGCCGCGCAGACCAGGACGCCCAGGAGCGCCGACTTGCCCACGCCCGGTTTGCCGGTGACCACCTGGAGGGCCGAGTCCGCGCCCGCGAGCCACCAGGCGAGTCGGGCCGCCTCCGCGCTGCGTCCTTGGAAATGCCCGGGCGCGCCGGGCTCGTCCGTATCGCCGGACGAGTCGCGGCCGCCGGCCCGGCCCACGAAGTGCGGCTCGTCCACCGCCTCGTCCAGCACGAACCGGGTCTGGGGCGCTTCGTCGAGCAGCGGAATCAGCGTCGGGTCGATGCCGGTGCGCAGCGCGTGCCGACGCACGTCGAAGCGCGGGTTGCGGAAGAACGCCAGGTGCGCGAGGTTCTCGCCGATCGGCACGAGCGGAGTGGCGACCTCCTGGCGGTAGTACGTGCCCTCGGCGCGGCGTGCCACGGCCGCGGCCACCTCCTGACAGAACCGCTCGAACGGGATGAACTCGAACGAGGCGTCCAGGGCGAGCGTGCCGTCGCGGAACCCGGTCAGTACCTCGATCACGGCATGGCTCAATCGGCCGTCGTAGGACGGCTCTCCGGGTTGGCACGCGGCCACCACCCAGGCCCGTCGTCGGGGCGTGCGCAGGAGTTGCTGCCAGTGCAGCCTGGCCGCGTCCCCGGCGTAGCACAGGTCGAGGAGGAACAGCACGGTCGGTGCCGTGTCGCCCTCGTCGTCCTCCAGGCGGGCCAGCCACTGGTCCACGGCCGTGTCGACCCGGTCGCCGTCGCCGCCGACCACGTACAGACCGCCGCTGCTGCGGCCCCGTTGCCCGTGTGCGAGCAGGTGCACCACCGCGAGTCCCGGGCCGCCGCTCAGCACCGCGCGCACCGCCTCGTCCAGTGCGCCGGCGCTGTCGGCGGGGTCGCGCGCGGGCCGGGCCGGGTCGTATCGATAGGCGGTGTGCAGCAATTCGCGGATCCGGCGGGCGTATTCGGGCGCGTAGGCCAGGTGTGGCAGCGCGTCCGGCGCCTCCACGCCCGGGTCGTCGCGGGGGCTGCCCGCCACCCCGACCACCAGCGCGCGCCGCGCCGGATTCGCCATGCCCCAGCTCCCCCTGCCGGTCCGAGCACTCAGCCTAGAGGGCAACACCGCGGCCCTGTACGGGGTTTCCGCAGCTCGGTGGCACGTCGGGCCCGCCCACGGACCCGCCGGAGCGGATGTCACCGACGTGGGAAATGATCGGCGCATGACGGAAGACGCAGTGCGGTACCACGAGGGCGAGGTGGCCCGGCTCGCTCGGCGGTTGCTCGACGCGCCGACGGGTGGTTGGTCGCGGCAGGGGGTGCAGGCGCTCGTCGCGGCGCTGGGCTGGACCTGGTCGGGGGCCGCCGACGCCGCGCCGACCGGCACCGATCTGCCGTCCGGGAGCGCGCGGTTGCGTCCGGTCGGCCGGTTCGAGAAGGACTTCACCTCGGGTGAGGACTATGTCGAACTGGCCGTGCCGCTGGCCCTGCCGGCTCCGGACCCGGCCGCCCAGGCGCTCGCGTTTCGACAGGCGGCCGAGCAGGTCGCGGACGCGCTCGGCGAGGCGTCGATCATGGGGGTGTACGGCGGACTCGGCCCGTACTACGACGGCGGTGCGCGCTGGGGTACGCCCTACCGGCGCTGGCGTGGCGACCCGGACACGCTGGAACTGCGCGCGGGTCGGGCCGGGCCGGAGTTGGTGCTGCTGCCCACCGAGCCCGTGGAGAACTGGTTCTGGCGTCAGGGCCACGGCGAACCGGGCGCGATCACCGGCTTCTTCGGCCACCGCCGGGTGGCCGCCAACGGCGGACTCGGCCTGCCCGGCGGCTGGTACGCCCGGGACTGGGAGCAACTGACCGACGTGCTGGCCGACTTCCTCGGCTCGCTGCCCGCCGAGACGACCGCGCTGGACGTCGGGCTCGCCCTGAACGTCTACGGGCGCGTCCCCGGCGAGAACGGTGCGCCGATGTTGTTCGACCTGGTCTGCCGGGATCGGCTGGTGATCGGCTCCTTCCCGCCGGCGGGCGTGGATGCGCACGCGTTGGGCTGGGGCAGTGCCGAGGAGCACCCGGGTACGCGCGCCTGGTGGCCCTCGGACGCCGAGCCGCCCGCCCGGCACGACGCCGGCGGCCCGGGCGAGGTGGCCGCGCGGGCGACCGCCGAACTGCTGGTCGCCACCGCCCGTGCCGCCGGCGTCCCCGGCCCCGAGGACCTGATCATCGGCGGCGAGGGCGAACGGGTGGGCGCGTTCGACGTGAAGTTCTACGGGCTGGGCCTGCATTCGGGCTGATCCGGGCACCGGCCGTCGCACCCGGCGTCCCGCCACCGCCTCGCGGTGATCGGGGCGTGACGGTATGCGAACGGCCGGTTCGTCGATATCGTGCATGGTGCACTGAAATTGCTCACCGTCGAGCGAAGAGGAGCACGTCATGGCCGTACCGGTGGCCCTGAACCATCTCGCCTACCAGACCCGAGACCTGGCCGCGACCCACCGCTTCTGGACGGAGGCGGTCGGCGCGGAACTCGCGGGCGCGCTTCGCGAGGAGTCCCGAACCACCAGCGGCGGCGAGGTCACCGCGCCCTTCCTGCACGTCTTCTACGCGCTCGCGAGCGGCGAGTGCATCGCCTTCTTCGACGTGGCCAAGGCGTACACGCCCGTGCCCGACGGTCTCGAATCGTGGACCCGGCACGTCGCGCTCGCCGTGGACTCCGTCGCCGAAGTCGACGCGATGGCCGAGCAGATCCGCCGGCACGGGGTCGAGGTCCGGGGCCCGATCGACCATCACGGCGTCTGGTACTCGGTGTACTGCTTCGATCCCAACGGCGTGCATCTGGAAATCACCCACCAGTCCCGCCCGTTGATCGAGCAGGACGCCATCGAGGGGCGGGCCGCCTTCGACGCCTGGCTCGCCGATCGTGCGGCGGGCAAACTCCCGGGCTGAGCCGCGCGACGCGCGAGGGACCACCGCTACTCGCCCGCGCGGGCGTAGTGCAGCAGCACGGTGCGCGCGTCGAACGTGCGCGAGTCGACCAGGGTCAGCGGGTGCCGGGCGTCGTCGGGCCGGAAGACCGGTTTGCCGCCGCCCAGGATCACCGGGTGCACGAAGATCAGGTATTCGTCGATCAGGCCGAGCGCGGTCAGCGCGTTGGCGAGCCCGGCGCCGCCGCTGAGCAGGATGTCCTTGCCGGGCTCCCGCTTGAGCGCGGTGATGTCCTCGGCGAGATTCCCGCCGATCACCTCGGCACCCCACTCGGCCCGGTCCAACGTGGTCGAGACGACCACCTTGCGGGCCGCCCGCCAGATCGGCGCGAACCGCAGGTCGTGCGGATCGGTGGAGATGCTCTCGGCGACCGGCCAGTAGCCGGACATCATCTCCCACACCACCCGGCCGTACAGGAACGTGTCGACTCCGTCGTGGAGGGTCTGCCCGAAGTCGGACAGCTCCGGGGTCATCATCGGCCAGTCGAATTCGCCGTTGGGGCCCTCGATGCAACCGTCGAGCGACTGGTGGACCATGTAGAGGATCTTGCGCATTTCGGGCTCCCGATCGTGCCGGTCTTCGGTGTTCTCACCACGAGGTCGGAATCGATCGCCGGTCCTCGACATCCCCGGGAGGCTCTTCGGAAGAAGTTCTCGACGGGCTTCCGCACCAGGGCGCGCTCGCGGCCGGGATCCCGGCGGCGGACGCCGGCACAGATCATCCGCCGTCGACCACCCGCGCCGCGCGTATCTCCAGGTAGCGGCGTTCCGGCAGGCTGGTGGTCCGGCGGGCCGCTTCGCGGTACGCCGCCCGTGCGGGCTCACGATCGCCGGCCAGTTCGAGCAGGTGGCCGCGCACCGCCCAGACCCGGTGGTGCCCGGTCATCCGGTCGTCCCCGGCCAGCGTGTCGAGCAACTCCAGGCCCGCCCGCGGGCCGTGCACCATCGCCGTCGCGACGCTGCGGTTGAGGGTGACCATCGGGCCCGGCGACAGGTGGTCGAGCAGCCGGTACAGCGCGAGGATCTGCGGCCAGTCCGTGTCCTCGGCGCGCGCCGCCTCCGCGTGCACCGCGGCGATCGCGGCCTGGAGCTGGTACGGGCCCGGCGGCCCCCACGTGAGCGCGTCGGTGACCAGCTCGGTGCCCTCCCGGATCGCCTCCGCGTTCCAGCGGCTCCGGTCCTGCTCGGCCAGCGGGATCAACTCGCCGTCCGCGGCGGTGCGCGCGGCCCGGCGGGCATCGGTCAGCAACATCAGCGCGAGCAACCCGGACACCTCGCCGTCGTCCGGCCGCAACCGGCGCACCGCGCGGGTGAGTCGGATGGCCTCCGCGGTCAGGTCGGTACGGAGCAGGTCCGGGCCCGAGCCGGCGGTGTAGCCCTCGTTGAAGATCAGGTAGAGCACCTGCAACACCGCGCCCAACCGCTCCATCGGCTCCGGCCCGGCCGGCTGGCCGAAGCGACCGCCGGCGGCCTTGATCCGCTGCTTGGCCCGGCTGATCCGCTGCGCCATGGTGCTCTCGGGCACCAGGAAGGCGCCGGCGATCTGCGCGGTGGTCAGGCCGCCGACCGCGCGCAGCGTCAACGCGACCTGCGAGGCGCCGGTCAACGCCGGGTGGCAACACAGGAACAGCAGGGTCAGCGTGTCGTCCCGATCGCCGACCGCGTCGTCGTCGGGTGCGGGCGAGACGTACTCGTCGGCCGGGGCCTGCGCGGCGAGCCGCTCCTCGCGGTTGCGTCGGGCCCGCTCGCTGCGCCAGTGGTCGATCAGCCGCCGGTCGGCCACGGTGAGCAGCCAGCCCCACGGGCTGTCCGGGACGCCCTCCACCGGCCACTGCACGGTGGCGGCGAGCAGCGCCTCCTGGACCGCGTCCTCGCACGCGTCGAACTGGCCGTGTCGGCGGACGAGCACGCCGAGGACCTGCGGGGTCAGCTCCCGCAGCAGGCCCTCGACGTGCGCGTCCGCGCTCACATCTCCGTCCCGGACTCGGTCATCACCGGGCGGACCTCCATCGCCCAGTAGCGGGCGTCCGGCCAGCGCCCGGCGATCTCGACGGCCCGCTCGGTGCTGTCGCACTCGACCAGCAGATAGCCGGCGAAGTGCTCCTTGGCCTCCACGAACGGGCCGTCGGTGACCGCCGGCACCCCGTCCCGCACCCGCACGGTGCGGGTTTGCGTGGGGTCGGCCAGGGCCTCGCCGCCGAGCAGTTCCCCGGACGCGGTCAGCTCGGCCATCAGCGCGTCGACCTCGCCGAACAGTTCGGTGCGCTCGGCGTCGGAGAGATCCTCCACGAAGCCCGGGCGGTTGTGGATCAGCAGCATGAACTTCATCGGTGACTCCTGGTCGCTCTCGTTCGGTTCGGTCGGGCCGGGTGTTCCGGACCGATCGGCGTGGTCCGATCGGCCGCTCGGGATCGTTTCGCCGATTCGCCGGGCGGGCCGCTCGTATCCGGGTCGGAGCGGACCGACGGTTCTCGACATCCCCGGCGGAAAGAATGTCGGACCGATCCACCGGAGACGAACCCACCCGGCCGTACCCGACCCGACTGCCCGCAACGGCCGCCGCCGACGCGCCGGCGCCGTGGTGCGAGCCGGGCCGCGCGGGGCGAGTCGGGCCCGCCCCGATCAGCCGGCCTGCGTCGGCCCCGTCCCGCGCACCGGCGCGGCCGGCACCTCGGACACGACCGGCACGACGTGCTCGACCGGCACCTTGGGGGCGACCGACGCCGCGGGCGCAACCGTCGGCGCAGCCCCGACCGCCCCCGACCGTGGACCCGCCTGCGGGCGCAACACCCGATGGATGGCCAGCGTGCCGGTGAGCGAGGCCAGCCCGACCAGTGCGATCACGTGGCCGGGGGCGAGCACGCCGGCCAGCGCCCCCGCGCCCGCCATGGCGACGCCCTGGAGGGTCATCGTGCCGGTCATCGCCAGGCCCATCGCCTGCCCGGTGCCGGCCTTCGGGATGGCGTCCAGGAAGCGGCGCTGCAGGCCGAGTTGGTAGGACAGCCCCGCGCTGGACACCACGAACAGGCCGGCCGTGACCCACAGCGGCGGGCCCGCGGCGAAGAAGACCAGCGGGACGCCGAGCAGCAGGGCCAGCCACGGTGTCAGGCGTTCGCGCCGGGCCGGGCGGACGAAGCGGCCCACCAGCAGGTCGCCCAGCAACATCCCGCCGGCGGCCGAGCCGTACAGGACACCGGCGTGGTCGGGCGCGTACGGGACGATCACGCCCTCGGCGGCGGCGGTCAGGTTGGCCGGTATCCACTGGGCCAGCAACAGGCCGCGCACGGTCCGGTCGCCGAGCAGTTCGCGATTGACTCGCCAGGTCGCGCGTACCGTGCCCTCGGTCCGGGCCGACCCGGTGCGCTCGGGGCGCGGCGCGGCCGGCAGGCCGAACCGCACCACCGCGGCGGAGGCCAGCGCGACGCCGGCCGCGAACAGCAGCGCGCCACCGGATCCGACCAGTGCGAGCAGCAGACCGCCGACCGCGAAGCCGAGCACCTGCATCGCGCCGGCGGCCATGCCGAACACCGACCGCCCGAGCACGTAGGCGTCGCCGTGCAGCAGTTCGGGCAGCGTGCGCTGACGCGCGGCCCCGGCGATCGGGCTGACCAGCCCGACGCTCGCGAGCAGCAGCAGGACCGCCCACACCGGCAGCACGTCGGCGGCGAGCACCAGCGCGAGCACGCACCGGACCAGGTCGTACCCGGCCATCGCGGCGCGCACCGGCACCCGGTCGGTGAGCGAGAGCAACAGTGCCCCGCCGAACGCCTGCGGGACGAATCCGGCGACATAGGCGAGCGCGGACAGCGCAGGCGACCCGGTGCGTTCGTAGACGAGCACGGCGAGCGCGAGCATCCGTACGGTGTCGCCGATCAACAGCAGCACAAAGGAACCGAACAGCACCCGGAAGGCGCCGACCGCGAAGACCTCGCGATAGGTCGCCGCTTTGACGTCGTCGCCGATCATGCGGGCGAGCGTGCCGCACCGCGTGCTGCGCCGGCCATGCTTTCGGCGACAGCCGAAACCTGGGAGGCTGTCGGCGGGAGGCGCGAGGCATGCTCAGGATCGAGGTCGGGCCGGCCGACATGGCGCGCAGCAGGTTCGGCATCTCGCCGCTGGGCGAGGTGGTGTGGGTGTTGCGGACGTTGTCGGGAAGCCACCAGGCCGGGCCGCTGCGGCCGTGGATCGAGCGGCTGCGGCCGGCGTACGACCGGCTGCGTCGGGAGCGGCCGGCGATCGCGGCGATGGCGTCGCTGTACCGGCGCGGCGGCTACAACGCGGATTTCCTGCACCCGCCGCCGTCGGGCACGCCGGCCGGGATCGGGGACGAACTCGCGGTACTGCGGGCCACCTCCCTGGACCGGGCCCGGTCCGAGCTGGCGCGCAACCTGGTCGGGTTGCGCGCGCCCTCGGCGGCGACGCGGGCGGTGTTCGACTCCCCCGATGTGGTGGGGCGGCTGGCGGACGCGATCGAGGCGGCGTGGACGAGCCTGGTCGAGCCGGAGTGGCCGGCGCTGCGCGCGGTGCTGGAGCACGATCTGGTGCGCACCGCCGGGCGGTTGGCGGCGTACGGCTGGGGTGCGGCGCTGGGCGACCTGTCGCCTCGGCTGCGGTGGCGCGACGAGGGCGTGATCGAGGTTTCCCGTGAGCAGCCCGACACGGTGCGGCTCGACGGCGCCGGGCTGCTGTTCGTGCCGTCCGCGTTCGGCTCGATGATCGTCTACGTGGAACCGCCGTGGCCGTACGCCATCGTGTATCCGGCCCGGGGCGTGGCCGAACTGCTGGGCGCCCCGGCCCGCTCGGACGACGAGGCGCTCGCCGATCTGCTGGGCGCCACACGCGCGATGATCCTGCGTGCGCTGGCCGGCCCGGCCACCACCACCCAACTCGCCGCTCGGCTCAACCTCGGCCTGGGCACGGTCGGCGACCACCTGGCCGTGCTGCGTCGCGCCGACCTGATCACGGGCCTGCGGGTGGGCCGGTCGGTGCAGTACCGGCGCACCACGCTCGGCGAGGTATTGGCCGACGGGAGAGGCTAGGCGGTCGGTGCTTCTCGGCCGGGACGCCCCGCCCCGGCGGCAGGCTCAGTCGGTGGTTGTGGTCAGGCTGGGCAGGTAGCCCCTGGCCTGGCCCGTGGCGGTCGGGTGGTAGGACTCGTCGACCGGCAGCGTCAGGCCGTGCAGCCACTCGTCCGCCCCGCACACCCCGTGCCCGGCGAACCGGCCCCGGACGTCGGCGAATTCCGCGCCGCCCGCCGCCGCCCGGGCCTTGGTGGTGTCCACCAGCACGTCGGCCGCGTCGTCCAGCGCGCGCCGCTTGGCCAGGCTCAGCCCCAGCGGGCAGCTACCCGTTTCGAACAGGCGCGGATACCCGAAGACCACGAGCCGCGCGTGCGGGGCCCGGCTGCGGATCCGCGCGTAGGTCGTGTCCAGGTCGGCCGGCAACTTCTCCCGGGCGTACGCCGTGGCCTTGGCCACCGCGGCCGAGCAGTCCCGGTCGCTGCCGACCACACACGTCGTGATCGTGTCGGCGAAGCCGACGTCGTTGCCGCCGGCGCTGATCGTCACCAGGGTGGTGTCGGCGGTCACCGCGGCCAGTTGCCGATCCCGCACCTGGGCCGTGGTCGCCCCGGAGCAGGCCACGAAGGCGAACTCGGCCGCGCCGTGCGCGCGTTGCCACAGCGATGGATACGCGTTCGCGCTGCGCTTGCAGTCGCCGCCGTCCGCGAGGTAGTCGCCCGCGCCGACGCCGGAACTGTACGAGTCGCCCAGCGCGGCGTATCGCGACAGGGGTGCGGCCGGGGCCGGTTGGGCGACGGTTCCGGCGAACGTGAGGGCTGCGGCGACGGCGATGGCGGCGACACGGGACGGCGACGGCACGAGTGGATCTCCTCCGGAACGTGGGCACGTTGTCGGAGGTATCGGCCGGAATCCGGGCCGCCTTGATCGCCCTCACCCGTGGAATGCACGCCGGGCTCGGTGTCTCACCCGCGCATCGGCGCCGGCTCGTGGGTGCGGAAGGTCTGGCGGTAGGTCATCGGCGGCACCCCGATGGTGGCCACCAGGTGCTGGCGCAGCGAGGCGCCGGTGCCGAAGCCCGCCCGGTCGGCGATCCGGTCCACGCTCAGGTCGGTGGTCTCCAGGAGCCGGCGGGCGTGTTCGACCCGTTGCCGGGTCAGCCACTGGCCCGGGGTCATGCCCACCTCGTCCCGGAAGCGCCGGGTGAAGGTGCGTACGCTCATCCGCGCGTGCTCGGCCAACTCGGCCAACGACAGCGGGCGGTGCAGGTGTTCGAGCGCCCACGCCCGGGTCGCCGAGGTGGTGGCCGAGGACGGCTCCGGCACCGGGCGTTCGATGAACTGGGCCTGCCCGCCCTCGCGCCACGGCGGCGTCACGCAGCGCCGGGCGACCCGGTTGGCCACCTCGCTGCCGTGGTCGCGGCGCAGCAGGTGCATGCACAGGTCGATGCCGGCGGCCACCCCGGCGGCGGTGAGGATGTCGCCGTCGTCGACGAACAGCACGTCCGGGTCGAGCTCGATGTGCGGGAAGCGCTTGCGGAACTGGTCGACCTCGTTCCAGTGCGTGGTCGCCGGCCGGCCGTCGAGGAGGCCGGCGGCGGCGAGCACGTAGGACGCGGTGCAGAAGGACACGATCCGGGTGCCGGGCCGCAGTCCGGCCAGGGCCCGGGCGAGTGGTGCCGGGAGCCAGTCGGGTCGGTCGTTCTCGTCCACGCCGCAGGTGAACGGCGGAAGTACCAGGGTGTCGGCGGTCGCCAGCACCTCGGCGCCGTGCTCGACGGCGATGGCGAAGTCGGCGCTGGTGCGCACCGGCCGACCGTCGAGGCTGCACGTGATCACCTCGTACAGCGGTTCCTCGTCGGCGCCGGTCGCGGTGCCGAAGATCCGGACCGGGATGCCCAGTTCGAAGGGATAGACGTTTTCCAGGGCCAGGACCACGACTCGATGCATGGCCGGATCCTTTCACACATTGGCCACCCGGCCACTCGATGGCTGTTCGGGCCGGCGGCAGAGTTGTGCCCACGCCGCCGGACGCGGCGGTCGAACCACGGCACGAGCAGGGGAATGTGATGACGATGCGCGCCATCGGACAGGACACGCTGGGTGGGCCCGAGGTACTGAAGGTGGTCGAGGTGGAGCGCCCGACGCCGGGCCCCTCCGAGGTGCTGGTGCGGGTGCACGCGGCCGGCGTGAACCCGACCGACTACTGGCACCGCGGCACCGGCGGCCTGCTCGGTGACACCCCGGTCCCGCTGGGCTGGGACGTGTCCGGCGTGGTCGAGTCGGTGGGCCTGGGGGTGAGCGTTTTCCGGCCCGGCGACGCGGTGTTCGGCATGCCCCGACTGCCGCAACCGGCCGGTACGTACGCCGAGTTCGTCGTATCGCCGGCCCGGCATCTGGCCCGCAAGCCGGCCGGCCTGTCGCATGTGGAGGCGGCGGCGCTGCCGGTGGCCGCGCTCACCGCGTGGCAGTCGCTGGTGGACGCGGCCGACGTACGGCCGGGCGCGCGGGTGCTGATCCACGCCGCCGCGGGTGGGGTGGGCCATCTCGCGGTCCAGGTCGCCAAGGCCCGCGGCGCGTACGTGATCGGCACCGCCCGCGCGGCCAAGCACGAGTTGTTGCGCGGCCTGGGTGCGGACGAAACGATCGACTACACGAGCGTCGACTTCGCCGAGGCCGTCAAGGACGTGGACGTCGTGCTGGACACGATCGGCGGCGAGTACGGGCCGCGCTCGTTGCGGACGTTGCGGCCGGGCGGGCTGGTGGTCTCGCTGGCGTCGCCGGCCGAGGTCGCGTTGGGGCCGGTGGCGGAGGCGGCGGGGCGGCGGGCGACGTTCACCATCGTCGAGCCGGATCAGGGCGGGCTGAAGGAGATCGCGGCGCTGGTCGAGGCGGGGTTGCTGCGGCCGGTGATCGACGCGGTGCTGCCACTGGAGCAGGCGGGCAAGGCGCACGAACTGGGCGAGAGCGGGCGCACCTCCGGGAAGATCGTGCTGACCGTGGTCGAGTAGGACGGTCGGCGGGTCGGCCGGTCCGGTCGACCGCCGGCCGGTCCCGTCGGGTGGGCTGCGGGTGGGCCGCCGATCGTCCCTACCGACCGCCGCTCGGCGGCGAACTCCCGACATGAGTCTGCGCCGGATCGACCTTCGGCCGCTGCGGGCGTCGAGCGTGCCTCCCCGGCATCGGGACGAAGGCGGACGACGTCGACCGCCACCGCAGGGAAGGGAGCACCCGCCATGGCCGAAGAGCAATCCGCACCCGCTTCGGCACACACGTCCGCGCCGCGGACGACGAAGGCCGCCGAGCGGCGGACGGTGCTCTGTCACCCGCGCGCGGACCTGGTGGTGGTCCTCGGCGGCATGCCGGCGGTGGGGCTGCTGCTCGGGCTCCCGCTGCCTCCGCCGGCTCCGTGGCGCGAGCGGGGTACCGCCGCCGACACCCGGCCCGCCGACCAGACTTGACGAGCCGGCCAACCCGCGTTCGCCGATACGTCGCCCGGCGCCACTACACACTTGTCCATGACCTCAGTGGACAGAAGGACCCTGCTGCGCACCGGCTCCGTCGTCGGCGCGGGCCTGGCGATCGCCCCCGTGGTGGGCGCCGGCTCGGCCTCGGCCACGACGTCGGACGCGCCCGCGTACGTGGCCTCCGGCCGGCCGAGCCTGAGCCACGGCGTGCAGAGCGGCGACGCCACCGCGTCCTCGGCGATCGTATGGGGGCGTGCCGACCGGCCCGGTCGGCTGATCGTCGAATACGGCACTCGGCCCGACCTGCGCGACGCACACCGCGTGCGGGGCCCGTGGCTGACCCCGGACGGCGACCTCACCGGGCGGGTCCGGTTGCGCGATCTGCCGTCCGGGCGGCGGATCCACTACCGGGTCCGAGTCGAGGGCGAGCGCGGTGCGGCCGGCCAGGCGGTGACCGGTTCGCTGCTCACCGCGCCGAGCGAGCGCAGCCGTTCCGGCGTGCGGTTCGTGTGGTCCGGCGACACCGTCGGCCAGGGCTGGGGCAGCAACCCGGACATCGGCGGCATGACGATCTTCGAGCAGATGCGCCGGCTGCGCCCGGACTTCTTCCTCAACAGCGGCGACACGGTCTACTCGGACGGCCCGCTGGTGGAGAGCGTCCCGCTGCCCGACGGCCGGATCTGGCACAACGTGGTCACCCCGGAGAAGTCCAAGGTCGCCGAGTCGCTGACCGAATACCGGGGCCAGTTCGCCTACAACCTGCTCGACCGCAACTACCGCGCGTTCGCCGCCGAGGTCGCCCAGATCAACCAGTGGGACGACCACGAGGTGCGCAACAACTGGTATCCGGGCCAGATCCTGGAGGACGCCCGCTACACCGAGAAGCGCGTCGACGTGCTCGCCGCGCGCGCCAAGCAGGCGTTCCGCGAGTGGGTGCCGATCGGCGACGACCGGGTTTACCGCAAGCTCTCCTACGGCCGGCACCTGGACGTGTTCGTCCTGGACATGCGCACCTACAAGGACCCCAACGACGACAACCGCTACGCCGACCCCAAGCGCGGCATGCTCGGCGACCGGCAGCGCCAGTGGCTGATCGAGGGCCTGTCGCAGAGCCGGGCCACCTGGAAGGTGATCGCCAACGACCTGCCGCTGGGCCTGGTGGTGCCGGACGGCGCCGTCGCGCAGGAGGGCGTCGCGCAGGGCGACCCGGGCAAGCCGCTGGGCCGCGAGATGGAGTTCGCCACGATCCTGCGCACGGCGCAGCGGCGCGGCGTGCGCGGCATCGTGTTCCTGACCGCCGACGTGCACTACACCGCGGCGCACCACTACGACCCGTCCCGGGCCGCGTTCAAGGACTTCGACCCGTTCTGGGAGTTCGTCTCGGGCCCGCTGAACGCGGGCGCGTTCGGGCCCAACGCGCTGGACGGCACGTTCGGCCCCAAGGCCGAGTTCGTGCACGCTCCCCCGCGCGCCAACTACTCGCCGCTGGAGGGCTTCCAGCACTTCGGCGAGGTCGAGATCGACGGCCCCTCGGGCAACCTGACGGTCAACCTGCGCGACGGCGCGTCCACCGTGTTGTGGAGCAAGACGCTGCGCCCGGTGCGCTGACGCCGAAGCCGGCGCGAACCACCCGCGAAGCACCCGCCCCGCAGGCCCTCGTCCCCGGACGAGGGCCTGCGGGCGTCGCTGTACACACGTGTCCGCCGGGTCGGCCGCTTCGGACGAAACATCCATCACTACCGGAAAAAGCGCGACAAAGATCGTTCGCGGCTTCGATTATGCTCCGCCCCCGGTTGCCCCTCGGGGGTCGGCCCACCAGATCGAAGCGAGGCACAGGCATGGACACTGCACGCGAGATACCGGACTCCGTCCGCCCGGGCCGCCCGGGCCGAAGGCCCATCACCGGGCGCGCCTTCCGTACCACCGTCCCCGCCGTCGCCGCGTGCCTGCTGCTCGGCGCGTGTGGCGGTGGCGGTGACGACAAGGCGGCCAAGGACGCGGACACCTCCACCGTGACGCCCAAGACCGGCGGCACGCTGACCGTGGCGATGGCCAGCGATATGCGCTCGATGGACCCGTTCGGCGCGCTGAGCAACTCGTATACCGACAACACCCGGCTCAACACGGTCTACGACTCGTTGTTCTGGCACGAGGCCAAGACCGGCAAGGTGATGCCGCAGATCGGCGAGAGCCTGACCCCGGACCCGGGCGCCGCGTCCTGGACGCTCAAGCTCAAGCCGAACGTCAAGTTCTCCGACGGCACCCCCTACGACGCGGCGGCGGTGAAGTTCACCTGGGACGAACACGCCGCACCGGCGCGCAAGTCGTACCAGGCGGGCACCATCGCGGCGGTCAAGGCGACCGAGGTGGTCGACCCGACCACGCTCAGGATCACCCTGAACGGCCCGAACGCCAACTTCGACCACATCGTCGCCTCGAACCTGGCCTTCATCGTCTCGCCGACGGCGTACAAGAAGGATCCGACCGGTTTCGCCCGCAACCCGGTCGGCGCCGGCCCGTACACGTTCAAGGAGTGGACCAACGGCGACCACATGACCTTCGTCAAGAACCCCACCTACTGGCAGGGCGCGGCCAAGCCGTACGCGGACACCGTGGTGTTCAAGATCATCCAGGACAGCACCCAGGCCCTGGAGACGGTGTTCTCCGGCAGCGCGGACCTCAAGGTCTCGGTCAACGCGGAGGACCCGGTCAAGGCCAAGCAGAAGGGCCTGGAGACCAAGGTCGTCACGATCATCGGCGGCGAGTCGCTCTTCTTCAACAACAAGCGTGCGCCGTTCGACGACGTCCGCGCCCGCCGCGCCGTGCAGCTCGCGCTCGACGCGAACGAGGTGAACAAGATCTCCTTCAGCGGCAACGGCACGCCCACCAAGAGCATCTTCCCGCCGGACAGCCCGCTGGTGGAGCCCGGTACCGAGACCGTTCAGTCCACCGACCGTGCGGAGGCGCAGCGGCTGCTGAACGAGTTGGCGGCCGAGGGCAAGCCGCTGGACTTCACCTATTCGATCCCGCAGAACGCGAACGCGCAGCGGACCGCCGAATACATCATGACCTCGCTCCAGGGCCTGAAGAACGTCACCGTCAAGCTCGCCCCGATGCCGATCGCCGCGTACCAGACGGACATCGTGATCAACAAGAACTACCAGGCGGCGATGTTCAGTTACTACCTTTCGGACGCCGAACCCGGCCTGTACGTGAACCTCTACAGCACCAGCCCGAACAACTACCTCCTGTACGCCAACCCCACGGTCGACCAGAACCTGGACAAGGCCCGCACCACCAACGATCCGGCCCAACGCAAGGCCGCGTACACGGCGGTCGCCGCCCAACTCAAGCAGGACGCCCCCCTGTGGACCTACCAGTCCTCGGTGGTGACCGCCTTCCACCGCTCGGCGGTGGTCGGCATGGTCCTGACCAACGACGGCATGGTCCTGATGGACCGCATCGGCCTCAAGGGCTGACCGGTACCGATCCCCGGGCCACGCCCGGGGATCGGGGATCGCACTTGAGTCTCCACCGTCCTGGTCGCCGGAGACCCGCGTGCAGTCCGCGCCGCTTCCGCCCCGCCGACGCATCGGCGCCGCCCTGCTCGCGGAACACCGTCGGGCGGTCTCGGGCCGACGCCCGAACGCGAAGAGGGTGGTGGACGTGTGTTCGTCCACCACCCTCGTTCAGCAGGCTCCGATCAGCGGATCGGCGCCGTGGTGCCGGTTCAGCCGATCAGGACGCCCTCGCGGTCGCCGTCGGCGTCGGGCTTCGGGGTTTCCTCGTCCGGACGTTGGGCGAGCTTGCTGGGCCACCAGATCTTGCGGCCGATGTCCAGGCCCAACGCGGTGACCAGGACCGAGCGCACGATGAAGGTGTCCAGCAGCACGCCCAGGGCGACGGTGAAGCCCATCTCGGCGAACGAGACGATCGGCAGCGTGCCGAGCACCGCGAACGTGGCGGCCAGCACCAGGCCGGCCGAGGTGATCACGCCACCGGTCGCGGACAGGCCGATCAGCACGCCGCGCCGAGTGCCGTGCTTCTTCGACTCCTCGTGCACCCGACTCATCAGGAACACGTTGTAGTCGATGCCCAGGGCCACCAGGAAGACGAACACGAACAGCGGGAAGCCCACGTCGGTGCCCTTGAAGCCGAGCAGGTGCTCGAAGGTGAACACGCTGATGCCCAGCGCCGCGGCGAAGGACAACACCACGGTGGCGATCAGCACCAGCGGGGCGATCACCGCGCGCAGCAGCAGCCCGAGCACGATCAGCACCACGAGCAGGATGAGCGGGATGATCACCTTGTCGTCGTGCTCGGACGCCTTGGCCACGTCCATCTGGGTCGCGGTGCCACCGCCGACCTTGGCCGCGCCGTCCGGAACCGCGTGCATCGCGGTGCGGACCCGCTTGACGGTGTCCTTGGCCGCCGCCGAGTCGGGCGACGCGCTCATCACGCCCTCGATCTGCACCCGGCCGTTCGCCGCGCCGGTCTGCCGGACGCCGTCGGGAGCGATCCCTCGGGTCGCCTGGAGCGTCTGCATCAGCGCGGTCGCGGCCGACTCCCGGCCGATCACCACGATCGGGTCGCCGGAGCCCGCCGGGAAGTAGCGCTCGGAGATCTCCTGGCCGGTGATCGACTGCGGCTTGTTGGTGAACGAGTCCTTGTTGGCGATGCCGTCACCGTTGAGGTTGCTCAGGCCGATGGTCATCACGCCGAGAATGACCGCGGTGACGATCCACACCAGGCGCGGACCGCGGGAGATCTGCCGGCCGACCTTGGCCCACAGGCCGTTCTCGTCGTGCGTGATCGCGTCCGGCTCGTAGGCCGGGCGGATCGGCCAGAACACCCAGCGGCCGACGATCACCAGCAGCGCGGGCAGCAGCGTGGTCATCGCGACCAGGCCGACCAGCACGCCGAGCGCGCAGACCGGGCCCAGGCCCTTGGTGGACTGCATCTCCGCGGCCATCAGGCACAACATGCCCACGCCGACCGTCGCGGCACTGGCCACGATCGCCGGTCCGGCGCGGAACAGCGCCGCCGCCATCGCCTCGTGCCGATCCTCGTACCGGTGCAGTTCCTCGCGGTATCGCGCGATCAGCAACAACGCGTAGTCGGTGCCCGCGCCGAAGATCAACACGGTCAGGATCGCCGCGCTCTGGCCGTTGACGACCAGACCGGCCTTGGTGAACAGGTACACCACGGCTTGCGCGGTGAACAGCGCCGCGACCGCCGAGATCACCGGGAGCAGCCACAACACCGGGCTGCGGTAGGTGAACAGCAGGATCAACACGACCACGCCGAGGGTCGCGTACAACAGCGTGCCGTCGATGCCCTCGAACGCGGCGGCCTGGTCGGAGCCGAGACCGGCCGGGCCGGTGACGTACGCCTTGAGCCCGTCCGGATTGTCCTTCAGGCTCTTCTTGATCTCGTCGACCGCGTCACCGAGGTCGTTCCAGCCACCGTCCTTGATGGTGATCGGAACCAGGACCTGGGCGGCCTTGTTGTTGGGTTCGAACCTCGGTTCCTCGACCTTGTTCGTCACGCCCTTGGCGGTGGCGAACCTGGCCCGGTCGTCGGCTATCGCCTTGGTGTCGTCCGGCGACAGGCCGGCGGTCCGCTCGTAGACCACGACGGCGGGCACCGTCGTGTCCGGGCGGAAGTCCTTCTGTTCGTTGATCACCTTGGTGGACTCGGCCTCGGCGGGAAGCCACGACGAGACCTCGTTGTTCTGAGCGTCGGTCAGCTTGGCCGAGAGCGGCATTGCCACCACGAGCAACACCAGCCACAAGGCCAGCACGACCCACTTGGATCGACGGCCGCACGGCAACGCCGCGAGCGCCTTGATCCGGTTCATGTTTCCCCCAGCTAATGGGCTGATTCCAAGGAAGCAGCGGTCGATCGACGATGGGTCGGTTCCGCGCCAGACCCCGCGACCGGGCGTTCGGAACCGTCCGCGACCCCGCCCGGGGCCAACCGGTCGGTGTCGAAGTTGCTGTGTTTCATACAGGAGTTCGGACTGCGCGGCGCCCCGAAACTCATCGCTTGCCGGCGGTCCGATGGCGGATTGTCCTGGATGGACGGTCCCACCGTCCACCGATTAACGCCCAGTTGCGTGCAAGGCGGGTTAATACCCGGTGAACTCACCGAATCGATAGGGGTGATCGGCAATCACACGACGACGCGGGCCGGTTTCGGGGAGCCTTCCGCGCCGCCGATCACCGCCGACCGACCCGTCGGTCAGGCGTGCTCGGCCGTGCCCGTCCCTCCCTGGTCGTGTTTCGGGTTCCGGGGCAGCACGGCCAGGCCGTCCAGGAATCGTTCGAGGACGAACTCGAACCGCTCGTTGATGTGCGGTGTGGTGAGTTCGCGCGCGGTCGCCACCAGATGCGGGTAGGTGTCCGCCGGGAAGGCCGCGATCGTGTCGCCGATCGCGGTCACCGCCTCGCGGACGGGCACCCCGGCGACCACCGCCGCCGAGATCGGCCGCTGCTCGCCGTACACGAACCCGGTCACCAGCGTGCTGAGCCCGTAGGTGATGTACGCCGCGTCCTGCCGGCTGAACCCGGCCCGATCCAGCATGGCGAGCTGATGCTCCATCACCGCGGCCATCCCGGGACCGGCCGGGAAGCGGCCCATCAGCACCCGCACCGAATCCCGCCGCCGATTCAGGAACGCACGGAACGCCCAGGCCAATTCGCGCAGTTCGATCCGCCAGTCGCCGCGGATGGGCGGCAGCGCGGGCACGCCGAGGCCGAGCAGCCCGTCGGCGAGCAGGTCGAGCAGTTCCTCCTTGTCCCGCACGTGCCAGTACAACGACGGGGCCCGGACGCCGAGTTCGGCCGCCACCGAGCGCATCGACAGGGCGTCCAGGCCGTCGCGCTCCAGCACGACCAACCCCGCCCGGACCAACGCGTCGAGGGTCACCGCCGGCCGCCGTCGTGCACCGTCCGCCGGCGCCCGGCCCTTGCCCGTCATGCCCACTCCTCGTCGTCCACTCCGGCGAGCGTCGCCGCCGAGCCCGTGCGGTCAATCCTCCAACGCATTCAGGTCATTCGTCTTCCTCATTGAGGCGGTTGTGCCCGGGGATGCGAATCAATCCCCTTGCGCCGATGCCCACCGGAGTGCAATCTAACACCGTTAGACAGTCACTAACACTGTTAGGGAGAGGTTATGGCACCCGATTCCCCCGGTCCGATACCGGGACCCGAACCCCCGCCGAGCACCCCGGGCGGCGCACCGACGGCCGCCCCGGCGCAGGCCGGCGCGCCGCGCAAGGGCCTGATCCTGGCCACCCTGTGCATCGCGCTGTTCGTGGCCATGCTCGACAACGTCGTGGTGTCCAACGCGCTGCCCAGCATCGACCGCGACCTGGACGCGGGGGTCAGCGGACTGCAATGGGTGATGGAGGGCTACAGCCTGGTCTTCGCCGCGTTGCTGCTCACCGGCGGCACCCTGGGCGACCGCTACGGCCGGCGCCGGGTCTTCCTGATCGGCCTCGGCGTGTTCACCGCGGGTTCCATCGCCTGCGCCCTGGCCGGTTCGCTCCCGGCGCTGATCGCCGGACGCGCGATCCAGGGCGTGGGCGGCGCGCTGTTGTTGCCCGGCAGCATGTCGATCATCCGACACGTGTTCACCGACGAGCGGGAGCGGGCCCGCGCGATCGGCATCTGGTCGGGCGTCTCCGGCGCCGGGCTCGCGCTGGGTCCGGCGATCGGCGGTCCGCTGGTGGACGCGTTCGGCTGGGCGAGCGTGTTCTGGATCAACGTGCCGGTCGGTGTCGCCGGGATCCTGGTCGGCTCCTGGGTGCTCCCCGAATTCGCGGAGCGCCGCGGCCGATTCGACCTGCCCGGACTGCTGCTGGGGGTACCGGCCGTCGGGGCGCTGGTGTTCGCGCTGATCGAGGGCCCGGCCCAGGGCTGGACCTCGACCCGGGTGCTCGGCGCCGCCGCACTGGCCGCGGTCGCGCTGATCGCCTTCGTGGGTGTCGAACTGCGGGTCGCCCAACCGATGCTCGACCTCGGCTTCCTGCGCGACCGGGTGATCGGCGCCGCCATCTGGGGCGGCTTCGCGGTGAGCTTCGGGATGTTCGGCGCGTTGTTCTTCCTCGGTCTGTACATGCAGGACGTGCTCGGGTACACGCCGACCCGGGCGGGCTTCGCGTCGTTGCCCTCGACCTTGGCGATCATAATCGCGGCGCCGATCTCCGGGCAGTTGGCGGGCCGGATCGGGCCGCGTGTACCGCTGGTGACCGGGCTGACCCTGTGCGGGGTCGCGCTGGGCGGACTCTCCTTCTACGGCAAGGACGCGTCCTACCTCGAATTCTTCTGGGTCCTGCCGTTCCTCGGCGCGGGCATGGGGTTGTGCTTCACACCGATCTCGGTCGCGGTGATGTCCCGGGTCGAACCGGCCCGCGCCGGGATGGCCTCGGCGGTCACCAACACCGCGCGCGAACTGGGCGGCGTGGTCGGCATCGCCGCACTCGGCGCGGTGCTCACCGGGCGCCTGTCGAGCCGGTTGACCGAGCTGTTGGCCGACGAACGGGTCCCTGCGGACGACGCTCGTCGCATCGTCGATGCCAGTACGTCGGGCGGTGGTGGCGGCATCGGGCATCTGGGCGCAGCGCCCGCCCCGGTGCGCGAGGCCGCGACGACGGCGTTCATGGACGGCCTGCATCTCGCGCTGTGGACCGGCTCGGCGATGTTGCTCGGATCGGCGGTGCTGGTGGCGTGTCTGATGCGGGATCGACCCGAGATCGTGGTGGGCGACGCGGTGGGCTCGCCGGCGAAGGTCGCGGCCTGAGCGGGTGGGGGCGCCGGCCGATGCCGGGAACGGGCTTGCTCGGGGCGCCCGTTCCCGGCGTGGCGAGTGTCAATACAGGCTCGCCATCGCGCCGCGCACCTCGCGCAGGGTCGCGTCGGCCACCGCGTTCGCCCGCTCGTTGCCCGCGTGCAGGACGCGCCGGACCTGGCCGAGGTCGCGCGCGTACTCGGCCCGGCGCGCCCGGATCGGGGCCAGGAACTCGTTGACCGCCTCGGTGACGGTGCGTTTGAGCGCGGCGGCGCCCGCCGTACCGATCTCCCGCGCGACCAGGTGCGGGTCCCGGTCCTGGCACAGCGCGGCGAGCAGGACCAGGCCGGAGACCTCCGGGCGGGTCTCGGGGTCATAGGTGATGTGCCGGTCGGCGTCGGTCCTGGCGCCCCGGATCAGCTTTGCCGTCTCGTCCGCCGTGGCCGCGAGCGCGATCGAGTTGCCCCGGCTCTTGCTCATCTTGGTGCCGTCCGTGCCGAGCAGCAGCGGCGCGGCCGACAACAGCGCCTCGGGCTCGGGGAAGACGGGATGTCCGCCGGTCGGGTAACGGTCGTTGAATCGGCGGGCGATGGTGCGGGTGAGCTCCAGATGCGGCAACTGATCCTGGCCGACCGGGACCACGTTGCCCTTGCAGAACAGGATGTCGGCCGCCTGGTGCGCGGGATAGGTGAACATCAGCCCGCTGACGGCGGCCTGTCGCGAGTGCGCGATCTCGTCCTTGACCGTCGGATTGCGGCCCAACTCGGCGACCGAGACCAGGCTGAGGAACGGCAACAACAGTTGGTTGAGGGCCGGGACCGCGCTGTGCGTGAAGATCGTGGTCCGGTCCGGGTCGATCCCGACGGCCAGGTAGTCCAGGAGCAGGCCCTCGACGTGCTCGACCAGGTGGTCCGCGACGTCGCGGTCGGTGAGTACCTGATAGTCGGCGATGATCAGGTATCCCTCGACGCCGAGGTTCTGCAGGCGCACCCGGTTGTCCAGGGTGCCGAAGTAGTGGCCCAGGTGCAGGCGCCCGGTCGGGCGGTCGCCGGTGAGCACCCGAAAACGCTCGGGCGCACGGCGAATGCGCTCTTCGAGCAGCGCGCTCCGGGCCTGCGCGGCGGTGGTCTCGATCACACCCGCCGCCTCGCCCGGGTCGATCGTGGTGGTCGGCGCGCTCGTGGTCGTGGTTCGGGCGGTCGCGTCGCCCTCGATGTTCGGCGTGATGGTCATGATGTCTTCTCCCGATCGATGGGGTGGGTCGCCGTCCCGACGGCGCCGTCCCCGGATCAGGGCATCAAAAAAGGGCCGTCCGTCCGAACGACCCTGGTCATGCACGAATGGTGGTCGCTCCTAAGTGGAGCGCCACCAACTGCGACCGACTACGTCTACCTGCTGCATGCCTCCACCATAGCGCCCGTCCCCGCCATCCGGACGGCTTGCCCGCACCTTCGCCGAACAGGGCCGAACTCGGCGCATGTGTCCGGTAATCGCCTGTCGCGCCGCGCGCCTTCCGGTCTACCGTGGCAACATTCCGGCGGGCGACGTCGCGCCTGTCCGCCCGCGCCCGCCCCGACGGGTCGAGGCCGAGGTGCGTGCTTCGCCCGCGCCGGGATCCGCGTCGGCCGACGACCGGTTCGCCCGGGCCCGACGCCGACGCTCGGGCAACTCCCTTGCCCCCACGTCCGATCGCCGACTGCGGATCGGCGCTCGAGCGGGAAATCCGCCCGGACCGAAGTGAATAGCCCTGCGGAGGACCTTTGGGGAGGTGCCCCTCCGCGGTGCGGCGGGCGAGGCGGGACGTGGCGGATTCACCGCGCTCCGCCTCGTCGGGCCGAGTCGAACAAT
The DNA here is from genome assembly GCF_040629175.1 of Embleya sp. NPDC005971. Taxonomy (NCBI): domain Bacteria; kingdom Bacillati; phylum Actinomycetota; class Actinomycetes; order Kitasatosporales; family Streptomycetaceae; genus Embleya; species Embleya sp. NPDC005971. Next base: position 16,519 of record NZ_JBEXUX010000069.1, on the reverse strand, counting down.
TGCCGTGTTTCCCGACAGGATCCCCCGAAATCCTGTTCTGCTGCGCCGCCCGATCTCCCCGGCCGAGCCCCTCATCTGCGGGGCTTCCGCCGAAAACGGCCCATCGCCCTTCCCGAGGGCGCTACCGTCGCTGTAAGGACCCGATGCCCACACGCTCGATCCGTCCACGCTGCCGACCCTCGGGCGGCGGGTCCGGAACACCCGCCAGGAAAGGCCCACCGCCGTGCCGCACCCACTGCTCGACGCCATCGACACCGCACAGGATCCCGCCGATTTCCTGCGCTCGATCGGAACCGTGCACACGACCTTCGGCGACCAGGACTCGGGTGCGGTCTCCTACGGTGTGCGCGTCGAGGGCAACTGGTTCGTCAAGACCGGCCCCAACGCCGCGTCCGCGCTGTGCCTGCGCCGCGCGATCGACCTGCACGCGCACGTCCGGCATCCGGCGATCGTGCCGGTGCTGCACTCGTTCAGCGCCAACGGCGTGCCGGTGACGGTGGGGCCGTGGCGCGCGGGCGAGGTCTTGTACCACTCGACGCTCAAGCGCGCGGGCAAACAGTTGCGCACCGGCGCGGCCTCGCCGCTCGCCCGCTTTCGCGCCCTGCCGCTGCACGACGTGCACGCGGCGCTGGACGCGATCCTGGACGCGCACCGCCTGATCGACGCGGCCGGTTACGTCGGGGTGGACTGGTACGACGGCTGCGTGCTGTACGACTTCGCCGCCCGCCGGGTACACCTGATCGATCTGGACGAGTACCGCAGCGCGCCGTTCGTGCTGGACACCGCCCGGCTGTCCGGGTCCACCCGCTACATGCCGCCCGAGCACAGCCGCCGCGGCGCGCTGGTCACCCGCGCGGGCACCGTGTTCCTGCTCGGCCGCACCCTGCGCCTGCTGCTGGACGCGGGCGACGAGGAGCGGGCCTGGCGCGGCACGCTGGCCCAACTCGCGGTGGTGGAGCGGGCGACCCGACGCGACCCGGCCGAGCGCTACCCCAACGTCACCGAACTCTTCGACGCGTGGAGCGCGGTCGCGCCCGCGGGCCTGCTCTCCGGCACCCACCGGGTCTGACGCGGGGCGCGTCCCGGGCCGTCAGCGCTGCCGCCCGCCGAACAGCTCGTCGCGGGCATCGTCGAGGGCGGTCAGCACGGCGCCGTCCAGAATCGCGTTGCCGGGGACGGAACCCGCCAGCACCCGCGTGCTCAGCGGCGTCGCCTCGGCGAGTCGGGCCTCGACCCGATCGGCCAGCGCCGTACCACCGGCCCGTCCGGTCTCGCCGCCCAGCACCACGCAGCCGGGGTCCAGGATGACCGCCAGCGCGGCGGCCCCGACCACGACCCGGGCGGCGAGTTCGTCCAGGAGCGCGGCGCCGGCTCCCGTGTCCTGCCCCGCGTCGACCTGTTCGGCCGCCGCCCGCACACATTCCTCGGCGCTGCCGGTGAAGCCGTGCCCGGCGGCCAGTTCCTCGATCGCCAGGCCCGAGACCAGGGTGTGGAAGCCGCCCGAGCAGTCCACCCGCGAGGGCCGGTGGCCGGTGCCCGGGACCGGGAGGAAACCCAGTTCGCCGCTGCCGCCGGAGGCGCCCCGCCGCAGTCGGCCGTCCAGCATCACGCCCGCGCCGATGCCCTGACCGAGCCAGACCAGGACGAACGTGTCCAGGTTCCGGGCCGCGCCGAGGCGTTGTTCGGCGATACAGGCGAGGTTGGACTCGTTCTCCAGGAGCACCCGGCCGCGTTCGCGGAGCGCGGCCACCAGGGGGGCATGCCAGCCGGGCGGGAAGCAGGACGAGCGCAGGTTGCCGGAGGCCGGATCGACCAGGCCGGGCACGCCGATGCCGAACGTGTGCAGCGTGTCGGCTCCGGCTCGGGCGGCGGCGTCGTCCAGCAGCCCGAGGATGTCGGCGAGGGCTCGGGCCGGGTCGCGGTCGGCGGGGATGGCGAGTGCGCCGGTCGCGACGGTGCGGCCGGCCAGATCGGCGACGGCCAACTCGACGCCGCCCACGCGCACGTCCAGTCCGGCGATGTGGGCGCGTTCCGCGACGATGCCGTACAGGCGTGCGTTCGGGCCGCGTTGGCGTTCGCCGGCCTCGCCGACCAGGTGGATCAGGCCCGCGCCGCCGAGGCGTTCGACCAGATCCGCGACGGTCGGGCGGGACAGCCCGGTGAGGGTCTTGAGCTGGGAGGCGGTCAGCGGGCCGTGTTCGATCAGCAGATCCAGGGCCAGCCGGTCGTTGATCGCGCGGGCCGTGCTCGGCGTCGCGGTGCGGAGCGCTGTCGCGGAGGGGGCGGTTGTCGCGGCCCGGGCGGTGGTCATGGCTACCGATCCTCGCAGACTCTTTCTTTCAGGAACCCTGCCTGATAATTTATCGCACCATGACGCAGACTTCCACGTCTCATGACGCCATCGGTGCGCCCGATGCAGCATCTTCGAAAGTCGAGGCCGAAGTTGGGGCCGGAGCCGGGCTCGGGGTCGGGGCCGACGGCGGGACCGAAGCCGCCGAGGCGGGTCGGGCCCGGGTCGCGGCGAGCCTGATCTTCGCCGTGCACGGCGCGGTCGGCGGCGGCTTCGCCTCCCGGTTGCCGTGGCTGCAGGAACACCTCGACCTGAGCCCGGGCCAACTGGGCGTCGCCCTGGCCGCCCCCGCCGTCGGCGCCTCGCTGGCCATGCCGGTGGCCGCGTCGCTGGTCCACCGGCACGGCGGCCGAACCGCGTTGCGCTGCCTGATCGCGCTGTGGTGCGCGGTGCCGCTGCTGCCCACCTCCGCCCCCGGCCTGCCGTGGCTGTGCGCGGCGTTGCTGGTGTACGGCGTGGGGGCGGGCATGTCCGATGTGGCGATGAACACCCAGGGGCTCGTGGTCGAACAGCGGGTCGGCCGCTCGACATTGCCGCTGCTGCACGGGATGTGGAGCGCCGGCGCGCTGGTCGGTGCGGGTCTGGGGGCCGCCGCCGCGTTCGCCGGGCTCGATGCCCGCGTACACCTGGCCGGCCTGGCCGTACTGCTCGCCGCGGTGGGCTGGATCGCCGGCCGCAACCTGCTCGACGCGCGTCCCACGGCCGGCGCCCCGGCCCCGCGCCGCTTCACGCTGCCGTCCCGGGCGGTGCTCGCGATCGGCGCGGTCGGCTTCTGCGCGGTCTTCGCCGAGGGCGCCGGGGCGAACTGGAGCGCGGTACACCTGCGGGAGGTCGCGGGCGCCTCCCCCGGCGTCGCGGCGCTCGCGTTCACCGGCTTCGCCTGCACGATGACCGTCGCCCGGCTGCTCTCCGGCCGGGTCGTGGACCGGTTCGGGGTGGTCCGAGCCGTTCGGGGCGGCGCGGTCCTGGCCACGACCGGCGCGGTCCTGGTCGCCACCGCGCATTCCCCGTGGCCCGCCGCGATCGGCTTCGCCCTGCTCGGCGTGGGCGTGGCCGCGGTCCTGCCGCTGACCTTCGCCGCGGCCGGACGGACCGGCCAGGACCCGAGCCAGTCCATCGCCGGCGTGGCCACGGTCACCTACACGTCGGGCCTGCTCGCCCCCGCCATCGTCGGCGGCATCGCCGACCACGCGTCGCTGGGCGTCTCCTTCGCGGTGGTCGCCGTACTCGCCGCGATCCTGATCCCCACCGCCCACCTGCTCGACCCGTCACCGAGGGCACCCGCCCCCGAGCCCGGCACCCCGGCCACCCCGGGCCCGGTATCCGCGACAGCCCCCACCACCGGGTCCCCCTCTCCGGCCGGGCGAGCCGTGATCGGCACATCCCCCTCGGGCGCGGCGACCCTGGTCTCCCCCCTCCCGCCGGAGCACCGATGAAACCCCGGGCACACACCACCGCCACCGCCCGAACCCGACCCACCGACGGAAACAACCTCGTCCGATCGGTCGGGAACGCACCGACCACGGCCTCCCCGCTCCCACCGGAACACCGAAGAGACCGCGGGCGGGCACGGCCACCACCACCCGAACCCGGCCGATCCGACCGGCCCCACCCACCGGCATCGGCGACTCTTCGGCGGCGTCGGGCGGGAACAGGGCGACCTCAGCCCCGCCGGAACACTGACGGCCCCCACGAGCACGACCGCTGCCGCGCGAACCCGGCCGATCCGATCGGCTCGACCCCCGGCAGGGGCGGCTCCGTCCGGTCGGCCTCGGTCGGGAGTGCGCGGCAGCGGCAGTGGTGCGAGGAGTCGGGTCAGTTCAGGGTCTTGACGAGTTCGGTCGCCAAGGGAGCGGCCGAGGACGGGTTCTGGCCGGTGTGCAGGTTGCGGTCCACGACCACGTTGGGGGACCAGGGGGTGCCCTCTCGGAAGTCCGCGCCGAGGGCGATCAGGCGGTCCTGGAGGAGCCAGCCGGCCCGGTCCGCGAAGCCGGCCTGGGTCTCCTCGGTGTTGGTGAACGCGGTCAGTCGGTAGCCGGCGAACGGCGAGGTGCCGTCGGGGCGTTCGGCCGCGAGCAGCGCGGCCGGCCCGTGGCAGACCACGCCCAGCGGCTTGCCCGAGTCGAGCGCCGCGGTGAGCAGCGCCCCGGAGGCCGCGTTCACCGCCAGGTCCTCCATCGGCGCGTGGCCGCCCGGATAGAAGACCGCCGCGTAGTCGGCGAGGTCGACGTCCGCCAGGTCGATCGGCGCACGCAGTGCGGTGAACCGTTCCAGCCCGGCGGTGACCGCGGCCAGGCCGTCCGGCCCTCCGTTCACCTCCGGCGCCAGGCTCGCCGCGTCGACGGTCGGGGTCACGCCGCCGGGTGTGGCCACCACGACGTCGTGGCCCGCCGCGCTGAACACCTCGAACGGCGCGACGGCCTCCTCGGCCCAGAAGCCGGTCGGATGCCGGGTGCCGTCGGCCAGCGTCCAGTGGTCGGAACCGCTGAGCACGAACAGGATTTTCGCCATGGGTCTTCTCCCAATCGCATCGGCCGGTCGCGGCCGGTGGTCGCGCCGTCGGACTCGAACGTAGATCGCCCACCCATCGGCATTCAAATAGGCTCTCCACCATGAGCCATGATGATTCCGATGGGTCACGGCTCGCCGAATCGGCCTCGATACCGGATCCGGCCGGCCGCGGGCCCCTGGATCTGACGCTGCTGCGTACCTTCCTGGCGGTGCACCGCGCCGGCTCCTTCACCGGCGCCGCCCGCGTACTGGGTCTGTCCCAGCCCACGGTCACCACCCAGATCCGCACCCTGGAGCGCCGATTGGGCCGGGCGCTGTTCGAGCGGTTGCCTCGCGGCGTGGCCGCCACGCCGATCGCGGACGACCTGGCCATTCGGGTCGCGGACCCGCTGGACGCGCTGGCGGAGGTGGCCGATCGTGATCGATTCGGCGCGGACACCCCGGCCGAGCCGGTGCACATCGCCGGTCCCGCCGAGGTGCTGTGTGTGCTGGTGTTGCCGGTACTCGCGCCGCTGATCGAGCGCGGCGTATTGCTGCGGATCTCCCCGGGGCTCACCGACGACCTGCTCGACGGGTTGCGCGCGGGCCGGTACGACCTGGTTCTGGCCACGACCCGGCCGCGCGGCCGCACGCTGGCCGCCGTCCCGCTGATGGACGAGGAGTTCGTACTGGTCGCGGCGCCGCACTGGGCCGAGCGCATCGGGCCGGATCGGGTCGCCGCCGAGGGCCCCGCCGCGCTGCGCTCGGTACCGCTGGTCAGCTATGCCGAGGACCTGCCGATCGCCCGCCGCTACTGGCGCCACGTGTTCGGCACCCGGCTCACCGAACGGGCCGCGATCACCGTCCCGGACCTGCGCGGCGTGCTGACCGCGGTGGTCGCCGGCGCGGGCATGACCGTGTTGCCGCGCTACCTGTGCGCGGGCGAGCTCGCGTCCGGCGCGCTGGTGGCGCTGCTCACCCCGGACGACCCGCCGATCAACACCGGCTACCTGGTCCGCCGCGCGGGCACCGCGGGCCACCCGCACGTGATGCTGGTCCACCAGCACCTGGTCCGCGCGGCGCGGACCTGGTGATCCGCGATCGGCCCGTCGCGGGGCCGCGTGTCCGGATCCGCACGGTCGATCCCCGCGCCCGAGTCCGCGCGTCGCGATCCACCCGCTCGCTCCGCGCGCCCGCATCCCCCCACTCGGGACCGCGCCGGCCGGTCAGGCGGTGTCCGCGACCGCCGTGGTGAGTTCGGCGAGCAGATCCGGTCCGCTCCACTGCCGGGCCTGTCCCGCCGGCGCGGTCTCCGCCTCGCGGATCAGCGCGATCAGACGCGCGTTGGCGGGCGCGGTCAGCCCGTTGCGTTCGGCCATCGCGAGTATCTCGCCCTGCACACTGTCCACCTCGGTACGCCGGCCCCGTTGCAGGTCCTCCCACATCGACGAACGCGCCTTCGCGTCGATCCGCAGCGCGGACCCCGCCAACCGACGAAACAGCGGATCGGGCAACCCGAGCAGTTGCCGATTGCGCGCGGCCGAGCCGGGACCGAGCTTGGCCGGTCGGATGCCCTCGGCCCGGAACGCGGTGAGCGCCTCGCCCTGGCACAGCGCCAGGCACGCCCGATAGTCGCGCTGTCCGAGCTGATCGCGCAGCGGCAGGCCGGACAGCGCGTTGATCGCGTTGTTGAGATTCATCAGCAACTTCGCGTGCTGCACCTCGGGCATGTCCTCGCGGACCTGGACCGGGATGCCGGCCTCGGCCAGCACGTCCACGAGCGGGATGGCCCGGGGATTCGCGTCGATCATCAGCGCGCCGGACGTGCCCTGATGGAACACCGCGGGCTCGGTGCGCAGCACGTTGTACGGGACCATGCCGGCCAGCACGGTATGCCCGGGCAGCGCGGCCCGCAGCACGGCGGGGTTGCGCACGCCGTTCTGCAGACTGACCACGATCGCGGCCGGGCTGAGCCGACCGGCCAGCTCGCGGCCGGCCTCGGCGGTGGCCGCGGACTTGACGGTGACCAGCACGAAGTCGGCGCCGGCCACCGCGTCCGGCGTCCGGGCCAGGGTCAGCCGCTCCGGTTCGACCACGGTCGGGGGACGGCCCGCGCCGGTGACGGTCAAACCGTCCGCGAGTGCGTCCAGGACGGTGGGGCGGCCGATCAGGGTGATGTCGGCGAAGGCGGCGAGCCGACCACCGAGCTGGCAGCCGACGCTGCCGGCGCCGAAGATCGCGATCCGGGGTCGGGGCCGCGAACGTGGAGCGGGTTGGGACATGTACGGCCTCCGCCTACGGATGCAAGAGCCAGGGATCAATCCGCAAGCGTACGTCCCCCGGCCCGCACCTGCGTTCGAGGCGCCCGGCGCCCGGTCTCCGGGCATTCGGGCCCGCCCGGTCGTCCCCGCTCGCGTGCGGTCGCTTGACCCTGTCGCCGGCGGCAGGGTTGCACGATCACGGCATGACAAACCTCGATGACACCGGCTCCCATCCGCCCCGCGTCGTCCTGATCACCGGTGCCGGTACCGGTATCGGTCGGGCCGCCGCACGCGCCTTCGCCGCCGAGGGCGCGCACGTGATCGCCGTCGGGCGCCGCACCGAACCGCTCGCCGAGACCTCGGCGGGCCACGACCGGATCACCCCACTCGCCGCCGACCTCACCGCCGCCGGCGAGGTCGAGCGGATCGTGGGCACCATCGCCGAGACGCACGGCCGGCTCGACGTGCTCGTCAACAACGCGGGCATCGTCGGCACCGGCCACCTGGGCGGCTACACCCGCGAGAGCATCGACCCGCTGCTCGCCACCAACCTGATCGCCCCGGTCCTGCTCACCCAGGCCGCGCTGCCGCTGCTGGAGGCCGCCGGCGGGGTGGTCGTCAACGTCACCACCTCCGTCGGGCAGCGCGCCTGGCCGGGCAACTCGCTCTACGCGGCGACCAAGACCGCCCTGGAACTGCTCACCCGAAGCTGGGCCGTCGAACTCGCCCCGCGCGGGGTCCGGGTCGTCGCGGTCGCACCCGGCGCGATCGACACTCCGATCGGCGAGCACCAGGGCTGGACGCCCGAACAACGCGCCACCATCCGCGCCTGGCAACTCGCGCACACCCCGATGGGCCGAATCGGCACACCCGAGGAGATCGCCTGGTCCATCACCACCCTCGCGTCCCCCGGCGCCTCCTTCATCACCGGCGTGGTCCTGCCGGCCGACGGCGGCGCGGTCGTCTCCTGACCCCAGGCACCAACACAGCCACCCTCCCCTTCGCGGGAACGGCACCAGGCACGAACCCACTCACAACCGCGGACGCAGACGCGGGGGCAGAAGCGGACGCGGGGGCGGACGCGGGGGCGGGGGCAGAAGCGGACGCGAAGGCGGACGCGAAGGCGGGGGCAGACGCGGGGGCAAACGCGGGGGCAAACGCGGGGCAAACGCGGGGGCGGAGGCGGGCGCGGAGGCAGACGCGGGGGCGGAGGCGGGCGCGGAGGCAGACGCGGGGGCGGAGGCGGGGGCGGGCGCGGAGGCGGGGGCGGGGGCGGAGGCGGGGGCGGGCGCGGAGGCGGGGGCGGAGGCGGGGGCGGAGGCGGGGGCGGAGGCGGGAGTGACGGCATGCGGGGTGGGGCGTGATAGGAGTGGTCGGGAGCGGAGGTGTCCGGATGCGGATCGGTGAGCTGGCGGCGGCAACCGGGACGACGCCGCGTGCGTTGCGCCACTATGAGCAGGCGGGGTTGATCGAGTCGGCTCGGTCGGCGAACGGGTATCGGGTGTACGACGAACGGGACGTGGCCCGGGTCCGGTCGATCCGCGAACTGCTCGGCGTCGGGCTCACCCTGGACGACGTACGCGCCTTCCTCCCGTGCCTGGACGCGGGCGTCGACGTGGCGGCGCGACCGCCGTCCGCGACCGCCGTACGGATCGCCCTGGACCGATTGGCCGTACTTGACGCCCGGATCGCCGCCCAGACCGAGGCCCGGAACAACCTGGCGGCGGCACTGCACCGAGCCGGCGTGGACCGCATCCGCCCAGTGGCCTGACCCCGCCCACCGTCCACGCGACACCACCCGTCCGGGAGACCCGCAGCCGACACCCGGGCCGGGCCGGGCCGCGCGTTCCGTCCGGCCCCGGAGCCCCCGGTCGACACACAAACCAGCCCAGCCGCACGCCTTCCGCCGCCACCCGGGAAACCCGCCCCGGCGCGCAAACGGAGCCGCAACACGCCCGTTCCCCCGCCACCCGAGAAACCCGCGACCGACGCACGCGGCTCCCCCTTCCGCTCGGCCCGCCCAGCCCGCCGCCCGTTCCACCCTCACCGCGAAACCGGCGGCCGGAGCGCAAACAGAGACAAAGCGCCCGGTCCTCCGCCACCCGAGAAACCCGCGACCGACGCACGCGGCTCCCCCCTCCCGCTCGGCCCGCCCAGCCCGCCGCCCGTTCCACCCTCACCGCGAAACCGGCGGCCGGAGCGCAAACAGAGACAAAGCGCCCGGTCCTCCGCCACCCGAGAAACCCGCGACCGACGCACGCGGCTCCCCTCTTCCACTCGGCCCGCCCTGTGCGTCGCCCGTTTCACCCTCACCCGAGAAACCCCAACCGACACACGAACCGGCTCGCCCCCGCCACCCGGCCCCGCCCTACGCCCGCACGCCGTCCGTCCCATCGCCCCCGGGAAGCTCGTCGCCGATCGGCGGAGCGGGCCGCAGCGTGCTCGTTGCGTCGCCGCCCGGAAGGCCCTTGGCCGGCAGGCCCATTCGCCTGCGGCGTACGTTTCCACCGGAGGCCGGTGCATGTGGTGTGGTGTGGGTCAGGGGCTCGTCGGGGTCGACCTGGTGTGTTGGGTCAGGGCTATGCAGGCCAGGACCGCGAGGGCGGCCAGGGGCATGGCGGGGGTGAGTGTCTCGTCGAGGATCAGCACGGCCCAGAGCAGCGTCAACAGGGGCTGGCCGAGCTGTAGTTGGCTGGCCGCCGGAACGCCGATCACGGCCATGCCCCGGTACCAGCCGACGAAGCCGAGGAATTGCGAGATCGCCGCCAGGTACAGCAGGCCGCCCACGCTTCGCGCGTCCGGGTGGAGCGGCTCGGTGGCCAAGCCCAGTGCCGCGACCAGAGCGGTGGCCGGGGCCGCGAACACCACACCCCACGCGATCACCTGCCAGCCCGGCAAGTGCCGGGCCAGCCGCCCGCCTTCGGCATAGCCGGCCGCACACAACACCAGTGCGGCGAACAGGTACACGTCCGCGAGGCCGACCCCGCCGCTGCTCTGCTGCACGGCGAACGCGAACACCACCACCGCGCCCGCGACCGCCGCCGCCCAGAAGGACCGACTCGGCCGTTCACCGGTGCGCAGCACCGAGCAGACCGTGGTAGCCAACGGCAGCAGACCGATCACCACCGCCGAGTGCGCCGTCGAGGAGGTCTGTAGCGCGAGCGTGGTCAGCAGCGGGAAGCCGAGCACGCAGCCGACCGCGATCACCGCCAGCCCGAGCCGGTCCGCCCGCGCGGGCAGCCGTGCCCGCACCGCGAGCAGCGCCGCGCCGGCGAACAGCGCCGCGAGCAGTCCGCGCAACCCGGTGACCGTCCACGGGCCGAACCCGCCCAGGGCCCACACGGTCGCCGGAAAGCTGAGCGAGAAGGTCACGATCGCGAGCGCCGCGAGCGCGGTACCGCCGACCGCTATCGACGCCGGCCGAATAGCGCTATCCTGTACTGTCATGAATCAGAGTAGCGGTACTGTCGATCTTGTCGCCATCCTGCGTCTGGAATTGAACCGCTACTCACCCGGCGAGAAGCTGCCGTCCAGCCGCTCGCTGGTCGACCGGCACCGGGTCAGCCCGGTGACGGTCTCTCGCGCGATCGCCACGCTCGCCGCCGAGGGGCTGGTGATCTCCCGTCCCGGAGCCGGCGTCTACCGCACCGCGCCCGGCCGCCCGGCCGCGCCGACGGGCGACACCTCGTGGCAGGAGGTGGCGCTCAGCGCGGAGCCGGGCCTGCCCCCGCAGCGCAGCCCGGACGCGTCCGGCGTGTTGTCCGCGCTCGCGGCGGCCCCGCCCGAGGTGGTCGATCTCAACAACGGCTACCTGCACGCCTCGCTGCAACCCGAACGCGCGCTCGCCGCCGCGCTCTCCCGCGCCGGCCGCCGCCCCGGCGCCTGGGAACGCCCGCCGATCGAGGGCCTGCCGGAGTTGCGCGCGTGGTTCGCCCGCGACATCGGCGGCACGGTCTCCACGTCGGATGTGCTGATCACCGCCGGCGGCCAGAACGCGCTGACGACGGCGCTGCGTTCGCTGGTCGCGCCGGGCTCGCCGGTGCTGGTGGAATCGCCGACCTACCCCGGCGTACTGGCCGTCGCGCAGGCCGCCGGGCTGCGGCCGGTGCCGGTGCCGATGGACGCCGACGGGGTGCGTACCGATCGGCTCGCCGACGCGTTCGCGGCCACCCGGGCCCGGGCGTTCGTCTGCCAGCCGGTGTTCCAGAACCCGACCGCGACGGTGCTCTCGGCCGAGCGCCGCGCCGAGGTGTTGCGGATCGCGCACGAGGCGGGTGCGTTCGTGATCGAGGACGACTTCGCCCGCCGCCTCGTGCACACGGACGCGCCGGCGTTGCCCGCGCCGCTGGCCGCCGACGATCCGAACGGCGTGGTGGTGCACATCCGTTCGCTGACCAAGTCCACATCGCCGAGCCTGCGGGTCGCCGCCCTCAGCGCGCACGGCCCGGCCTTCGAGCGGCTGCGCGCCGTACAGGCCGTGGACAGCTTCTTCGTGCCGCGTCCGCTCCAGGAGACCGCGCTGCAACTGGTCGGCGCGCCGGCCTGGCCGCAGCACCTGCGCACGCTGGGCGCCGCGCTGCGCGATCGGCGCCGGGTGCTGGCGGACGCGCTGAACCGACTGCTGCCCGGACTGCTGCCGGACCGACTGCCGTACGGCGGCTACCACTTCTGGTTGCGGCTGCCCGACGGGCAGGACGTCGGGGCGCTGACCTCGGCCGCGCTGCGCGCCGGGGTCGCGGTGACGCCGGGACCGGGGTACTTCACCGCCGAGCCGCCGGCTCCGTACCTGCGCGTCGCGTACTCCTTCGCCGAGGGCCCGGAGCGACTGATCGAGGGCGCCGAGCGCCTGCACCGGGCCTTCACCGGGCCGGGCCGACCCCGCGATATCCAGGGACCGGCGATCCCAGGCTGAACACTCCGCTCCTCGGCGGCGCGCCGGCATGGCAGCGTTCGAGGCACCGCCGCGACCGGACCCGCCGCCTCGGGTCCGGTCGGGCGAATCCCCTCCGGCCGAAGGAAGGCTTCGCCATGCCCGTGTCCGCCCGCCCGCCCGATACCGACGTCGACGGCGCGGGCCCAGGCCGGAGTCCGCGCCGTCCCGGTGTCGCCCTGGCGCTGCTCGCCTTCGCGAGCCTGATCACCTCGCTCGACTACAACATCGTCTACGTCGCGCTGCCCGACATCGGCACGGGAGTCGGCTTCTCCGCCCGGACCCTCCAGTGGGTGGTCAGCGCGTACGCGGTCGCCTTCGGCGCGTTCCTGCTGCTCGGTGGCCGGATGGCCGATCTGCTGGGCCGGCGGCGGATGTTCGTGCTCGGCCTGACGCTGTTCGCGGTCGCCTCGCTCGCCGGCGGTCTGGCCCGCGAACCCGGCCTGCTGATCGCCGCCCGCGCCGTTCAGGGCCTGGGCGGCGCGTTCCTGTTCCCGGCCACACTGTCCCTGGTCAACACCACGTTCGCCGAGGGCCGTGCCCGCAACCGCGCGCTGTCGGTGTGGGCCGCGACCGGCTCCGGCGGCCTGATCCTGGGCTCGCTGCTCGGCGGTGTGCTCACCCGGACGCTCGGCTGGGAGGCGGTGTTCTTCGTCAACGTCCCGCTCGCCGGCGCCGCCGCACTGCTCGCCTTCGTCGCGCTGCCCGCCGACCCGGCCCCGGTCGCCGGTCGGCGCTTCGACGTATTCGGTGCGCTGACCGCGACCCTGGGCTGCACGCTGATCGTGTTCGCCCTGGTCCAGGGCCCCGAATCGGACCGGACCGACCCGCGCCCGCTCGCCGGCGCCGCGCTCGGCGTCGTGCTCCTGGCGGTGTTCCTGATCGCCGAGGGGCGCAATCCCGACCCGCTGATGCCGCCGCGTCTGCTGCGCGGCCGCAACCTGGGCACCGGGATGGCGGTGACGTTCCTGTTCATGGCCACGCTCGGCACGCTGCCGTACTTCCTCACCGTCTACTTCCAGGGCGTACACGGGTACGGCGCGTTGCGCACCGGCTTCGCCTTCCTGGTCCCGATGGGCGGCGGGTTGGTCGGCTCGCTGCTCGGCGGCCGGTCGGCGACCCGATTCGGGGTACGGTCCACGCTGCTCGTGAGCCTCACGGTGAGCGCGGTCGGCGTGTCGGCGACCGGCCTGGGCATCTCCGCGAGCGCCTCCTATCCCGACCTGGTACCGGGGTTGCTGATCTTCGGACTCGGTCAGGGCGTCGCCTACACCACGATGTTCGCCGCCGCCGCGACCGGGGTGCCGGGCCACGAGCAGGGCGTCGCGTCCGGAATGGCGTCCACCGGTCAGCAGGTCGGCGGCGCGATGGGGCTCGCGGTGCTGGTGGCGATCGCCAACTCCGGTACGGACGGGAAGACCGGCGAGGCCCTGCGGGTGGCCACCGCACACGGCCTGCGCACCGCGGTGTTCGCCGCCGCGGCGGGCGCGGGCGTGGCGGTGCTCGTCGCGCTGAACTTCCGACGGGTGGATCGGGCGCCCGAGGACACCGCCGCGGCGGCGGGCGTCACGTCTTGAGGATGCGGTCGGCCGGCACCTCGAAGATGATCTCCAGGCCGTCCTCCTCGTCCATCTGCTCGCCGACCTCGACGAAGTGGAAGCCCCGGATGGTGGCGAGCGAGGCCGCGTTGTCCGGGGTGATGGTGACCCGCACGATCCGCACGTCGGGCTCGTGGGCCGCCCGCTCCAGCAACGACCGCAACATCGCCCGGGCATGGCCGCGGCGACGCGCCTCGGGTACCACGGTGTAGCCGATCTCCACCATGCCGACCTCGTCCGGCGGCCCGTGGAATCCGGCGTAACCCACCACCGCGCCGTCCGGCTCGGACACCGCGGCCCGGGCCACCCAGGGCGCGCTCTCGGGTTCGGCGGTCACCTGCTCGAAGCGCCGCCGCCACAGGCCGCGGGCCTGGTCCGAGACGAAGAACTCGGGCAGTTCCAGGCCGGTTTGGTAGCGCGCCTCGGCCAGGTCACCGGCGAGCAGGGCGCTCAGCGGCCGACCGACCAGGTAGACCCAGCGAATCCGCTGCCCGAAAGCGCCCTCGGGGCGAGCGGCGGAATCGGCGGGCGGATCGGACGGCGGGCGCGAGGAATCGTCGAGGTGTTCGGTCATCGTCGGATCATCGGCGACCATCCACCGGTCGTCCAGCGCATTTCCGCCGGCCCGGAGCGGTTCGCCCGATCGGCTCCGGCGCCTTTCGACCCCTCGATCACCGTGCCGACCCGCCACCGAAGGGTGGCCGACCTGCGAATTCATCCGGTCGACGGCCGTTGTTGGCGGTACGGACGAGTCGCATGGGTTTTCCAGCCAATACCGTGCGCATGCCCCCCAACCAGTCCGGCGCCGGAGAACCACCATGTGTCAGCAGCACGACGACGACTGCGATCAGCCGCCCGTCACCCCCCTGTCCGGACCCGCCCGACGGGCGTTCCTGCGCTCCGCCGCACTGGCCGGTGCGGGCGTCACCGTGGCGGGTGCGGTGGTCGCCTCCCCGGTCGCCGCCGCGGGCGCCGACGACGCGGCCGGTGCCGCGGCGGCCGATTCGGCGGTGGACGCGCAACATCTGCCGGCGTGGCGTCCGGACGGCGACAGCCGCCGGTTCACCATGGTCGTGATGCCGGACACCCAGTACCTGTTCGACGAGCCGAGCATCACCAGCGCCCCGATCGAGGCGTCCTTCCGATACATCCTGGAGCACGCGCGCGAGGACAACATCGTCTTCATGTCGCACCTGGGCGACCTCACCCAGAACGGCCGCAAGGCCGAATTCGACGGGATCGGCCGGGCGTTCGAGATGCTCGACCGCAAGGGCGTCGGGTACAGCGTGCTGGCCGGGAACCACGACATCGATTCCAACACCGACGACCGGCGCGGGCGTTCGCCGTACCTGGACACGTTCGGGCCGCAACGGTTCCGGGGCAAGCGCTCCTTCGGCGGGGCGACTCCGGACGGCTACAACACCTACCACCTGTTCCGCGCCGCGGGCCGCGAGTGGCTGGTCCTCGC
Organism: Embleya sp. NPDC005971; assembly: GCF_040629175.1. Lineage (NCBI taxonomy): Bacteria > Bacillati > Actinomycetota > Actinomycetes > Kitasatosporales > Streptomycetaceae > Embleya > Embleya sp. NPDC005971. The sequence goes on along the minus strand of NZ_JBEXUX010000069.1, from coordinate 1,422 downwards.
GCTGGACTGGCGGCCCTCGCCGGCCGGCATCGCGTGGGCGAAGAAGGTGATGGCCGACCATCCGCACACGCCGGTGATCCTGACCAGCCACGAACTCGTCTCGGCCGACCGGCCGGGCCAGGAGGCGGAGTTCTCCGAGCACGGCGGACACCTGTGGAACGACCTGATCAAGGGCAACGACCAGATCTTCCTCACGCTCAACGGCCACTACTGGCCGGCCGGTCGCACGACGAAGAAGAACGACGCCGGCCACGACGTGCACCTGCACATCACCAACTACCAGAACCGCTACTTCGGCGGCGCCGCGATGATCCGGCTCTACCACTTCGACCTCGACCGCAACACGATCGACATCGAGACGCTCTCGCCGTGGATCCTCGGCCGACACAGTCGCGGTCTCAACGACCTCGAACGCCGCGAGATGGAATTGACCGGCCCGGAGGACTACTTCTCGGTGCCGATCGACTTCGACCGGCGCTTCGAGGGTTTCGCCCCGATCCCGCAGCGCGCGGCCCGTCCCGCCCAGCGCATGGTGATCCCCGGCACGCTCGCCTACTGGCGCTTCGACGGCCCCCAACGGGACGGCGAGTCGATCCCCGGCGGGCGGCGCTTCCCCGACCTGTCCGGGCGCGGCAACGACCTCACCCTGGTGTCGGCTCCGGGCGCGGCGCCCGGTTCGGTCAGTTGGTCCCATCAGTTCCACCCGGATCAGCCCGGGCATGGCAGCATCCGACTCGCCGGCGGCAAGTCGCCGCTGCGCGGGGGCCATCTCCAGACCGCGAACAACGCGCCGTTGAACACCGCGACGTTCCGCTCCGGCTACACGATCGAGGCGTTCTTCAAGCTGCCCGCCGACTGGGACGGGGGCCGGGACGCGTGGTCGGCGCTGCTGAGCCGCTGGGGCATGAGCGGCGAGGCACGCAAACAGGGTGATCCGCAGGAGCCGGTGGTCACGCTGAGTCTGTCCGGCGGTCGCGAACTCCAGTGGTGCGTCTATCCGTTGAACAGCGACGGGTCGGCCACCAACTGGAGTCACGAACTCCGGTCGGACACGTGGTGGCACGTCGCCGTCGTCAACGACTCCCGGCAGACCACGATGTACGTCGACGGTTGTCCGGTGGTCCGCAATCCGACGGCCCGCTCGATCGGCCTGACCACGCTCAACCTGCCCTGGATGCTGGGTGGTTACGCGTACGACGGCAAGCTGGACCAGACGCTCAACGCCTGGGTCGGCGACGTCCGGATCGTGGATCGGGCACTGCGACCGGACGCGTTCATGACCGGCCGCTGAGACGCGCGGGCGGCGGCGAAAGCCACGCGGCCGGGTCGGATCCGAGGCGACGTCGCCCTGCCGGCGCACCCGTGGCAGGCCCGCGACGTGTTGGCGAGGCCGGGTGTCGCCGCCCTCCTGGAACGTGGTCT